>CAJXNQ010000009.1 GCA_913057215.1 uncultured Gammaproteobacteria bacterium
GCGTTGAGTCGAGACAACAAACGGGTCGATTGCGGCCCCAGCGCCCAGACCCGCGGCTCAATCTCACCGCGTGGTTCAACCGCCGTAAAGCCATTCGGGTCGCAGATTCGCACATGGTGTCCGGCCTTGGCACACACAAGTGCCGCACTGAGCCCCACGACACCACCACCGACGATGACAACTTTCACGAGAGGAGTCCCATACCGGCTTCAGCGATTTGACGCTTCACAGACCGACTCTGATCCAACACGCTCATGGCTGTCGCAGTTGCAAACCGCCTCAGTGGATTGGGTCGATCAAAAATGGACTCGAGTACGGATGAGGCAAATCGTGTTCGATCCCGATCCGTTCGCCAGCGAGCCATGGCCTGAGCAATCGCGGTATCAGGATCATCGTGGGGAAGCGCATCCAACACCTGCCCGAGTCCCCGCAGGGCCAAATTCAGGCCTTGTCCGGCGACAGGATGGATCGTTTGAGCACCATTGCCCAATAATAATACGCCCGGGCGGTAGGGCTGATCGATCCAACGCTCGACCAGCTCAATGGCGACTGGGTCTTTTGCGATCGAGACCGCCCCAAGGATTGGGTCCACAGTCCGCTCAAGCAGAGCTCTCAACGCATCCAAGTCATCGACCAGTTGCATTGCACGGGCTGGATCCAGAGACCAGACAAACCCGTACAAGCAATCTCCTAAGGGTAACAATGCCAGTGGACCGGTGCCGACAAAGCGCTCGTAAGCCCGCCCGGGCACCGGCTGGCTCAAACGAATTCGGCCAAGTAACGCAGTCCGCGCAAAGGGTCGAGTTTGGGGTATAAATCCCAGTTGCTCAGTCAAATGACTGCGGCCTCCATCGGCGAGGATCACCAAATCAGTTTCAATCACTTCGCCTGTTGCCAAGGTGACACACGGCGGCAACGAACGACTGCGGGGCACAATCGATTCGACGGCGCTGGCCTCAATTACATCAGACACCTGCTCGCTCAGCTGAGCTTCGAGTGCCTCAGATGGCACGATTTGACCAAACCGGGTGTATCCAAGTTCGGGCGCATCGAGAAGCATCGAACCAGGCACGCCCTTTTCAGACACATGCACCGAGGTCAGTGTTTCGCCCGGTAACCGATCGATACCAAGGCGCTCAAGAAGACGAAGTGTCGACTCAGCCAAAGCCAATGACATGGTCGGCTTCTCGGTCTGCGGATCAAACAGACGAACAGTATGTCCATCGGCTCGCAACGAGGCGGCAGCAATCAGCCCAATGGGCCCGCCACCCACTAGGACACAGCGCATGCACCATCCCGCATCAGCGCCTCAATCTCATCCCGAGATTTTGGCACATCGCCAGTTAACACTTGAGGGCCGTCGGCGGTGATCAAAACATCATCCTCAATGCGCACACCAATCCCCTGGAATTGTTCAGGAATGCTCAGACGCTGGCTCAAATACAGACCCGGCTCACAGGTCAGTACCATGCCGTCCTCGAGTAACACGGGCTCTCCGTCATTCTCATAGCGTCCCACGTCATGCACATCCAAGCCCAATAAGTGCCCAGTGCCGTGCATATAGAAGGGATGAAAGCGCTTTTCCTCGAGGGCATCCTCAAGCGGACCTTGGATGAATCCAAGTGCAATCAGACCCTCCGTCAACGTCCGAACTGCCGTCTGATGATACAACCGGATCGACCGGCCGACGCACATCTCTGCCAGTGCGTCTGCTTGTGCTTGCAAGACCAGATCATAGATCTCAGCCTGCGGCCCTGAAAACCGGCCATTCACCGGAAATGTGCGCGTGATGTCACCGGCATAGCCCTCGATCTCACACCCGGCATCAATCAGTACAAGATCACCGTCATGCAAGGGATCCTGACGATCGATGTAGTGCAAAATGCAGGCATTTTCGCCACCGCCGACGATCGTCTGATAGGCGACAGATGGGCTGCCCTCCATCCGGAACCGATGCTCAACGACAGAGGCCAATTGGTCCTCAGTCAGACCCGGTCGACACATCCGCATTGCATCCACATGACCCGCAGCCGAAATGCGACCGGCGGTCTGCATCGCTTGAATTTCTTCAGGCCCCTTAATCATCCGCGCCTGATGCAAACGTCGACTCAAATCCACGCGATGGGACAAGAGCTCCTGTCGTCGCCCATGCGATTTCCGATCGGCAAGACACTTTTCAATCAGTGCTGAAGTCACCTTGCAATCAAAGGGGTACTCAAGCCAGGTGGTCTCATCCAACATCGCTTGCATGTCTGTGGGCAGTGCGTCGAGTGGGGAACCCTCAGCAATGCCCAGTGACTCCTGGACGCGCTCAGGACCCAGTCGTCGTCCAGTCCATACTTCCCGATCCGGGTCACGGGGTCTGACGAATAACCGCTCCGGCGCATTCGGGCGTAACACCAACACGGCGTCTGGCTCATTGAAACCGGTGAGATACAAAAAATCACTGGATTGACGAAATGGATACTCCGCATCCCGATTGCGGATCACTTCCTCAGCTGCAGCAATCACCGCCATTGCACCGTCTGGCAACTGCGCTTTGAGCCGGTCGCGGCGCGTTTGATACACATCTAAACTGAACATGGAAACCCTTTAATGTACGACAGGATCCGGCGGCACCGACCCCTGTCCATTCAACTCTGTCGCCACGAGTAACGCAGCCAACCGCACATGTTCACTGACATCTGCGAAGGCTTTTTCAAGGTCTTCATCAGCCTCTTCAACCTCAATCCGTGCAATCTCTGAGAGGTCCTCAAGAGCTTGACGGGCATCGGCCGTCAGTTGCGTCTCTTGTGTGAATTCTCCCGATAATCCCAAGCCCGCCAGAAAGGCTTCACACCAGGCACCGAGGGCATCAGCACGTTCCTCAATCAATTCGTCGTCCTCAGGGATCAGAAGTTCAAACTCAAGACCCATCCCCTCCCAACTTTCGCGCAGTGTTGTAAAAAGTGTCTCGAGATGCTCCGCGATCTCAGAAAATCGGGCCAACTCAAGATCGGCATACTCAGCGAGCCGACCGGCATACTCTTCAGGTTTCACACCACCAGAGGCGGCTAGTAATCCAGCCAACAGACCTTGGATCTCAGATGCTCTAATGTCTGCATCCTGATCCACCAACCAGTCGTCCAATGTGCGATACAACGCTTGAATCATGCCCACCTCCTGATGGACTACTCTATCACGTCTGTTGTGCACCAGAGGCCTCCAACGTATGATGCGTCTCAAGCTGTGAGGGTGATGGAATGCGCAACGATTTGATGGAGTTGGAGCAGCAAGTTGAGAAGCTCATCCAACTTGTCGAACGACTTGATCAGGAAAATAGGCATCTGCGGAAGCAACAGGGGGACCTCAAACGAAACCGTGCCCTGCTGCTGAAGCAGCGTGATGAGGCGCGCGCGCAAATCGATGCCATCCTGTCACGATTGAAAAATTACGAGGTGCTGTCATGACCGAAATTGCCACCGTGAAAGTGCAAATCCTAGGACGTGATTATCCTGTGGCCTGTCCCGCCGGCCAAGAACATGAACTCGAAGCAGCCGCGGACTTTGTCGATGCAAGAATGCGCGAGATCAAAGAGCGCACGGGTACCAATGCATTGGAGCGCCTTGCGGTGATGGCAGCCCTCAATATTGCGCATACGCACTTATCGGGTGACTCAAGTGGCGCCGATGCCGAACTGAAACAGCTCGCCGAGCGCATCGAGTCCACGCTCACAAAACTGTCTGAATCCGAGGCAGGCTGATATAGTTGAGCCATCCTGGGTTGTACGCCAGTTGGTTATGTCCTCGAGCCGATACGTACTACCTAGGGAGACACAGGGCGCGCGGTGCGCAGGTCCGAGCACGGAAAGCCTAAAGCGCGCCCGCGTTTCCCGCCTTGAACCATTGGGTTCAAGGGCCAAACCGACAGCGGCAACCTGGGGCACTTGATGTGGATAAACACACCGTCCGCAACACGCTGATTGAAACGCGTGATTCACTCGATCCCAGTTTCGTTTCCTCGAGCTCTCACATCATCTGTGGCCGACTGCTGGACCTCCCTGAATTACGGGATGCGGTCATCGGCAGCTATCTGGCAGTGGGCCATGAAGTGAATCTGGAGCACCTACACCAAAGACTTTGGGAAGAGGCACGCGCGTGCTTTGTCCCCCGCATCCTGTCGAATACAGAGATGGAATGGGCGCGGATCGAGTCAATTGGGGATCTCACGGTTGGAACCTATGGAATCCCGACCAGTCTGCGAGACGAAACGGCAGAATTGGACGACTTGGATGTCCTGATCATGCCATGCACAGGCTTCGACCGCATGCTCAACCGTCTTGGCATGGGCGGCGGTTACTATGACCGCGCGCTGTCAAAATCAACACAGTCACCTGTCAAGATTGGTGTCGCTTTCAGTCAGCAGGAGTGGCCTGAAATCCCAGTGGATCGGTGGGATCAGCCATTTGATCTGGTGGTGACGGAGTGTGAGGTTATCCGCCGGTAATGGCGCTGTGAGCAACGGTGACCACGAGGATCAAACCACCCATCAGCATCAACATTTTGATTGGATCACGACGTCCCATAGCACCCAAATCTGACCAATATGGGCGCGATCGTATCTAATAATTAAAAATTGTCAACTTTTTGATTGAGTTACTCGTGTAATGGCATGTCAATCTTTCATAAAGAGTCTAACTGCAGGATTTTCTGACTCATCAAAATAGGTGTAGCCAATGTCATCAAAGTAACTCGACAGCTCGTCTCGCTCAGATGCCGCGGCCTGCATGGAGACCAGCACTCGGCCGTAGGCTGCACCATGATTTCTGTAGTGAAATGCTGAAATATTCCAGCGCGCACCAATGCGATTGAGAAACTTCAAAAGTGCACCCGGGCGTTCTGGAAACTCAAACCGAAACACCAACTCAGACCCCGCCTCGGGTGAGCGGCCCCCGACCATATGACGGATGTGCAGTTTGGCTAACTCGTTTTCAGTCATGTCCACGACAGGGAGACCAGCTTGGTCGAGTTTCGACACCAACTCAGCTCGATCATCGGTTGATGGATCTGTGGTCACACCGACAAAGATGTGTGCCTCATCGGTGTCTGAGTACCGATAGTTGAACTCTGTGATATTGCGCTGACCGATTTGCTCACAGAAGGATTTAAATGCACCCGGGCGCTCAGGAATGGTCACGGCCAAAATGGCTTCACGTTTTTCACCGACCTCTGCACGCTCTGCGACATGACGGATCCGGTCAAAATTCACATTCGCACCGGATAAAATCGCCACCAAGGCCTCACCTGCACCCTCACGCGCTGCATACTTTTTCAGCCCCGCCACCGACAATGCGCCTGCCGGCTCATTGACACTTCTGACATCGTCAAAGACATCTTTGACAGCGGCACAGATTTCGTCGGTAGTGACCGTGATGACCTCATCACACGCATCTTTCAGTACATCGAAGGTATTCGCACCAATTTGCTTGACGGCCACACCGTCTGCAAAGAGACCCACCTGAGATAACACCACGCGCTCTTTTGCATCGAGCGCAGCCGCCAAGCAGGCCGCATCCTCTGGCTCAACCCCAATCACTTTGATTTCCGGGCGCACATATTTGATGTAGGCCGCCATGCCAGCCGCCAAACCGCCACCACCGACTGGAATGAAGACTGCATCGATCGGCTTGGTGACCTGACGCAAAAGCTCTACAGCCACCGTCCCCTGCCCTGCAATCACTTCAATGTCATCAAAGGGATGCAAGTAGGTGTAGCCATACTGTGAGATCAACTCTTGGCTCTTCGCAAAGGCCTCATCAAAACTGTCGCCATGCAGGATTACTTGTGCACCACGCGCTTTTGCCGAACGCACCTTGATGGCCGGCGTTGTGGTGGGCATGACAATCACGGCTGGAATTTTCAGACGCTGAGCGCCCAATGCGACCCCTTGGGCATGATTCCCAGCCGAGGCGGCAATGACGCCTTTCGACAACACCTCAGGGTCAATACTGAGCATTTTGTTGTAGGCACCTCGACACTTAAACGAATAGACCGGTTGCAGGTCTTCTCGCTTGTAGAGCACTTCTCGGCCGAGTCGGCTGGACAGAAAGGGCGCTTTGTGTACAGGCGACTCAATCGCAACGTCGTAGACACGGGCGGTTAAAATCTTTTGAATCAGGTGATCAGACATGAGCATTCCATTACGAAGCTCATTATCATAGCGCGCTGACACCGTTACAGCTATGATTTCACACCTCTTTTGAAGGAACTCACATGAGCCAGGACGCTAAAAAACGCCGCGTAGCCGACGCAGCTTTTGAGATCATCAGAAACAAACTGGATGCCAACACACCCATCGGCATTGGCACGGGATCGACCGCCAACTGCTTCATCGATGTCCTTGCAGCCAGTCAGGTCGAACTGCTCGGCGCAGTGGCCTCCTCGGAAGCGACCGCCGAGCGGCTTCGGAGTCACGGGATTGAGGTTCTCGAACTCAATAGCACAGGCCCGCTGCCCGTATATGTCGATGGAGCCGACGAGGCCGACCCGCGTTTAAACCTCATCAAAGGCGGTGGTGCGGCACTGACACGTGAAAAAATCATCGCCGAAGCATCCCGGGAGTTTATCTGCATTGCCGATGATTCAAAGCGTGTGGATGTGCTCGGCGCATTTCCATTGCCCGTCGAAGTCATTCCCATGGCCCGCAGTGTCGTCGGACGCGCACTCCTTGAACTCGGTGGCGATCCGGAATATCGACAGGACTGCACCACCGACAATGGCAACATCATCCTGGATGTCTATGGGCTCTCGATTGTCGATCCGAAGGGGCTTGAAGCAGCCATCAATCAGATCCCAGGTGTGGTAACCTGTGGACTGTTTGCGCGGCGCCCTGCAGATACACTCCTGCTTTCCACCGACACCGATATCCTTGAACTTTCTCGAGACTGATTACAACCATGAGCACATCTTTTGATAAGTCAAAACTTAAAATTTTATTGCTTGAAGGCGTCCATCCTTCAGCCGAGCGCGTCTTTCGAGATGCAGGCTATGTCAACATTGAGAGCGTGAAGACCGCGCTTTCAGGTGACGAACTGAAAGCCAAATTGGAGGGCGTCCACTTCCTCGGCATTCGCTCGCGCACCAACCTCACCCGAGAAATGTTTGAGGTCGCAGATAAGTTGGTGGCTGTCGGTTGTTTTTGTATCGGAACCAATCAAGTTGATTTGACCGCTGCGACCGAACACGGTGTGGTGGTCTTCAATGCGCCATACTCAAATACACGCTCGGTGGCGGAGCTGGTCTTGGCAGAAGCCATCTTACTTCTGCGCGGCATTCCCGAGAAGAACGCCAAAGCCCATCGTGGAGGCTGGTTGAAGTCTGCCGCCAATGCCTATGAGATTCGTGGCAAAACACTCGGCATCGTCGGCTATGGTTCGATCGGCTCACAGTTGTCGGTATTGGCAGAAGGCCTTGGTATGCGGGTCATCTTCTATGATGTGGTCTCTAAACTGCCGCTTGGCAATGCCTCACAGGTGCCATCGCTTGAGTCACTCCTTGGCACAGCCGATATCGTGTCCTTGCACGTACCGGATCTCCCATCGACACGCAATCTGATGGACCGCGAGCGCATCGGGCAGATGAAAGATCAAGGTATTTTGATCAATGCGTCGCGGGGAACTGTTGTGGATATTGAGGCCTTGGCTGAGGCTCTGAAATCAGGCCACTTACTGGGTGCAGCGGTTGATGTGTTTCCGGTTGAACCCAAGTCCAATGACGACCTGTTTGAGTCACCCCTCGTTGGCATCGATTCCGCTTTGTTAACGCCACACATCGGTGGATCAACCCAAGAGGCGCAGGAAAATATTGGAGTCGAGGTATCTGAGAAACTCGTTCGATATTCAGACAATGGTTCCACCCTCACCAGCGTGAACTTTCCGGAAGTGGCCTTGCCGCCACATCCCAATCACCATCGCCTACTGCATGTCCACGAGAACCGGCCCGGAGTCCTGTCCGCGATCAACACGGTGTTTGCCGACAACGCAATCAATATTGGCGCGCAGTTCTTACAGACATCCGACAAAATTGGCTACGTGGTCATTGACGTAGATCGTGACTATTCCGATGTTGCGCTTGAGAAGTTGTCAGAGATTGAAGGCACCATTCGGTGTCGCGTCTTATTCTGATGAATCAGAATCGCAGTTGAGCAACTGGGCTCAACTGCGACCATCCGGCACTAGGATACGCGTGGATCGAGATCTCCCGACACATAACGTCCTGCCATCGCCTCCAACCCAATCACTTTAATTTTTGAGGCTTGGCCGGCACAGCCGAACGCTTCGTAACGCGCAGTGACAATTTCGCTCATCGCTTGAGTGGCCGCTTTGAGATATTTCCGCGGATCAAATTCAGCAGGATGCTGAGCCAGGTACCTACGAATTGCACCGGTCGAGGCCAGGCGTAAATCGGTATCAATATTCACCTTCCGGACACCGTGCTTAATCCCTTCTTGTATCTCCTCGACAGGGACTCCGTAGGTCTCAGGAATCTCGCCACCAAATTCGTTGATCACTGCCAACCAGTCTTGGGGTACAGAGCTTGATCCATGCATCACCAAGTGAGTGTCTGGAATCCGGGCATGGATCGCTTTAATGCGCTCGATCGCCAAGATGTCGCCCGTTGGAGGGCGCGTAAATTTATAGGCCCCATGCGAGGTACCAATGGCGATCGCCAGTGCATCCACCTTGGTCGCTTTCACAAAATCCGCCGCCTCATCGGGATCAGTCAGCATCTGGTCATGCGACAGAGTGCCCTCAGCACCGACACCATCCTCTTCACCCGCTTGGCCCGTTTCAAGTGAGCCCAAACACCCGAGTTCACCTTCAACCGACACCCCGCAGGCATGCGCCATCCGAGTCGTCAACTCAGTCACTTCAACGTTATAGTCATAGCTCGCAGGGGTTTTTTGATCCGGCATCAGCGAGCCATCCATCATGACCGATGAAAAGCCAAGCTGGATTGACTGCTGACAAACATCCGGCGACGCACCGTGGTCTTGATGCATACACACTGGAATATCCGGAAACTCTTCGATTGCAGCTTCAATCAAGTGCTTTAAAAATCGACTGCCTGCATACTTTCGGGCACCGGCGGAGGCTTGCACGATCACAGGCGCATCGACAGCGCGTGCCGCTTCCATAATCGCGCGCATTTGCTCCACGTTATTGACGTTGAACGCGGGGACTCCGTACCCGTGCTCGGCTGCGTGATCCAGCAATTGACGTAAACTGATTAAAGCCATTGTGACTCCCTGACTATTCGCTTCTCGATTTCAACATGGTGACTGCGGGCAATTGCTTTCCTTCAACAAATTCAAGGAAAGCACCACCCCCAGTCGAGATATAACTGACACGCTCGGCGATTCCGAACTGATCGATGGCAGCCAAGGTATCACCACCGCCTGCGAGACTGAATGCATCGCTCTCAGCAATGGCCATCGCGAGTGCTTGAGTGCCGCCTGCAAACTGAGAAAACTCAAAGACCCCAACCGGTCCATTCCACAAAATAGTTTTCGCATCTTGCATCAATCCAGCGTAGGAGGCCTGTGTCTCAGGGCCCACATCTAAAATCATCTCCTCGGCGCCGACATCCGCGACTGCTTTGACCGTGGCCTCCGCATCTGGACTGAACGCGGTTGCCACAACCACATCGGTGGGCAGCGGAATATCAACCTGGGCCATTAAGCGCTTTGCAGTCTCAACAAGATCCGCTTCCATCAACGACTGTCCGACGGAATAGCCAGCCGCTGCCAAAAAGGTGTTGGCGATGCCCCCGCCGACCACAATCTGATCAACACGGTGGGCGAGCTCAGTCAGTACATCCAGCTTGGTGGAGACTTTTGAGCCACCGACAATCGCCACAGCCGGCCGCTGAGGGTTGGCCAATGCTTGGGTCAAGGCATCCAGCTCACTCGCCATCAAGGGACCGGCTGCAACCTCTGGCGCGTACTGGCCGACACCATGGGTGGACGCCTGAGCGCGATGCGCAGTCCCAAATGCATCCATCACATAGATGTCACAGAGCGCAGCCATCTTTTTGGAAAGCGCCGGGTCGTCTTTCTTTTCTCCCGGAAGAAAACGGACGTTCTCCAGTAAGACCACTGGTGCCGTCTGCTCAAACCCATCGATCCAATCAGACACCAAAGGTACCGCCTGATTGAGTTTGTCAGACAACACATCAGCAACCGGTTGCAAACTGTACTCAGACTCAAAGATACCTTCTTCAGGCCGGCCCAAGTGACTCATGACAGCCACCTGTGCACCCGCGTCAATGAGCGCTTGCAGCGTCGGCAACGCCGCATCGATACGCGCTGTGGATGTCACGCGCCCATCAGTCACCGGCACATTCAGGTCCTGACGAACCAATACACGCCGGCCGTTTAGATTCAAATCATCGATTGTTTTTATCATATGTTTCACTCCTTTGAGATTGACTGCCAATGCAGCAGCAAGTCCACGACCCGATTGGAATAGCCCCATTCGTTGTCATACCAAAATAAGAGCTTGGCCAAACGTCCGTTCACCATCAATTGTGTGGCATCAAAAATACAGGAGGCCGGATGATGATTAAAATCAATCGACACCAAGGGTTCGTCATTGACCGCAAACAAAGCTCCTTGAGTTTGCGACCAGTGCATCATGGCGCCCCGAATGTCTTGTTCAGAAACCACACGATCAAACTCCACCACCAGATCGACACAGGACACATTTTGCGTTGGCACACGCATCGAAAAACCTTGGATTCGTCCTGCCAGTTCAGGCATCACCCACTCCAAGGCACGAATCGCATTGGTCGTTGTTGGAATCATCGACGCACCGGCTGACCGGCCACGTCGCGGATCGCGATGCGCGCTGTCGATAAGCACTTGATCATTCGTCACTGCATGAATGGTCGTGTAAAAGCCATTCTCAATCGCCAAATGAGACGGCAAACCCGCGACCCCAATGGCCAAACAATTGGTGGTGCAACTGGCCGCAGAGATGACTTGATGGGTGTCCTCTAGACGCTGATGGTTTAAACCAAACACCACCGTCAAATCGACATCGGGCCCGCCAGGTGCGCCGATGAGGACGCGTGGTGCACCGGCTGCCAAATGCGCATCACCGCCGGCGCGCGACGCAAAGCGCCCAGAGCTCTCAAGCACGACATCAATGGGATGGGATTGATAATCGATCGTCTCGGGAGTCATGGCCTGCGTCATGGCGATTGACCGACCATTTAATAAATAGCCACCGGTTGGATCCGGTTGGAAAAGCCGCGCCGCGCGACCGTGCGTCGAGTCGTAATGCGTCAGATGGACCAAGCTCTCGGCATCGGCGGGGTCATTGATCAACACTGGCTGAATTCGGTCGAGCAGTCCGCGCTCTGACAAGGCGCGGACAACGCAGCGCCCGATTCGGCCATACCCATTGATGCCAAGACGCCATGCCACAATTAGAGCGCCCGCACCCGTTCAATCACATGCTCCACGGTAAATCCAAAGTGCGCCATGACTTGAGGGCCTGCACCGGATTCACCAAAGCTGTTCATCCCAATGACATCGCCAGATAAGCCCACGTATTTAAACCATTGATCGGGATGTCCTGCCTCAATCGCCACACGCTTGGTACAGGAAGGCGGCAACACCTGGTCGCGGTAACTTGGATCTTGTGCATCAAATCGAGAGGTCGACGGCATGGACACGACGCGAACCGACGTCCCCAATTGAGCCGCAGCATCCATCGCCAGCCCCACCTCAGAGCCAGTCGCGATCAAGATGCATTCAGGTGCGCCCTCTGAATCTTTTAAAATGTAGCCTCCGCGCGCGACCTGTGCGAGCGTTTCTGCGTCACGCGGTTGATTCTCCAATCCCTGTCGCGACAGTGCCAAGGCAGTCGGCGTCTTTGCAGCCACTGCTTCTCGCCAAGCCACGAAAGTCTCAGTCGTATCACAGGGCCGCCAGGTCTCTAATCCTGGCGTGGCGCGCAGACTGGAGAGCTGTTCAATCGGCTGGTGTGTCGGTCCATCTTCACCCAAACCGATCGAATCATGGGTGAATACATAGATGACCTTTTGCTGCATCAATGCAGCCATTCGCACCGCGTTCCTTGCATATTCCATAAAGATCAAAAAGGTCCCACCGAAGGGCAGCAACCCACCATGGAGCGCAACGCCATTCATCAGCGCACACATGCCAAACTCGCGAACCCCGTAATGCATGTAGTTGCCACCGGGGTTCTGAATCGAATTGGCTTCAGCATTTGACCAAACCGTCAGATTGGAATGGCCCAAATCAGCCGACCCACCAAAGAGTTCGGGAAATTGACCAGCCACCAATTCAATCGCGTTTTGAGACGCCTTCCGCGTCGCAAGTTTGGGTGAGTCTGACTGGCTCTGTTTGATGGCTTCATCCAGCGCAGTCAGTGCGCCGTCTGGGAGTTGACCGGCCATGCGTCGCTCATATTCGGCGGCCAACTGAGGATGCGCTTTGGCGTAACCTTCAAAGAGGGCATTCCACTCAGACTCGAGGGCCTGGCCCCGAGCACGTGCATCCCAAGCGCTTGCCACCTCGTCAGGCACTTCAAAGGGTGCAGCTGTCCAACCCAAGGCATCCCGCGTGGCTTGAATTTCATCGACTCCAAGCGGTGCACCGTGGGTTTTTTCGCTGCCGGCCAAATTTGGAGAGCCAAAGCCAATGACCGTTCGACAGCAGATCAAGGTGGGACGTTCAGTGGTTTCGCGCGCAGTTTTCAGCGCAATTTGTATTTCATCCGGGTCGTGCCCATCGACGCCGCGGATGACCTGCCAGCCGTAGGACTCAAAGCGTGCTGGGGTGTCATCTGAAAACCAACCGCGCACATCGCCATCGATTGAGATGCCGTTGTCGTCGTAAAACACCACCAATTTACCGAGGCCCAGGGTGCCTGCCAACGAGCACGCCTCATGACTCACGCCTTCCATCAAACACCCGTCACCGACAAAGCAGTAGGTCATGTGATCAACAAGCGGGAATCCATCTTGATTAAATTGCGCAGCCAACGTGCGCTCGGCAAGGGCCATACCGACCGCATTGGCAAGCCCCTGACCGAGTGGGCCTGTGGTTGTCTCCACTCCAGCCGTGTAACCGAACTCAGGGTGCCCAGGCGTACGCGAGCCGAGTTTCCGAAACTGCTTCAGATCGTCAATGGTGACGTCATAGCCGGTTAAATGCAGCAGTGCGTAAATCAGCATCGAGCCATGCCCATTCGATAATACAAATCGATCACGATTGGACCAGTTTGGGTTGGCGGGATTGTGCCGCAACGCATCACGCCACAACACTTCAGCAATATCCGCCATACCCATCGGCGCACCCGGATGGCCTGAATTAGCGGCCTGCACAGCATCCATGCTTAGAAAGCGAATCGCATTCGCAAGGGTCTTGCGATCAGTCATGTGACGTCCTTTTGACTTTGTGTGGAAACAATCTAGATCTGCATTGTTATGAAACTGAGCCCGAACCACAAGGCACGTCTTCGGGACAAACATTGACATATAAAGATATCTTTATACAATTATGTCGATTATGACTGAATTTAGGACCACCGCCCCATGACGGACTTGACATACTTCACCTCGGAATCTGTATCTGAGGGTCATCCAGACAAAATGGCTGATCAAATTTCGGATGCGATTTTGGATGCGCTTTTAAAAGATGATCCGCACACGCGCGCTGGCATCGAGACCATGGTGAAAACAGGACTTGTCCTTGTCTCAGGCGAGGTGCGGACGGATACCTGGGTGGATATTGAAGAAATTATCCGTCAGGTCATCTTAGACATTGGGTACGACCATTCGTCACTTGGATTTGATGGCAACACCTGTGCTGTCTTAAACGGTATCGGCAAGCAGTCACAAGACATTGCCCAAGGTGTTGATGAGACTGCGTTGCATGAACAAGGCGCCGGAGACCAGGGCCTGATGTTCGGCTATGCAACCAATGAAACGGACAGCCTGATGCCTGCGCCGATTCACCTCGCGCACAATTTAGTAAGACGGCAAGCCGAGGTTCGAAAGAACGGTGACTTGAAGTATCTCCGACCGGATGCGAAAAGTCAGATCACGTTTAAGTACGATGGTGAGCAGATTGTCGGAATCGACGCAGTCGTCCTGTCGACGCAGCATGATGAAGACGTGTCTCAAGAGCAGCTGGCTCGAGACGTACGCGAACACATCATTCAGCCTGTATTGCCAGAGGCCTGGCTTGACGAGCACACCAAGTATCACATCAATCCAACCGGTCGATTTGTCATCGGGGGTCCAGTCGGTGATGCGGGCTTAACCGGTCGCAAAATCATTGTTGACACCTACGGCGGCATGGCACGCCACGGTGGCGGCGCCTTCTCGGGTAAAGATGCTTCAAAGGTGGATCGATCCGCTGCCTATGCGGCACGTTATGTGGCCAAGAACTTGGTCAAGGCCGGTCTCGCAGCACGTTGTGAAGTGCAAGTGTCCTACGCCATTGGCGTGGCTGAACCGACCTCGATTCGGGTCGAAACATTTGGCACATCAAATCTGACCAATGCACAGCTGGACCAACTGGTTCGCGCCCACTTCGACCTTCGGCCGCGGGCGATTTCGACCATGTTGGACCTAAACCGCCCAATCTATCGACCAACAGCTGCATATGGGCATTTTGGTCGCGACGATTTGGACTTAACCTGGGAGCGCACGGATCGCGCCCAAGCCTTGGCGGAAGCCGCCAAAACGCTATAAACCGATTCAACTGAGAACGAGGCACGACCATGAGCGCAGTACCAAATGACGTCTTAAACGGCGATTACAAAATTAAAGATCTTTCCTTGGCCGATTGGGGCCGCCGCGAAATTCGCCTTGCAGAAAGCGAAATGCCAGCATTGATGAAGCTCCGCGAAAAATACAAGGCAGAGCAGCCACTCCGCGGCGCGAAAATCATTGGTTGTATCCACATGACGGTACAGACCGCGGTCTTGATCGAGACGCTGGTGGCTCTTGGCGCGGAAGTGCGCTGGAGCTCGTGCAATATCTTTTCAACACAGGATGAAGCGGCGGCGGCCATGGTCGCAGCCGGTATTCCGGTGTACGCATGGAAAGGTCAAACAAACGAAGAGGGTGAGTGGTGCATCGAGCAAACCATCCTCAAAAACGGTACGCCTTGGGATGCCAACATGCTGCTTGATGATGGCGGTGATCTGACAGCGATGGTGCATGAGAAGTATCCAGAAATGTTGCCGAATATTCATGGCGTGACGGAAGAAACCACCACCGGGGTACACCGTCTTGTGGAAATGTTGGCCAAGGGCGAACTGAAGATTCCTGCAATCAACGTGAACGATTCAGTCACAAAAGCTAAAAACGACAACAAGTATGGCTGTCGTCACTCGCTGAATGACGCGATCAAGCGTGGCACTGACATGTTGCTGTCAGGCAAGCGTGCGCTGGTGATCGGGTATGGAGACGTTGGTAAAGGCTCGGCTCAGAGCTTGCGTCAAGAAGGCATGATTGTCCGAGTCACCGAATCCGATCCCATTTGTGCCATGCAAGCATGTATGGATGGCTTTGAAGTGGTCTCTCCTTACGTAAACGGAATCAAAACCGGTCAAGTTGCCGACATCAATCGCACACTGCTTGATGATACAGATCTGCTAGTGACGACTACTGGCAACGTCGATGTCTGTGACCAAGCCATGCTGACATGTCTGAAGAAAGGCGCCATTGTCTGCAACATTGGGCATTTCGATAACGAAATTGATACGGCTTACATGCGCGACAAGTGGCGTTGGGAAGAGGTCAAGCCTCAGGTTCACCAAGTGTTCCGTTCTGAGTCGACTGATGACTATTTGTTATTGCTTGCAGAGGGCCGACTGGTCAATCTTGGCAACGCAACAGGCCACCCATCGCGGATCATGGATGGCTCCTTTGCCAACCAGGTGCTGGCTCAAATTGAGATGTATCAGCGCGGGTTCGCGAAGCTGTCTGAGGCCGACAAAGCCAACAACATCCAGATCGAGGTTCTGCCGAAACATCTCGATGAGGAAGTGGCGCGCTGCATGGTTGAAGGCTTTGGTGGTGTGATCACCAAATTGACGGAAGCACAGGCCGACTACATCGGTGTTTCAGTCGATGGGCCGTTCAAGCCAGACAGCTACAAGTACTAAGTCCGTGCGCACACCTCGCCTGTATGTGGCCGACTGCCATCATACGCAGGGCGAGGTGGTCGTCTCTGAACGCAACCATCATTACCTCGCGCGGGTCCTCCGCGCGCAGGTCGGCCAGAGTCTGGTTGTTTTTAACGGCCAGGGATTGACAGCCGAAGCCACGATCTCAGCCATCTCAAAAAAACAGACACAGATCACGATCACCGGCGGCCAACACACTCCTGATGTACGCCTGCCCATCACATTGGGTCTGGCATGGATTAAAGCCGATCGATTTGATTGGGCCCTGCAAAAAGCAACTGAGCTCGGGGTCTCTGCGATCCAGCCGATGATCACTGCCTTTTCAGACAGCCCTCCCAAAGGCGAACGACTTCAGAAAAAAGAGGCGCACTGGGCAGAAATTCTCATCAATGCGTGTGAACAATCCGGAAACAATTGGATTCCTGAACTCCGACCCCTGTGCTCGATCGATCAAATCGAGACTGCAATCCCAACCCATGTCGCACATCCCGGAAGCACCGAGACTGCAACACTCCTCACCGGTCACCAGCAACTACTGATTGGCCCTGAAGGTGGTTTTTCAGAGGCGGAAATCGAAAGTCTGAGGACACGACAGGTGAAACCAATTTCACTTGGCCCCACAATATTGAGAGCGGAAACAGCTGCCATCGTCGGGCTCACCCTGTTGGGCTCGAGACTTGGACATTATTAGGGACTGAAACGTGGCGACACCTAGACAACGGATTGGCTTTTGGATGGATCCGATCCAATCCATCACACCCTACAAAGACACAACCTTTGCCCTGATGTTGGCCGCCCAAGATCTTGGTCATGAGGTGGTATATCTCCCAAAACATGGCCTCGCAATCGATCAGGGCGTGGCCTGTGGACAGATGCAAAGGGCGCAACTGGTTGATCAGGACCACGACTTTGTCACGCTGTCAGAGCCAACCTTTGAGCCACTGACAACGCTCGATGTCATCATGATCCGCGTTGACCCCCCGTTTGACAGCGAATATCTCTATGCCACCCATCTGCTCGAACGCGCAGAACGTGCCGGCGTCCGAGTGATCAACCGTCCACAAGCGATCCGCGACTGCAATGAAAAACTATTTGCGACCGAGTTTGCACACTTGATGCCGAACACACTCGTGACAGCAGATCCTAAAGCGATATCTGCATTTCATGCATCCACCGGAGATCTCATCCTCAAGCCACTGGATGGTATGGGTGGATCTGGGATTTTCCGAGTGCGTGAGGATGGCCTGAATTTGGGCTCAATTCTTGAGAGCTTGAGTCCCAATGGACAGCGCTTGGTAATGGCACAAGCCTATCGGCCTGAAATCGTGGATGGCGATCGACGCGTGCTCGTTTTGCATGGCAAACCGCTGACCCATGTCCTCGCCCGCATCCCAAAAGAAGGTGAGACACGCGGTAATTTAGCTGCAGGTGGGCGTGGCGTCGCACTCCCCATATCCGAGGCTGAACGGGCGATTGCTGAGGAGGTTGCGCCACGACTGATCGAGCTCGGCCTCTCGTTTGTCGGACTCGACGTGATTGGTGGCCATCTCACTGAAATCAATGTCACCAGTCCGACCTGCGTGCGAGAAATCGATGCACAAACAGGGAGTCGTATTGCGCACGACTTTTTTACAGCACTTTTTAACCAGTGAGCTACACTCAGGATTGGGATTTGGGGCGAGGCACAGAGCATGACATCCGATGAGCAAAATACTGCATTTCAAGGCCAGTTTTTGGTTTCCATGCCGGATCTGCAAGACGGAGTCTTCGATTCATCAGTTGTACTGATTTGCGAGCACGGCGATACCGGTGCCATGGGCTTTATCGTCAACAAGGCGACCGAATTTTCGGTGCAAGAAATCTTCGAACAACTCGGTCTTGAAGTCGCTACAGCACTCGATCCAGAGATTCCGGTCATGACCGGTGGCCCGGTGGAACCACAGCGAGGCTTCCTACTAACAAACGCTCCCCTCTCAGACGATGCCGTCGAAGTGCTAGATGGGCTCTATCTCGCATCCAGCCCCGATGTATTACCGCTGTCGGTTGACGCTCTGAATCAAGGCGATGCCATCTTTGTCCTCGGCTACTCAGGCTGGTCAGAGGGGCAACTTGAACAAGAAATGCAAGCCAACGCCTGGCTCAATGTTCCTTGGGATGCCGATGTCATCTTTCAGATTCCAACCGCAGACCGACAGCGCGCAGCCCTGGCACAGCTTGGGATTGATCCCATTCAATTGTCTCAAGGAGTGGGCCACGCCTGATGCCATTGGCACTTGCCTTTGACTACGGATTATCGCGCATTGGTGTTGCCAGCGGACAAACCCTCACCCAGACTGCCACGCCTCAGGGTGCACTCAAGGCGCGCGATGGAATCCCAAACTGGAGTGAGGTGGAGTCCCTACTGAACGAGTGGGCGCCGGACCTCGTCGTCGTCGGTCTTCCTTTACACGCCGATGGCACTGACAGCGAGATGGCCGTGAGGGCTCGAAAGTTTGGTCAACGCTTGCATGGCCGGTTTGGCGTTCAAGTGGCCTATGTTGATGAATTTGAAACCACGCAAATGGCTCGCGAACAAATGCAGTATCGCGGCCAGGCAGGCGATCAAGACGGTGCGTTAGATGCCTGTGCTGCCTGTATGATCCTCGAGCGATGGCTTGGAGCAACACAATGACAGAGATCCGTTCAAAAAAAGCAGTGCAGAAAGCCCTGGATCGATTGACTGATTCAGTGGGAAAAGCCTACACCACACCGCCGTTGGTCGTGGGTATCCACACCGGCGGGGTCTGGGTTGCAGAACGCCTGTGTCAGACACTGGGCTGGGGCGCTCCAGCAACCTTGGATATCGCACTGTACCGAGATGACTTTCAAACCAGTGGCTTAAAGCGCTCCGGAGTCACAGGTGGCATGCCAACACAACTCGACGGAGAATCTGTGCTCTTGGTTGATGATGTTTTATTCACCGGACGCACCATTCGAGCGGCCCTCAACGAATTATTCGACTACGGCCGCCCGCAATCGATCGCCCTTGCCATCTTATTTGACCGTGGCGGTCGTGAATTACCAATCGAGGCTCAATTTTTAGGCGAAGCGCTTGGCCAAGACGGGGTGGGTCGGTGTAAACTCACCGGACCCGAGCCATTGGTGCTCGTGACACCCGAGATCTAGTAAGGAGTGCCATGCACGGTCCAGCCCGACTTCAACTCACCGAAGACGGACGATTGAAGCATCTGCTGACGACCGAAGGCCTTCCAAAATCCCTGATCACAGAGCTTCTTGATACCGCCGAAACGTTTCTGTCGTCTCAAGGCCAACCGGTTAAGAAAGTGCCTTTACTCCGCGGACGCACCGTGGTGAATTTATTTTTTGAGAATTCCACGCGCACTCGGACGACCTTTGATATCGCCGCACATCGCTTAAGTGCAGACGTTGTAAACCTCGATATTCGCACAAGCTCTGCATCCAAGGGCGAGAGCTTATTTGATACATTGAAAAACCTAGAGGCCATGCAAGCCGATCTGTTTGTGGTGCGCCACAGCGCAGGCGGTGCACCCTTCTTCATTGCCAACCGGGTTACCCCCAATATTGCAGTCATCAATGCCGGTGATGGAACACATGCACACCCCACGCAGGCGCTTTTGGATCTTTTGACGATCCGTCGGGAAAAGGGAGATCCCGCGAAACTGTCAGTGGCCATTGTGGGCGACCTTAAGCACTCGCGGGTGGCACGCTCTTTGATTCATGGGCTCCGCGGCCTTCACTGCCGAGACATTCGTGCCATTGGTCCTGCAACGCTC
This sequence comes from uncultured Gammaproteobacteria bacterium, assembly GCA_913057215.1. Lineage (GTDB taxonomy): Bacteria > Pseudomonadota > Gammaproteobacteria > Pseudomonadales > Litorivicinaceae > HIMB30. Next base: position 20,005 of record CAJXNQ010000009.1, read on the forward strand.
TTGCCCAGTGATTTAGAAACGCTCGGCGTCACCAGCTTTCACCAGATCGAACAGGGTCTCGCTGGGGTTGATGTGGTGGTGTTATTGCGACTTCAAAAAGAGCGAATGCAAAGTGCGCTCCTGCCGAGTGAACGTGAATTCTTCAATCTATACGGCATGACCGAAGCACGGCTGAAGCTCGCACATCCCAACGCGATCGTCATGCATCCCGGACCCATCAATCGCGGTGTTGAAATCGCCAACGAGGTGGCCGACGGGCCGCAAGCTGTCATTCTCGATCAGGTCACCAATGGCATCGCGGTGCGCATGGCTGTCATGGCCATGACCCTGTCTACACAACAGGGTATGCACACATGAGCGCACTGATCTTTGAAAACATCCGCATCCTCTCGCCTGGCAGTGCACTCAATGGCGCCAACCGCATTGGCATCGATCAAGGGGTCTTTGTTGATCCGAATAGCCTGCCGGAAGCACCGCGCATCGATGGCGGCAACCAGTTACTGATTCCAGGATTAATTGATTTGCGTACCCACCTCAGGGAGCCCGGACTCGAACACAAAGGCAGTATTGCCTCTGAAACGCGAGCCGCAGTCGCCGGCGGCATCACCACGGTGGTATCGACACCCAACACGGATCCCCTCGTTGACTCACCTGCCGACGTGCGACTTGTGCTTGAGCGTGCGCTCTATAGCGGCCTGTGTCGTGTCCTCCCCACGGCGTTACTGACTCAAGGAGGTTCCGGAACGCATCTGTCTGAAATGGCTGCGTTACGTGATGCCGGCTGTGTGGCATTAACCCAAGGAGACCAGCCTTTCCAGTCAAGAAAAGTGCAGTTCAATGCATTGAATTACGCAAAAAGCCTGGGGATTCCAGTAATTTTAAATGCCGAGTCCCGAGATTTTGCCGGCGGCTGTGCGCACGCGGGCCGCATTGCAACCGGTCTTGGTCTACCACTGAATTCACCGCTTTCAGAGATTCTGGGGATGGGTGTGGATCTTGAGCTTGTCGAAGCCAGTGGCGCACGCGTGCATTTTTCACGACTCACGACAGCGCGTGCCGTAGACAAGCTGCGTGATGCCAAGGCGCGGGGTCTGCCGGTGACGGGTGATGTCAGTCTTGCGCATCTCATCTTCAATGAAACTGCACTTGAAGAACTCGATCCAGTCTTCCACCTGCAACGGCCTCTTCGCACTGAAACCGATCGTCAAGCGCTCTTGGCTGGAGTCGTTGATGGCACCATTGATGCGATCGTGACGGACCACAGCCCGCACGAACCCGGCGCCAAACTCGCACCCTTCCCGGAAACAGACACTGGAATGAGCTTAATTGAGGTCACTCTCAATTTGCTGCTCAAACTGCAGTCTCCCGAAGCCGGACTGGATGAACTCTTGGCGGCCATGACCAGTCGCCCGGCTGAGATTATTGAACAAACCGATCTGGGCTCAATCAACTACGGAAAGACAGCCGACTGTGTCCTGTTTGATCCCGAGGGCCGTCGAAGCCCTGAGACAACAACCTGGCACAGTGCGGGCCAAAATAGCCCATTCTTTGACCAGACCTTGCCCGGACGAATTGTTGGTGTCTGGATTGATGGACAGTCCGTCGACGCACACGCATGAGTCGATCCGATGACCTGCTTGCGCATTTAGACCGTATCCAAAGGCAGATTGAAGAGGCCAGCCTCAACGCTGGGCGCGAAAAAGACAGCTGCCGCCTTCTGCCGGTTTCTAAAACCAAACCCGCCAGTGACCTCAAGATTTTATATGACGCGGGTATTCGTGCATTTGGTGAAAACTACGTGCAGGAAGCGGTTGAAAAAATCAGCACGCTTGGACACCAAGATATCGAATGGCACTACATCGGCCACATTCAGAGTAACAAAACGCGCATATTGGCCGAAGCATTTGACTGGATTCACACAGTAGACCGTCTCAAAATCGCGAGCCGTCTGAATGAGGCGCGCACAGGAGAACCTCTGAATATTCTGGTCCAAGTGAATGTTGATCAGTCGGCCAGCAAAAGTGGCGTCAGCCTCGATGCACTCGACGCCTTGGTCGAGGCCATCGACCCGCTTCCCAACCTGTCGCTCCGCGGATTGATGTCGATTCCAGATCCAACCGATTCAGACCATCTCAAGGCGGCGCATGACCGGCTCCATGATGCGTTTACCCACCTGCAAACGGCTGTTTCTGAGCCGGCTAAATTTGATACGCTCTCAATGGGGATGACCAATGATCTTGAATTGGCCATTGCCTCCGGGAGCACCATGGTGCGTATTGGTACCGCGTTATTCGGCAAACGCCTGCCCAAGGAGTAACTATGACGATTTCGCTGGGAGTCATCGGTGGCGGCAATATGGCCCAAGCCATTATCGCCGGGGTACAGCGCACCGCGCCTGATTTGGTCAACGCGGTCGTGGCCGAACCCAATGCCGAAACCCGAAACACGCTCTCAACCATGGGAATCAATACCGTCAACTCGGCACGCGAGGTCATGGCAACCAACGACTACATCATGTTGGCCGTCAAACCCCAAATCTTGCCAGCGGTGTGCCAAGACATTGCATCCGAACTCCGGCCCAATCAATGCATCATCAGTATTGCAGCCGGTATCACCATCCAATCGATTCGAAGCGCGCTCGGCGACGTTTCAAATCCTGTGATTCGAGTCATGCCCAATACGCCGGCGTTGGTTGGCGAAGGCATGTCAGCGCTGGTGTCCGATCGATCCCTTGATGCGCAACATCGCGAAGCGGCCTCCATCCTATTTGATGCCTGCGGCCTGACCTGTTGGCTTGAGACCGAGGACATGATTGACAGTGTCACGGCCGTCTCAGGCTCAGGACCGGCCTATTTTTTTCTGATGATCGAGAGCATGGTGCGCTCCGCCATCCGCTTAGGCATCCCGCCAGAAACAGCCAAAACCCTTGTGGTTCAAACGGCCAAGGGCGCCAGTGCGATGGTTGAAACAAGCGACGTCGGACCGGATGTTCTAAGACAGAGAGTGACATCACCTGGCGGAACAACAGCCGCTGCACTGAAAGTGCTCGATGACGATGATTACGGTGACCTGATTGACCGCGCCATGATTGCTGCTCGAGATCGAGCCAGCGCGCTCTCCAAAGACGCTTGACGCGTTTTGCGTTAGGCTTACACGCGTCGTAAAGGATAACTATGGAAGCAAATCTGGTTTTTTACATCTTAAACACCTTGGTCGCAGTTGCGGTTGCGTTACTTGCACTCCGGTTTTTGCTGCAATTGACCCAGGCCAATTACTACAACCCCATCTCTCAGGGCATCAACCGGTTTGCTGCACCCATTATTGGGCCTTTTGCATCGCTTCCGACCATCGGCAGTGTGAACTTTTCAGTCCTCGCAGCTGCCGTTGTGGTTCAAGGGCTTGGAGCAACGCTTTGCTTTTTGCTCTTGGGTGGCATCCCAGGCGTGGTTCAATTGATCGTATGGTCTGTTTTATCCGTTTTCGGGCTACTCCTTGATTTGGTGTTTTATGCACTGATCGGCATGATCATTTTGTCCTGGCTTGCACCGAATGCCTCACATCCTGGCGCTGAAATCCTGATGCAAGTCTCAGAGCCCTTCATGGAACCCTTCAGAAAGATCATGCCGGATATGGGTGGATTGGATTTATCGCCCATTTTGCTGTTCATCGTCATCAATGTGATCGAGGCATTTGTCGTAGGCGGCGCACGCTCTATGGGGCTCTCATCGACCGTAGCTCAGTTTTTCGTTGGACTCGGTTAATGACAGACTCCCTCGGAGTCGTGACTCCGTTTTCTATTGCCTTTGAAAAACCGCTGACACTCGAGCGCGGAGGCACCTTGCCTCGATATGAGTTGATGGTGGAAACCTACGGCACATTGAACGCAGATAAGAGTAATGCCGTGTTGGTCTGTCACGCCTTAAGTGGCGATCACCACGCCGCGGGATTCCATACAGACCAGGATGACAAGCCGGGTTGGTGGGATCATTACATCGGGCCAAACAAACCCATTGATACCAATCGATTCTTCGTTGTCTCGCTGAATAACCTCGGCGGCTGTTCTGGTTCGACGGGTCCACTGACTGACAACCCCGAGACCGGAGCACCCTACGGGCCCGACTTTCCAGAAGTCACCGTATCTGACTGGGTCGAATCTCAGGCGCGACTGGCAGATCATCTTGGAATCGACCGATTTGCGGCCATCGTGGGTGGGTCACTGGGTGGCATGCAAGCGATGCAGTGGGCCATTACATACCCAGAACGTATTGGCGCGTGCGTCATGATTGCGGCTGCACCGCGCCTCACGGCACAAAATATCGCATTTAACGAGGTGGCGCGTCAGGCCATCATGCGTGATCCGAATTTTTTTGATGGCCACTATGCAGCCCATGATGTGATTCCAGCCTCTGGAGTCGGTCTAGCGCGCATGGTTGGACACATCACCTATCTGTCAGACATTGCCATGGGTGAGAAGTTTGGTCGGCAAACGCCCCGCTCTGATCGCGATGCGGAGGGCGCGAACTTTGCTGTTGAACAGTATCTTCGCTATCAAGGTCAACAATTCAGTCACCGGTTTGATGCCAACTCCTACATCTTGATGACGCGTGCGCTTGATTATTTTGATCCAACGGACAACGAACGCATTCCATTGGCTGAAGTCCTCAGACAGACCCAGTGTCGGTTTTTAGTTCTGTCGTTCACCACAGATTGGCGCTTCTCGCCCGCGCGCTCCGAGGAGATTGTCAACGCATTGATTCATGCAGAGCGGCCTGTGAGTTATACCCGACTTGAGTCAACACACGGTCATGATGCCTTTCTCATCGCCGATCCAACCTATGAGTCGATCTTCAAAGCATTCATGGATCGAGTCAGTGACGATGTAGGTGCAACCGATGAGCGTTGATACCGGACGAATCCCAGAATGGATCCCACAGGGTGCCCGCGTCCTTGATCTGGGCTGTGGTGAGGGGCATTTGTTAGCAGAGCTTCAGACTACACGCGCGATTCAAGGGCTCGGTCTTGAGCTGGATCCAGAGAAAATCGCCACCTGTCTGAGACGCGGGTTGAACGTTGTCCAACAAGATTTGAACCAAGGGCTCTCAAACTTCAAGGCCAATCAGTTCGACACCATCATCATGACACAAACCCTTCAAGCCATTCGGCGCCCTGACACACTGCTTGATGACATGTTACGTGTTGGTCGTGAGGCGATTGTGACGTTCCCGAACTTTGCCCATGTCAAAAATAGAATACAGCTTGGGATTTTTGGTCACATGCCAGTCAATCCACAGTTGCCAAACCCCTGGTACGACACTCCCAATATTCATTTGTCGACCTTCGATGACTTCGAAGCGCTGTGTGATCAATTGAAGATTCAAATTTTAAATCGAGACACCTCGAATTTATCCGGTCAGCGGTCTTGGCTTGGCACCGTTTGGCCCAATCTTTTCGGAGAAGTCGCAGTCTATCGACTGACGAAGGAGCACTGACATGCGTTTGATCCTACTATTGATGATGTCCTTGGCCTGGCATGGCGCCCATGCATCAACAGAAGTCGTCCGAGAAAATGGCTTCGAAGTCCAAGTCCAGCCGTTCCCCTCGACGTTTTTAACTCAAGACGTCGCCCAAACCTATGGGTTTGAACGCAGCCGTCGACAGACACTGCTCAATGTCGTGGTTCTCACCATTCAGGCCGATGGACAGGCGCGAGGCGCGGTACCCGCCGAAGTGACGGGATTTGCTCGGAATCTATTGGGGCAGACACAAACACTGACGTTCCGAGAGATTGATGAGGGCGAAGGCGCCATTTATTACCTTGCACCCGTGCGTGTTGCCAGCGAAGAAGAGATCCAAATCCAACTCGAAGTCATCCCCGATGGGGCGCGTGCAATCGACGTTGATTTCAAACACCGCGTCTATGTGGACTGAATCGAAACTCATTGTTGCCAGCAGTAACGCAGGCAAACTCCGCGAGTTTACTAGTCTGTTCAAGGCCATTGGCACTGAAGTCATCGGCCAAGCATCGCTCGGTATCGAATCACCTGAAGAAACCGGACACACCTTTGTTGAGAACGCGCTCCTCAAGGCGCGGCATGCGGCGGATCATAGTCAATGCGCTGCGCTCGCCGATGATTCAGGCTTGGTTGTCCCTGCACTGGGTGGGGCACCTGGGCTCTATTCGGCACGCTATGCAGGCCCCGACGCCTCAGATCATGACAATCGAATTGCGCTCCTTGATGCATTAAAGCCGCTTTCTACCGAGTCACGGGTTGGCTACTACATTTGTGCGCTGGCCTTACTTCGCTCGGCTGCCGATCCCGATCCAATGATCATCGTGACACGTTGGTGGGGTCAGCTCCTCGAGGCGCCACGTGGCAAGGGTGGGTTTGGGTATGATCCGCTGTTTCAACCGAGAGGCTTGAATCAAACTGCCGCGGAAATGGACCCAGCTGAGAAGAATCAACAGAGTCATCGAGGACGCGCCGTCCAAGCATTGATGCAGTCTCTTGAGACCCATGCATGACGCCACGCGCGCTCTACGTACACATTCCGTGGTGCCTCAAAAAATGTCCGTATTGCGACTTCAACAGCCACGAGGCCGCTGATCCTCCGTTTGATGCCTATGGCCATCAGCTCGTTGAAGACTTAGAAGCGGACTTAGAGGATTTCGGTCATCAACCACTGAAATCGATCTTCTTTGGCGGCGGAACTCCGAGTTTAATGCCACCCCAGGCACTTGAGCCGCTTTTTGCTGCACTGGACCGTCATCGACTGATCAATGCAGCAACCGAAATTACGCTCGAAGCCAATCCAGGTACGCGCGATTTAGGTCACCTGGCAGGCTATCAGGCACTCGGCGTGAATCGGATCTCGATTGGAGTACAAAGCTTCAATCCCGCAAGCTTGGCACATTTAGGGCGCGTTCATTCGGTCGATGATGCGAGACGGTGCATTGAGGACGCCCAAACACGTGGCTTTGAAAAACTCAATGTGGACTTGATGCATGGTTTGCCAGCACAACAGGCTGAGGATGTATTGTTCGATCTCAATACGGCCCTGTCGATGGGGATCTCGCACCTGTCTTGGTATCAACTGACGATTGAGCCAAATACCGCATTTTATAAACATCCACCCACGTTACCCGATGAGAGTTCGCTTGAAACTGCAGAAGCTCTTGGTCTCCAATGCATTCTTGATGCGGGTCTCGCCCAATACGAAATATCAGCCTATGCCCGTCCAGGCCATGAAGCCGAGCACAATCTGAATTACTGGGAGTTTGGCGATTATCTGGGCATCGGTGCAGGGGCCCACGGCAAGTTGACGATAGACGGCCGTCTCATGCGAACTACTCGGACTCGCCATCCGAATCATTATCTCAATCGAGACAGTGCCCATGCGGAGCGGCATTATCTGGAGTCAGCGACGGTGGCGACCGAGTGTCTGATGAATGGACTGAGATTGAAACGCGGAATGTCCTATTCCTTATTTCAAGAACGCACAGGACTTGATCCTCACACAGTGCGTCGCGAACAGTTTGCGCGTGCAGATGCACTGGGCTTACTTGAACCGGACCGGTTTCAGGCCACACCCCTTGGTTGGCGCCATCTCAACACCCTATTGGAGATGCTGGTCTGAGGCCTTCCGCAGGTACACCACATCAAATACATCATGTCCTAATCGAGTGCCTCTGGTTTCAAACTTCGTCACAGGCCGTCTGGCAGGACGATCAACAAAGCCACCGTCATCGGCGGTATTTTCCCACGCAGCTTTTTGACTGAACACTTCAAGAATCCACTCCGCATAAGCGGCCCAATCGGTTGCGATGTGACAAAAACCGCCCAAGGCAACCCGATGCGCCAGCAGATCAACGAATTCAGGCTGAATCAGCCGGCGCTTATGGTGCCGTTTCTTGTGCCAGGGGTCTGGAAAATAAATTTGCACCCCTGCCAATGACTGCGGGCCAAATCCATCAGCCAAGACTTCAACCGCATCCTCAGACAGCACACGGAGATTCGTGACACCGGCTTTTTTGGCTTCGTTCATCAAGCGACCAACGCCTGGTTTATGGACCTCGACTCCCAAGAAGTTGCGCTCCGGCTCGTTGATCGCTTGCGTCAACAAGGAGTCTCCCATGCCAAATCCAATTTCAAGGATCACCGGTGCGTCCCGCCCAAATGCAGCCTCGAGGTCGAGTCGTGTGTGCTGACACACCAAGCCATAGGTGTCCCAAAGCGCATCAAACGCCTTTTCTTGTGCGTCGGTCATGCGTCCGGCACGCAGCACAAAGCTCCGAATGGTGCGCGGTTTGTCCGTCGTTGTCATTCGATCAACCCTGTCTCCGGGCTCGATGCATCGGCATAGCGTTTCCGTGGCATGCGACCTGCCTCAAATGCCAATCGTCCGCTCTCAATCGCCAAACGCATCGCACGGGCCATCTTGATCGGATCCTTGGCCTCAGCAATCGCGGTATTCATCAACACACCATCACACCCAAGCTCCATGGCCACCGTCGCGTCTGACGCGGTCCCAACACCCGCATCAACAATTACCGGTACTGAGACTGTCTCGAGGATTTCTCGGATATTGTAAGGATTCTGTAAGCCAAGGCCTGAGCCAATGGGTGCGCCAAGTGGCATGACAGCGACACAGCCGATGGCCTCGAGCTGCTGTGCAATCAATGGATCATCACTGGTGTAGACCATCACTTCAAAGCCCTCTGCAACCAGTGTCTTTGCAGCCGCTAAGGTTTCGACCACATCGGGATACAGGGTGCGGGAGTTTGAAATCACTTCCAATTTGACCAGCGTATGCCCATCTAAGAGCTCTCGTGCCAAGCGACACGTTCGAACCGCATCATCGGCCGTATGACAGCCTGCGGTATTGGGTAAGAGCACATACGTATCGGGCGAAATCACATCCAGCAAATTTGGCTCATTGGGGTTCTGGCCTAAATTGGTGCGACGAACCGCCATCGTCACCACATCCGCGCCACTTTCTGAAATGGCCCGTCCGGTCTCTTCCAAGTCTTGATACTTACCTGTTCCAACCAACAAACGGGATTGGAATGTGTGGGAACCCACAGTGAATTGATCTGACACCTAGCCGCCTCCGATGGCATGAACGATTTCCAATCGATCGCCGTCTCGCAGTTCAACATGCTCAAACTGCGATTTGGGAACGATCTCACCATTATGCTCTACTGCGATGCGCTTGCCCACGAGGTCAGCATGGGCGAGATACTCCGCCACAGACATCGGCTCCAATGTCTCTGATTTCCCATTCACTTCGATCTGCATCCATTCTCCTCCAATAAAAAAGGCCGCTTGCGCGGCCTTTTTCGATCGAATACGCCGCCGCTAGGCAACGAGCGCAGTCTTCACCTTCTTCATGGCGTTTTTCTCAAGCTGCCGAATCCGCTCGGCAGACACATTATACTTGCCGGCCAACTCATGCAGCGTTGCTTTCTGATCGGATAACCACCGACTGGCCAAAATGTCCTTACTGCGATCATCAAGATCTGACAGTGCAGAATACAACCGATCGGTCGAATCTTCAGTCCAGTTCTGCTTCTCCAAAATATCAGCTGGGTCCGCATCAGAGGCTTCCAGATACTGCGCCGGTGACAGCGACAAATCATCGTCATCATCGGTGTAGCCATCAAACGCAGTATCTTGTGCTGCCAGTCGGCCTTCCATTTGACGCACAACGTCTTCGCTGACGCCCAAGTCATTGGCGACGCTTTTGACTTCGGCCGCTGTGAACCACGCCAATTTCTTCTTGGCGCTTCTCAGGTTAAAGAACATCTTCCGCTGTGCTTTGGTGGTCGCGATCTTGACGATCCGCCAATTACGTAAGATGTACTCGTGCATTTCAGCTTTGATCCAATGCACGGCAAAGGACACCAAGCGCACACCCATTTCGGGATTGAAGCGCTTCACAGCCTTCATCAAGCCGACATTCCCCTCTTGGATCAAATCCGCCTGAGGCAACCCATAGCCTGAGTAGCTGCGTGCAATATGGACGACGAATCGGAGATGCGACATGACCAATGAACGTGCTGCATCCAAGTCGTTGTCGTAGTACAAACGATTCGCAATTTCTTTTTCTTCTTCCGCGGTCAGGATCGGAATCTGACTGACAGCCTGCACATAGGCTTCAATCTTCCCGCCCGGAAGTAGTACCTCAACAGGTAAATTCGAATTTTTCGGCATGAAACACCTCGTTTCAGTTAGCTCCTGCATACGCGACGTCGCCGACCTCCTTGTATAGCCTTTCGTAGTATATAGACAGCATTTATGTCATTTAGTTCCAACGCGCCAAAAATCAACCCCAACTTACGCCTTTTTGGCATCAATGCAGCGCATGCAAGCGTCGGTGTACAGCACGTTCCGCACCGATCCAACTGGCCACAATAGCGACCACGGCAACCGTGATCAAAATGCGACCATCCATGGGAATGGATCCGAGTTCAGGATCCAGTGCCTCGAGATTCGATGCGAGGACCGACGACAATACCGTATTTAGGCCAAAGATCACAACACAGGCAACCAAACCCGATAACAACCCGAGCAAAGTCGCCCGATACAGGTAGGGGCGTTTGATAAATCCGTTCGATGCACCGAGCAGGGTATAGAGTTCAATACGTCGGCGGTCATCTACGACATCAGCAGCCGACACCAGAAACACAGCCATCAGTACACCGAGAATGGTCAGCATTGAGAGCCCTAAGCCAAGTAAGCCGAGCATTTCGACCAGTGAGGCATATTGCACCCGGGCAGACGGGTAATAGCGAAGCGACATCACCCGTTGATCTGATCGCAATCCGTCGATCACTGCCGCCTCACCGGCTTCATCACCAACAAACGAAAATCGCACGCGCAATGCGTCCGGTAAGGGGTTGTCATCCCGAAGCACTGTCATCTGCGACAACCCGTCACTGGCGCTCAACGCATCGAGTGCTTCACTCTTTGGAATGAAAGTGATCGCGTCGATCACAGCTTGGTCTTCCAAACTGCGCTCCAAGTCAATCCGAGATTCCAGATCCAGGTCACGCTCGAGAAACACCAAAGCCTCACTTTGCACCGCGTCACTTGGGACCAAAGAGGCCATCCCCAACCAGATCTGACCCAGCCACCCAGGAATAGCCAGCAATACGCCCAGCAAGCAAATCACCACAATAAATTGGGTCATCCGATCACGCGTCCGTTTCATGGCTTCGGAGAACGCACTTTGATGATCAAGTAACCAGCGCATCACCGAGATGCACCCACATCATCAGAAACCAGTCGCCCCCGCTCAATAGTGAGATGCCGAAACGGCAATGACTCCACCACAGCCCGCTCGTGTGTCGCGACCAAAATGGTGACACCGAGCTGCTGAAATTGCGTAAACATCCGCATCACACGAGCCGACAATTCAGGATCTAAGTTGCCCGTTGGCTCATCCGCCACCACCAAGGCTGGGCGATGAACGATGGCACGTGCAATGCCGACGCGCTGTTGTTGACCGCCTGATAAGACCCGCGGGCTTGTCATGGCCTGGTCAGACAAATCGACGCGAGAAAGTGCTGCATTGACACGCTTCGGGATGTCAGCCTCTTTAAACCCAGCAATCCGAAGGGGCAAGGCCACGTTGTCAAAGACAGTCAGATCCTCTTCAAGGTTCGGGTCCTGAAACACCACCCCCACACGTCGGCGATATCGCGCCAACTTCTCCCCATTGAGCGATGCCAAATCAGTCCCAGCCACCCGGACAGCTCCTTGACTGGCTTTTTCAAGCCCAAGCAGTAAGCGGAGCAGGGTGGATTTTCCCGCGCCTGAGTGCCCCGTCAAAAAAGCCATCTCCCCAGGTGCGAGCTTGAAGGTCACATTTGACAACGCCGGTCGCTGACCGTCGTAGACCTTGCTGACAGACTCAAATTCAATCATTCAGAGGGGTTTCCAAAGAGCGCGTCAATAAAGGCCGATCGATCGAATGGTTGTAAATCGGAGGATTGTTCACCGAGGCCGACATAGCGGATCGGCAGATTGAATTCACGCGCCAAGGCAAACACGATCCCGCCTTTCGCGGTCCCGTCGAGTTTTGTGAGGACCAGACCTGTGGGCTTGATGGCTTTTGAGAATTCTCGCGCTTGGCTGATGGCATTTTGTCCGGTCCCTGCATCCAAGACCAAGAGCACTTCGTGTGGTGCGCCCATCTCAAGCTTGCCAAGGACGCGGCCAATTTTCTCAAGCTCAGACATCAGATTGGTCTTGTTTTGTAAACGCCCTGCCGTATCACCCAATACCACTGAGATCCCACGGGCCTTTGCCGACGCGCACGCGTCGTACAATACAGAGGCCGAGTCCGCACCTGAATCTTGAGAGATGACAGGCACATTGAGTCGCTCTCCCCAGGTCTTCAACTGCTCAACAGCCGCTGCTCTAAAGGTGTCGCCTGCAGCCAACAACACAGACTGGCCATTGGATTGAAACTGATATGCCAGCTTGCCAATGGTGGTGGTTTTACCAACACCATTGACGCCAATCATCAGCATCACGTGCGGGGCACTTGGATCCATCTCCACGACCGACTCTGTCGGCTCCAAGATGTCGGACAAAATGGATTTCAATAACGCCATCAGCCCATCTTGTGAATCCACACCCTCGGCCTTCGCACGCGTCACCAAGGTCTCTAAAATCCAGTCGGTCGTTTCAACACCCACATCGGCAGACAGTAGAACAGCCTCTAAATCTTCCCGCACTTCTTCATCAAGGCCGCCTGAAAACAGTCCGCGCAAACTCTGCGTCAATTGGGTTCTGGAACGGGTGAGTGCATCAAAAAAGCTGACAGACGAAGGCTCAACGACTTCGGATGACACATCCGTCGCTGTCGCGTCATAGGGGGCAGCCTCATCTGAAGAGGTGGCGTCTGGCTTTTTTCGAATGACGAAAAACCAAAGCAACACACCCAAGGACGCGGCAAGCCCCAGCCATAGCAACACATTCACACTGATCACCGATGGAAATCCTTATCGTTTAAGGCGCAGATGATACCATTTGCACATGAAAAGAGAGACGCGTATCGCCACGCAAAGCCGTGGTGTCCGAATCATCGGCGGCCACCTCAAACGCTCAAAACTCCAAGTGCTCCCGATTGAAGGGTTGAGGCCAACCCCAGATCGGGTCCGGGAAACTGTGTTTAATTGGCTCGGACCCGATTGGTCGGATCGATGCGCGCTCGATTGTTATGCGGGAACCGGTGCATTTGGTTTTGAGGCTCTGTCTCGCGGAGCGCAATCCGTGCAATTTATCGAGCACAACCAAGCGGTCAGCGCGCAAATTCAGTCAACCATTGACCGATTTTCACTCAACGCACGCGCCACAGTCCGAACAACCGATGCTCGCACTCTCTCAGCCGACACACTGGCAACTGCACATGTCATCTTCGCAGACCCTCCATTCAACCATGGGCTAGCTCAGCACTTTCTCTCTTGGATTCGCGATCAAGTTCGCCCACACTGCCGCATTGTGATTGAGAGTGAACGCAACGCGCCGTTAGATACAGAGGGATTTGTCGTGCTCAAAGAACTGAATGCAGGCTTGGATCGCGTGATGTTGCTGAGGCCTGACGCATGACAATCGCTGTCTATCCCGGCACCTTTGATCCCATCACCAATGGCCACATTCATGTGGTCGAACGTGCAGCCCGTATTTTCGATCGGGTCGTGGTCGGCGTGGCAGGCTCAACACACAAAACGCCCATGTTCGATCTCGACACACGCGTCCGGCTTGCAACCGAGTCCCTCGAACATGTCGATAACGTCGAAATCCGAGGATTTCATACACTCTTGGCAAACTTCGCCCAGGCTGTTGGCGCACGCGTTTTACTCCGAGGCCTCCGTGCGGTTGCCGATTACGAATATGAATTGCAACTGGCCAACCTGAATAAGCAGTTGGCACCAGAGCTTGAAAGTCTGTTTTTAACACCCGTTGAGCACTTCAGCTTTATTTCATCAACGCTGGTGAAGGAAGTGGCGCGACTGGATGGTGAGGTTGAAGCCTTTGTCCCAGACCCTGTTGGGCGCGCGTTAAGAACGCACTTCTCTCGTCAACGCTGACAAACTTTACAGAAGTAACTGTTACGCCCGCCGATCACCGCACTCTGAATCGGCGTGTGACACTGTCGACAGGGCTCACCGGCGCGGCCATACACCTGCAATGTTTGCTGAAAGTAACCAGGCTCTCCTTGGCCATTGACGAAGTCACGAAGCGTCGTGCCACCTGAGTTGATTGCGCGCTCCAATACCACCCGAATCTGCTGCGCTAAATGCTCATACCGGGCTTCACTGATTCGGCAGGCTGCGCGATTTGGATGGATGCCCGCAAAAAAGAGGGACTCTGAGGCGTAGATATTGCCGACCCCGACCACGACAGGGTTCGACATGATGAAATTCTTCACCGCGACCTGACGACGCCTGGCTTGGGTGTACAACCAGCGCCCTGTGAAGGCATCACTCAGGGGTTCAGGCCCAAGGGTTGCAAGCAGCGCCTGCGCTTGTGCGTCAGCCAACCAGAGAAAACAGCCAAATCGTCTCGGATCATGATACCGAAGGACCAAATCACCGACGGTGATCTCGATGTGATCATGGGTTTTACGGGGGCTCTCTGGATCTGACAAACGAAATGAACCGCTCATACCCAGATGTGCTAGCACATCTCCATGCGACGTTTCGAAAATCAGATATTTCGCACGCCGGATCACCTGATGACAGATTGCACCGGATAATCTGGTTTCAATCGATGCGGGAATGGGCCAACGAAGACTTGGCTGATGGATGGTCACGGTGTTGAGACGCTGCCCAACTAAAAACGGTGCGATTCCTCGCACCGTTGTCTCGACTTCTGGAAGCTCAGGCATGCGCCCTTACTTAATCTTGGCTTCCTTGTACATCACGTGCTTACGGACCACGGGATCGTACTTTTTAAATTCGAGTTTATCCGGCGTATTCCGCTTGTTTTTATCGGTCGTGTAGTAATGACCGGTTCCAGCAGACGACACCAATTTGATCTTGTCACGCATGGTTTACACCTTCTCGCCACGTGAGCGCATGTCAGCCAAGACGGCATCGATACCCTGTTTATCAATAATGCGCATGCCTTTTGTCGACACACGCAGACGCACGAATCGCTTCTCCGACTCAACCCAAAACCGATGCCAGTGCAGGTTTGGGAGGAAACGGCGCTTCGTTTTAATATTCGAATGCGACACGTTGTTGCCGGTTACCGGACGTTTGCCCGTTACTTGGCACACCTTTGACATAATGAGATCCGCCTTTGCTTTACAGACCGTGAAAAAATGGACGCGAAGCATACCTCCGTCTCTCGGAAATGACAAGCCAGTTTGGCGATGCATCGAGGTGATACACAGAACGCGAGCAGGCAACCACTTCATGATATCGTTCGCCTGATAAAGGAGAGCATTTGTGGCACACCCAGACTGGTTTGATCAAAAGCGCATCATTCTTGGCGTCACCGGCGGAATTGCGTGCTACAAAGCCTGCGAGATCGCACGGCAGCTCGGACGTCTCGGCGCCACCGTCCAGGTGGTCATGACTGAGGCGGCAACGGCATTCGTCTCGCCATTGACCTTCCAAGCGCTCACCGGTCATCCCGTGCGGACCTCACTGCTTGATGCCAATGCCGAAGCAGGTATGGGGCATATCGAATTGGCCCGGTGGGCTGATCTCATTCTCATCGCCCCCTGCACCGCCAATACGCTGGCAACGCTCGCCTCGGGGCGTGCCGATGATCTATTGAGTACGCTGTGGCTTGCCTCCACAGCTCCCAAAGCTGTCGCTCCGGCCATGAACCAGGCCATGTGGGCTGATCCAACGACGACACAACACTGCCAACAGATTGAAGCGCAAGGCACGTGGGTACTGGGTCCAGATGCAGGGGTGCAGGCATGCGGCGACGTCGGTCTGGGGCGCATGCTAGAACCCGATGCGCTGATTGAGTCGCTGCTCACACATATCCAGTCAGGCCCACTTGATGGTCGACAGATTCTGCTGACTGCAGGTCCCACACATGAACCCATTGATCCTGTTCGCTATCTGGCCAATCGTTCATCGGGGAAAATGGGCTTTGCGTTGGCGGCCGAAGCCAAGCGCTTGGGTGCAGTGGTTGAGCTGATATCAGGCCCCGTGCACTTAGAGACCCCCCACGGAGTGCGTCGGACCGATGTCGAAACGGCTGAACAGATGCATCAGGCTGTGCTTGAGCGCATTGTCGCAGCCGATATCTTTATTGGAGCAGCCGCAGTGTCTGACATGCGCCCAGCACAACCGGCGAGACACAAACTCAAAAAACAATCAGATCACCTCAACCACCTTGAGCTGGTCGAAAATCCAGACATTGTGCAATCGGTGGCAAGCCATCCACATCGGCCTCAATTGGTCGTTGGCTTTGCGGCAGAAACCGATGACGTGGAGCGCCACGCCAGATCCAAGCTCACGCACAAGGCGCTCGACTGTATCATTGCCAACGATGTGTCAGGCGGCCAGGTGTTTGGGCGAGACATCACGGCAGTGTCCATTATTGACGCCCACACAACCCAGCACTTCTCGACCACAACCAAGGAGGATGCCGCCAAGGCCATTCTGGCGCATCTCTCTGTCTTACTCAGCCAAGGACCCTCTCATGGAACTGCAATTTAAGCGACTTGACCCCCGCGTTGGCACCGATTGGCCTCTACCCGAGCTCGGAACAGCCGGCTCTGCAGGTATGGATCTCCGTGCTTGCCTCGATGGCCCTCTGACCCTCGCACCCGGTGCGACAGAGCTGATCGGAACCGGGCTTGCCATCCATCTCAACGATCCGGGTCTGTGTGCATTGATCCTGCCACGCAGTGGCCTTGGCCATCGCGGACTGGTGCTTGGTAATCTTGTCGGCCTGATTGATTCGGATTATCAAGGCGAGCTGAAGATCTCGACTTGGAACCGAGGCGAGACCCCGCATACCATTGAGCCCGGCGATCGAATTGCACAACTCGTGATCACTCCAGTCATCCAGCCGGTGCTGGTCGAAGTGGACTCATTTGAAACCTCAAGCCGCGGTGACGGCGGATTTGGCTCAACAGGAACCCGTTAATCAGCATGGATGCAAGTATTTTTAGAGCCTACGATGTGCGTGGGACCTACCCAGATCAATTAAACCCAGAAGGCGTTCAGTTACTCGGGCAAGCCATTGGCACTGAGGCCAAGAAACTGGGTCAACACACCATCGTCACCGCACGCGACGGACGTCTTTCAGGCGAGGTGTTACACACAGCCCTCAATGCAGGCATTCAAGCATCAGGGGTCGATGTGATCGATGTCGGCATGGTGCCCACACCGGTCTTGTACTTTGCAGCCTTAACCCTCGGGAGTGGCTCCGGTGTCATGGTGACAGGCAGTCACAACCCCCCAGACTACAACGGATTCAAAATGATGTTGGCTGGGCACACGCTGTATGGAGACGATATAACTGGGCTGTATAACGCAATCCAACAGGGAGCGCTCGAGACGGGATCGGGCGCGCACAGCCAAGCCAATGCGCTGGATCCATACCTCGATCAGATCATCGGTGACATTTCGCTTCAACGACCTCTGAAAATCGCCATTGATTGCGGGAATGGCGTCGCAGGTGTGTGCGCTCAAACCTTGTTTGAACGTTTGGGAGCAGAGGTTATTCCGCTTTTTACCGAGGTCGATGGCACCTTCCCAAATCATCATCCGGATCCGTCGAAGCCTGCCAACCTGGTTGATTTGATTGACGCCGTGAAACGCACACAGTGTGATCTCGGTCTTGCCTTTGATGGTGACGGGGATCGAGTCGGTGTGATCACTGAAACGGGGCAATCCATTTATGCCGACCGTCTGATGATGCTGTTATCCAAAGACGTATTAAGTCGTAATCCAGGTGCGACCGTGATATTCGATGTGAAATGCTCACGTCACCTGGCACCTGTCATTGAGCGTGCGGGCGGAACACCGCTGATGTGGAAAACCGGACACAGCTTGGTGAAGGCGAAAATGAAAGAAACCGGTGCATTGCTCGCCGGCGAGATGAGCGGTCATATTTTCTTTAAGGAGCGCTGGCTTGGGTTTGATGACGGGTTGTACACGGGCGCGCGACTGGCAGAGATCTTTGCCCGCACCGATGCGTCGGTGAGTGCTCAATTTTCAGAGATCCCAGATGACGTCTCCACGCCTGAACTGAATATCGCAGTCCCAGATGCAGATAAGTTCGAGATTGTGTCGAAAACAGCCGCCCTCATCCAAGCGCGCGGGTTGCCCGCATCAACCATTGATGGAGTCCGCGTAGATCTTGACTCTGGATGGGGTCTCATCCGATGCTCGAATACGACCCCGAATCTTGTGATCCGATTTGAGGCTGAATCAGAAGATGCACTGGCGGAGATCCGCGCCATCATGCTCGATGCCCTCGCTCACGCAGAACCAACCTTGGAGCTCGATACGTTATGTTAAGTCTGGCACGTGCCACTGAGACAGCGCAGGTTCTCACTGAGGCACTCCCCTATATTCAACGATTTTCGGGACGCACCATCGTCGTTAAATACGGTGGTAATGCAATGACCGATGACACACTGAAAGCGTCGTTTGCACGCGATATTGTGTTGATGCAAACCGTTGGCATGAAACCCATTGTCGTGCACGGTGGCGGCCCACAAATTGGTGATCTATTGGCACGACTTAACATCGAGTCGAAGTTCATTGATGGCATGCGCGTCACCAGCGAAGAGACCATGGATGTGGTCGAAATGGTGCTGGGTGGATTGGTGAACAAAGACATTGTCAGCCTCCTTAATCAATCCGGCGGCCGAGCGATGGGGGTCACCGGTAAAGATGGGCGTTTCATCCGTGCCTCGAAGCTGACGATCGAACGGGCCGGTCCCGAGCTCGAGGCGCCTGAAATTATCGATATTGGGCATGTAGGTCAGGTTGAATCGATCGATACCCGGGTCCTGACGATGTTGACAGAAAACGATGTCATTCCAGTGGTCGCACCAATTGGCGTGGGTGAACACGGCGAAAGCTACAACATCAACGCAGACCTGGTGGCTGGAAAATTAGCCGAAGTCTTGAACGCTGAAAAACTCATGCTCCTAACCAACACCGAAGGTGTTCTCGACCAAAACGGCCAGGTGGTCACCGGTCTGGTCGCCGAGGAAGTGAAAGCACTGATCGACAACGGCACTATTTCTGGGGGGATGCTTCCTAAGGTCGGCTGTGCGTTGTCTGCGGTCAATGCCGGTGTCAACAGTGCTCACATCGTCGATGGGCGCGTGCCGCATTCGGTCTTACTTGAGATCTTCACCGATCAGGGTGTTGGCACTCAAATCTTACGGAAACGCGTCGAGTCGGCTGCACCATAAGCGCTGCGATACGCTTCGATCTGTGGCGCGATGGCATCATCGATGCGCGGATCATCGGCTGCAAAGGTCAACACATCATCCAGTGTCACAATCGATATTGGTGTGAGGTTAAACCGGGCAGCCAACTCAGACAGCGCTGATTGCGTGCCTTCTTGGCCTCGCTCTTGGCGATCAAGCGCCACACAAAAGGCGCCTAAATTGGCGCCATGCGCCTGCACAAACTCAACGGATTCCCGAACCGCCGTCCCCGCAGTAACGACGTCATCAATGGCTAACACCTGTCCCGTCAGCGGCGCACCTAATAACTGACCACCCTCGCCGTGATCCTTAATCTCTTTTCGGTTAAAAGACACTGGCACGTCACGGTCGATCTCAGAAAACGCGATCGCCACACTGCTCGCAAGCGGAATTCCCTTATAGGCAGGCCCATATAGGCCGTCAAAATCGACCCCCGCATCTAAAATGGCATCACGATAACAACGACCCAACGTTGCAAGCTGCTGGCCTGTCGAAAATGCAGAGGCATTGAAAAAATAAGGACTGATCCGACCTGATTTTAAAGTGAACTCACCAAACTTCAGTGCGCGTGCTTCAAACGCCATTTTTAGAAACGAATGCTTGTATGGGGCCATAAGACACGTCTAACATGATTGGAGTAGGTTAAAAATAGTACACTAGTGTGCACGCACGTGCCCAACAAGGATGTTCAATCCCTCCATGCGTATCATCAGTTTGCGATGTCAGGGTCTGGTCTCGGCAGCAAAACAAGGACTCATTGACTGGCTTGCCTCCAAAGACGCCGACATCATTTGTTTGCAAGATGTCAGAGTCCGTGAATACAAAGTCATTGATGATCCGAGGTTCTGTCCCGAGGGCTTTGAGCCCTTTTATTTTGAAGGGGAAGATGAGCACACAGGTGGCGTCGCCATCTTCACACGACATACCCCCAAAGCGGTGATGCGGGGACTCGGAAATTATCAATTCGATAAAGACGGGCGCTACATTCAGGCCGACTTTGAAGACCTGAGCGTCGTTTCAGTATTACCACCAGCACCCTGGGAAGCAGATATCGAGCCGTTGCGCACTCAGTTTATGGAATCACTCGATAACTGGATGCGAAAGATTCGAAAAAAACGCCGGCATTTCATTTTTTGTGGCGATTTTGGCATCGGCGCACGGACGCTTGACCTGGAAGAGTGGCATCAACACAACGACACGCCGGGGTTTACCAAGTCAGATCGACAATGGCTCGACCAAATTTTGACTGAGGCGGGCTATGTCGACGCCTTCCGGGCCGTCTTTGCCAATGAGGTGGCTTACAGTTGGTTCCCCACAGAGGCCGAGCTCGGCATGCCAAGTCCCGGCGCCTGGCGGACGGACTTGCAACTGGCATCACAAGAAATTGGCAAGCGCATCTTAACCGCAGGCTATGTCGCCAAACGGCCTTTTGACAATCGCGTCCCATTGGTCGTTGATTACGACCTGGCACTCGATCACGACACCGTTTAACCCGTCGCTAACGCGTCTTTTTGCGCTTGGATTAAATGAGAGATCCCTGCCTCGCCGAGATCGAGAAGCGCGTTGAGCTCAGCACGCGAGAATGGAGCCTCTTCCGCAGTTCCCTGGATCTCAATCAATTGCGGACCCTCGGCGATCACGAGATTCAGGTCAGAATCAGCCGATGAATCTTCTGCATAGTCGAGATCCAAAACCGGTGTTCCCTGATACACACCAACAGACACCGCTGCCACGAAATGCAACAAAGGGTCTTCAGTCAGTAAGCCCTGGCGCTGCAGACCATTGAGCGCATCTACCAACGCCACCATGCCACCGGTGATCGAGGCCGTACGGGTTCCGCCATCGGCTTGCAACACGTCACAATCCACGGTGATTTGACGCTCCCCCAATTTCTTTAAATCAACCGCAGCGCGGAGCGAGCGGCCAATCAAACGCTGAATTTCTTGTGTACGTCCAGACTGTTTACCGCGGGCAGCCTCTCGATCGCTGCGGGTATGCGTAGAACCTGGCAGCATCCCATACTCTGCGGTAATCCATCCTTGTCCCTTCCCTTTCATCCAACGTGGGACTTGTTCAGTGACAGATGCGGTACAGAGCACCCGAGTGTCACCAAACTCAACGAGCACAGATCCTGCCGCATGCCGAGTGAATTGACGTGTAAAAGACACCGAACGCATTGCGTCGGTCGCGCGGCCACTGGGTCGCATGGCAGAACCTCTCTAATTGAACTAAACTGAATAGATACTTCCCATTATGACCATCTGAGACGCATCTTTACATGCCGAAAGGCCAGCTTTTTGTTATTTCAGCGCCCTCAGGCGCTGGCAAAACCAGTTTAGTCACGGCGGCTCTCGCGCGCGTGCCTGAGTTGCAAGTCAGTGTGTCACACACCACCCGTGCACCCAGACCGGGAGAACAAGACGGTCGGGAATATCATTTTGTCTCGCACGCCACGTTCGAAGAACTCATTCGCGACGAGGCATTGTTTGAATATGCCGAAGTCTTCGGCCACTTATACGGAACAGCCAAGGAAACGGTCCTTTCACAACTGCGCTCGGGCAACAACGTGATTCTCGAAATTGATTGGCAAGGTGCCGCACAGGTGCGGGCCCTGTGGCCGGATGTCGTGTCGGTATTCATTTTGCCACCCACACGTGAGGCATTGCGGGAACGACTGATTTCAAGGAAACAAGACGACGAGCAAACCATTGAATCCAGGATGGCCGAGGCCGACGAAACACTCGCAAAGGCGCCCGACTTCGATTTCTGGGTGATCAATGATGACTTTGAAGTCGCGCTTTTAGAGTTACAAACCATCCTTCAGGGCGATCGTACGCCGAGTGGTGGAATGACAGAAAAAGACACTGTTTTCCTTCAAAAACTTCTCGGCCAATCATAATTCCCATATACTATGTGGTTCCCCTTACAAAACTGGATGAAGGAAAACCCATGGCTCGAGTGACTGTGGAAGATTGTCTCGACAACGTCGAAAACCGGTTCGAATTGGTCATGCTTGGCACCCGGCGTGCGCGGCAATTATCAACCGGCGGTAAAGATCCGTTGGTGGCTGAAGAAAATGACAAGCCGACCGTCATTGCGCTCAGAGAGATCGCTGAAGGCATGATCAATCGTGACGTGCTTGACGCTGAAGACGCGAAAACCGAGGCGGAACTTGAAATGGCACGTGCCCGTTTTGAGCCGCGTCAGCCGGTCTTTGACAGCGACTTCTAACGATGAATGCCGCCGTCGACACCATAGACGGCTTATGTAGCCGTCTGACCCGTTATCTCGAGGATGATGAAATCCGACAGGTCAGACGCGCATACCTCTACTCTGAACAAGCCCACGATGGGCAGAAACGCCGCTCCGGCGATCCGTATATTATCCATCCACTGCAGGTCGCTGAAATCCTCGCTGATATGCGCATGGATCATCAAAGCCTGATGGCTGCCATGTTGCACGACGTGATTGAAGATACCGGGATTGTCAAAGATGCTTTGCAGAGTCAATTCGGTGATGCGGTTGCCGATCTCGTCGACGGCGTGAGCAAACTCACACATATCAGTTTTGAGACACGCGCTGAGGCGCAGGCTGAGAACTTTCAAAAAATGACACTCGCCATGGCGCGCGATATTCGCGTCATCATCGTCAAGCTCGCAGATCGTTTGCACAACATGCGTACCATCGGTTCGTTGAATCCCGAGAAGCGACGTCGTATTGCGCGAGAAACCCTCGATATTTACAGCCCCATCGCCAATCGTTTGGGAATGTATGAATTGAGAAGTGAGCTCCACGAGCTGGCCTATCGCGCCATGTACCCCATGCGCATCGCACGGATTGAACGGGCTGTGAATAAGGCCTCGGGAAATCGCAAACAGATCGTCGGCGAGATTCTCGAATCACTCGAAGGCGCGCTTGGTGAAACGGGCATGAAAGTGCGCGTTGAGGGGCGTGAAAAAGCAGCCAACAGTATTTATCGAAAGATGCGCGATCAGCGAAAATCCTTCTCTGACATCATGGATGTGTATGCGTTTCGGATCATTACTGACTCAATTGATGATTGCTACCGGACCCTCGGCGTCGTGCATAACCTCTATAAACCAAAGCCTGGGCGGTTCAAAGACTACATCGCAATCCCGAAAGCCAATGGTTATCAGAGCCTACACACCACACTCTTTGGCATGCACGGGGTTCCGATTGAGATCCAAATTCGAACCAGTGAGATGGATGCATTGGCCTCAGGTGGGATTGCGGCACATTGGCTTTACAAAGCGGGCTCAGATGATACAGCTGCCGTACAGCGCACCAATCGCTGGGTCAAAGGATTGCTCGAGATTCAGCAACGCGCCGGCAGCTCACTCGAATTCATTGAAAACGTCAAAATCGATCTATTCCCGGATGATGTGTACATCTTCACCCCCAAAGGGCGCATCCTGGAACTCCCAACCGGTGCCACCGCTGTCGACTTCGCGTATGCAGTCCACACAGATGTCGGAAACGCATGTGTTGCCTGCCGGATTGATAAAGCGTTGGCACCCTTGTCGACCGTGCTCCAGTCGGGTCAGACCGTCGAGATCGTCACTTCGAAAACCGCGAAACCCAATCTTTCGTGGTTGTCGTTTGTGGTTACAGGCAAAGCACGGTCTGCGATCCGTCATTTCTTGAAAAACCAACAGCGTTCGGAGTCTGTGTTGCTGGGCCAACGGCTTTTGACACGTGCATTGGCGAACCTTGGTGGCAGCCTTGAGCAACTCGACAAATCAGCCTGCGATGCTCTGGTGGCAGAAACCGAGCTGACTGAGTTCGATGACATCCTTGAAGACATTGGCCTTGGCAATCGAGTCGCCTACTCAGTGGCGCGCAGGCTATTGCCGGATGCTGATGCAACACCGGCCTTGTTATCACAAAGCGACGAGGCGCGGCCGCTTGCAATCAAAGGCTCTGAGGGCTTACTGACCAGTTACGCAAAATGTTGTCGACCCATCCCAGGAGACCCAATCGTCGGTCATATTTCAAAAGGCCGTGGCATGGTCATCCACCATGAGACCTGTAATAACGTCACCGATATTCGCGACAACCCGGAAAAATGTGTGTTCCTCACTTGGGATGAGGATTTAACCGGCGAGTTCTACACAGCATTGAAAATCTTGGTCGGATCCGAAACAGGCATCATTGCGAACATTGCATCAGCGGTTGCCGAGGCCGACGGCTCGATCGATCGCATCCATCGTGACGAGCGCGATGCCAAAACCAGCGTCATTTTGTTAGATGTGGGTGTTCGGGACCGCCAACATTTGGCCAGCGTGGTTCGAAGTATCCGTCGGATCCAATCAGTCATGAAAATTTCGCGCGTGAGGGCCTAACCCATGAACAAAAGCTTCATTGTGACCCCGGATGCCCCTGAGGCGATCGGGACCTATTCCCAAGCGGTCAAAACTGGCCAAACAACCTATCTGTCGGGTCAAATTCCATTAAAACCCGACACCATGGAAGTTGTCTCCGGTGATATCGAAGCGGAAATTCGTCAAGCATTTCATAATTTACAGGCGGTCTGTGTCGCCGGGGGCGGGAGCCTTAACCACCTTGTCAAAGTCCAGGTGTACCTGACCGATCTATCGCACTTTCCAATCGTCAATCAGGTGATGGAATCGCTCTTTGAAGCGCCCTATCCTGCCCGTGCCGCGGTCGGTGTCGCTGAGCTTCCCAAAGGGGTGCGCGTCGAAGTCGACGGCATCATGATTACCTAGTCTGAAACGCGTCGATAGACGGATATCGAAGCGCAGGCATCTGATCGCGAAAACGGCTATCGAGGCGACGACCTGTTGTTGCAGCCCTCAGCGTTGCCTGTTCACCGTCAAGAAAACGAAAGATGTCGCGATACTGTAACGGGCACTGATCAACTCCTTGGACCAGTGCCGGCATGGGATGGTGCTTCATATGCGCTGTCACCAGCGCAGCCAGCCACTGCACAGCATCCTCGCGGTGGAAGCGATTTGAAACAGTGTCTGGATTCAAGTTCGACCGTACGCTCGAGTCTTTGAGTCTCAATAACGTGTCGGCGGTGTATAACCCGCTGCATCGAAGAATACTGTGCACCACCTTGGACTGAGCGATGTGAGTCTCTGCCTCAAGGATCACCTCGCCTCGCCAATGATCAGGCTCTGGCGGTGTATGCTCATCCAACACACCGTGTTGGTGTGTGCCAAAAACGGCGGTTGAACTGACCCACACCAGACGATGCGACCGACCGGGCAACCGCGCCCATTCCACCATCCGCTTAGCGACAGGCACATACCGCGCCCGATACGCTGCCTCCGTACGCGCATCCGGCGTGACAATTCCGACCACGACTGCGTGTTCGCTGAGTGGTTGCTGACTGAGCCACTCCCAGGTCTCCGGCTGATCCAAATCACAGGCAACCATATTGGGCATTTCAGGCATGGGTGTGCGGCGCACACCCAATACATTGCAATTTTCTATCTCAAGTTGCGTTTTAAGGTTGCGACCTAATTGGCCACAGCCTAGGATGACAACATCCCATTGAGTTGACACAGTCATGACCCTCACAGAACTTCGATACATTGTAGCTGTTGCTGATGAAAAACACTTTGGCCGCGCCGCATCTCGCTGCTTTGTGAGCCAACCCACACTCTCGATTGGCGTCAAACGCCTTGAAGATGAGCTGGGCGTGACACTGTTTGAACGCAGTAAAACAGGCGTGCACCTCACCGCACTTGCAGAGCAGCTGGTTGAAAAAGCACGTAACATCTTGCAAGACGTGGATTCATTTAAAGATCTGTCTGATCAAGTGAAAGATCCCTTTCTCGCTCCACTTCGCATCGGCGCGATCTACACCATCGGACCATATTTGTTTCCAAGCCTGTTACCGGCGCTGAAAAGTCGCCAGCCGCGGCTTAAATTATTTATTGAAGAGTCCTTTACCGGCACCCTCAGACACATGCTGAAGAAAGGTCAACTTGATGCGATCATCATCGCATTGCCGTTCACTGAACCAGACGTTGAGGTGCAACCGCTTTATCAGGAACCCTTTGAGGTGTTGTTGCCTGAAAACCATCCGATGACGCGCCAACCTGCCATCAGTCCGGATAGTTTGAGTTCGGATCAGGTGCTGATGCTCGGAGAGGGCCACTGCTTACGGGACCAAGTCATGGATGTGTGCCCTGCGTTGGCACGCCGTGCCAAGGACGGAAATACACTGGTGACCGAGGGCAGTTCGCTTGAAACGTTACGCCATATGGTGGCATCTGGGCTTGGACTCACGGTGTTACCAGCATCTGCGGCAGGGCTTGAAAACTATGCACCGGGTTACCTCGTCACTCGGCCCTTTACGCAGCCTGAACCCAGCCGCACCGTGGCACTGGCATGGCGTAAACAGTTTCCACGAATGGAAGCCATTGACCTGCTGATTGACGTGATTTCAAAACAGGTCGGCCCGCAAATTAATGCCCACCACCAAAGCGCCTGAACGTCTTTTAGACTTAGCGGGCGTCGGCCCAAAAGTTGAGGTGGCACTGAATCGGCTCGGCATCTTTGAACTCAAAGACCTTTTGTTTCATTTGCCCGCCCGATATGAAGATCGCACCCAGGTGGTCAAGCTTGCCGAGATGCAACTCGGCACGCCGCGTCTCCTGGAGGGCGAAATCACAGCCAGCCAAGTGATCCCGGGGCGTCGGATGCAGGCTGTACTGACCTTTGAGGATACAACCGGCGCTGCCCGAATCCGTCTATTTCACTTTTCCCGTGCCTACCTGTCGACCCTCAAAAGCGCGGATCATGTGCGTATTTTTGGAGAGGCACGCAGTCATCAGGGGGCGATCGAATTTGTGCATCCCGAAATCACCGTATTCAAGGGTGTGCCACCGGCACTCGATGACACGCTGACCCCGATTTATCCGACCACTGAGGGACTCACACAGCCACGACTCAGGAACATCATCCAACAGGTCTTAGACTTAGGGCCTGACTATTTTCAGCTGGCTGAGCTCTTGGATCCGGCGACACTCAAACAACGCCCATCCCTGTGGGATGCGCTCCACGCCGTGCATCGACCCACCAAAGGCTTGCCTCCAGACGCTGATGTAGAGCGCTTGGCACTTGAAGAGTTATTGGCGCATCGGTTGTTATTGCTGAGTCGTCGTGCTGACTTTTCTCGCTTTCAAGCACCGGCCGTATCCACAGATGGTTGTGCCACCCGAGCACAGTTAATTCAGCGACTTCCGTTTGATTTGACGCAGGCTCAAGCGCGTGTGTTGTCTGAAATCGATGGTGATGTGAATCAACCACATCCAATGCTGCGCCTGCTACAAGGCGATGTTGGCTCAGGCAAAACACTGGTTGCTGGTTTGGCCGCTTTACCTCTGATCGAGGCAGGCTACCAAGTTGCACTGATGGCACCCACCGAACTCCTCTCAGAGCAACATGCCAATCAATTCTCAGACTGGTTGCAACCGCTTGGGATCTCCGTTGGCTGGTTGTCTGGATCCATGAAAGCAGCCCCGCGGCGCGCCGTGTTGGAACACATTGCCTCAGGCGCATGTCAGATGGTAATTGGCACCCATGCTTTGTTCCAAGCTGAGGTGGTTTTCAACCGACTTGGGCTGGTGATTATCGATGAACAACATCGCTTTGGTGTCGCGCAACGGTTGTTGCTCCGTGAGAAAGGCAGTGGGCTGACACCACACCAACTCATCATGACGGCGACACCCATTCCAAGAACATTGGCCATGACCCAATACGCAGATCTTGATGTCTCTGTGATTGATGCATTGCCGCCGGGCCGCACACCCGTGGATACAAGACTGGTGAGTCAAGGGCGTGATCAGGACATCACCGAGCGTCTCGATGCACAGTTCTCAGAGGGTGGGCAGGCTTATTGGGTTTGCACACTGATCGAGGAAAACGATCAACTCCAAGCAGAGGCCGCTGAAAGCCGAATGCATAAGCTTCAGACGCTGCTTCCACACCGACGCATCGGTCTGGTGCATGGGCGCATGCATTCCGATGAAAAAAGCCACGTCATGCAGGCATTCTCAGAGGGCGCACTGGATTTATTAGTGGCTACAACGGTCATTGAAGTCGGCGTCAATGTCCCAAATGCCAACATCATGGTGATTGAAAATCCAGAACGGTTGGGACTTGCTCAACTGCACCAATTGCGCGGCCGTGTGGGCCGCGGAAGTCGCGTCAGCTTCTGCATCTTGTTATACGGCGATCAGTTATCCGAGCAGGCCAAAAGCCGACTTCAATTACTCCGAGAGACGAACGATGGATTCAAACTGGCGGCCGCCGATCTCGAGCGTCGCGGGCCCGGTGACGTCAGTGGAACCCGCCAAACCGGTGAGTTGTTATTTAAGCTTGCGGATCTTAATCATCACGCGCATTTACTCGATGAAGTCGCCACCATGGCCGACACTGTCATGCGTCAACAACCAGCCATCCGAGATGCGTTGATTGCACGTTGGATTGGCCATCAAGAGCATTTCGCGCATGTCTAATATCAGAACACTGGCGAGCCGGCTTCCATTTTGGATTCAGGTCACACGACTCGACCGACCCGTCGGTTGGATCGTCTTACTGTGGCCGACTTGGATCGCCCTCATCCTGGCCGGTCATCAAACCGAGCACCAGATTGGGCTGTGGGTGATCTTCACCTTGGGCGTGATTCTCACACGCAGCGCCGGTTGCGTGGTCAATGATCTGACCGATCGAGAGTTTGATAAACATGTCAAACGCACGCGCACCCGACCCCTAGCCACTGGTAATTTGCCTGTGCGCGAAGCCGTTTGGTTGAGTGTGGTGCTGTTGCTCTTGGCCTTTGCACTGGTGCTTCTCACCAATCGATTAACCATTGGATTGTCGGTCATCGCGCTGGCACTGGCGCTGATCTACCCCTGGCTGAAACGGATTACATTTTGGCCGCAGATCGGTCTCGGTTTAGCCTTTTCGATGGCAATCCCAATGGCGTTTACAGCACACGGTGCCCCACTCGACAGCCTGGTGCTGTGCTTGATGCTCGGCAATCTGGCCTGGACGTTGGCCTATGACACTTTCTACGCCATGGTGGATCGAGACGATGATCTGCAAATCGGCGTGAAATCAACCGCGATCCGATTTGGACGCTTTGATTTGATCGGTATTGGTCTCTCTCAACTGCTGGCACTGAGTGGTTTTGGCGCTGCCTTGTATCTGGCCAATCTTGGCGGATTCGCAGCCTTGGGTTGGCTCGGTGCCTTGGGGTTTGCCATCCATCATCAATGGATTGCACGCACACGTGCCCGCGCCGACTGTTTTCGGGCGTTTCTTGAAAATCATCGGTTCGGTGCCTGTTTGTTTGCAGGCGCCCTCGTCGACATCTGCGTCCAGCATCTGGCATCGTAACCTTTTTGTAACATTAGTATGCTTTTATCCTCGAGCGAAGTTCTGTATGGGGTTTTCATGTCACAACAACCGACCCGCCGCGTCCTGATTGTCGATGACGAACCAGCCGTCCGCGAAATGCTCGCTGTCGCGCTCGAAATGGCCGGTTTTGAAGTGCGCGAGGCCGATTGTGCGCAAACAGCCCTGGCTGAAGTGACTGCTCGGATCCCAGACCTGATGTTGATTGACTGGATGATGCCAAATGTTTCAGGCCTTGAGCTGTGTCGACGTCTGCGTCGCAATCAAGACACCGCAGATATTCCGCTCATTCTCCTTACTGCACGGGGTGAGGAAGATGCAAAAATCACCGGCCTCGAAGTCGCTGATGACTACATCACCAAGCCGTTTTCACCGCGTGAGCTCGTCGCACGTCTCAAAGCCATCCTGAGACGCACCACACCAAAAGGTGTCGAAGAACCGGTTGAATTCGATGGCTTGCGTCTGGATCCAGTGGGGCAAAGGGTGAGTTCTCAGGGCCAGGGGTTGACCTTAAGCCCAATCGAATATCGACTGCTGCAACTCTTCATGACACACCCTGAGCGCGCCTTCACACGCGGACAACTGCTCGATCGAGTCTGGGGTGGGGATGTCTATGTCGAAGAACGAACGGTCGATGTACACATTCGTAGGCTCAGAAAAGCACTCGGCGCACGCCATGAGAATCTGATCGAAACAGTCCGCGGGACTGGCTATCGATTTGCACCGCTGGTCGACCAATCCGTCGCAGGCTAGACCACGGACAGCTTAAAACCGGCTTCCTGTTGACGTTTGATTTCTTCGTCTAAATCCATCGCAACAACGGGGTGTGATTCAAGAACCCCGTCTGGAAATTCAAGACTTAAAGACTCACCCTGCGTACGAATGTGTCCATTAAAAGGCATCTCGTCATGGCGGCCAAAATTCAAAACGCACGCAATTCGCAGCACGCGGATGAGTCGTAGAATCCGATCACTTGACCAGTTTCGAAGCTCAGGGATGACAGACAGATCTAAGCGCTTCCGATGCAGCCGAATCAAGGTGGCCAGCACATCTTGCTGCTCGCGGTTAAATCCAGGCAAAGGCGTATTGGCGACAATGTATGCGCCGTGACGATGAAACCCCGAATAATTGATCTGTAACCCAATTTCATGCAGGGTGGCTGCCCAGATCAGCATTTGGCGATCTTCGTGCTTGAATTGCCAGGCCTCCGCTATTTGCTCAACGATGTGCTGCACGCTGTTTCTGACGCGATCGGCCTGATCGCGGTCGATTCCGTATTTGGCCGCCAAATCAATCGCCGTGCGCTCACGGATATCAGAATGCTTCAGCCGATCATCCATGGTGTACAACACGCCCTCTCGAAGCGCACTGTCGGCAAAGATCACTTGGCTGAGGCCAAGCTCATCGAGGATGGCTCCCATGATCGCGCAGCCGGCTGGTAATACCTGCATCCGCTCAAGACTGACATCTGGAATATCAGTCCGTTCTCGGTTGGCTGACTTGGATAAAAACTTTTGACACTCCGCCACCGACTGCGGCGTGATCCGCGGTCCAAACCCGAGATGATTGCCAAGTGCACTGATCCCTTTGGCGGTGCCACTGGTCGCAAAGACTTTATCAGCAGGCAACGCCCGAATACGCTCGACGATCGGTTCCATCACTCGACGTGAGGCTAAATCGGCCTTCGAAAACGCTTTTTTCCCGACCCCTGAACCAAAGAATGTGCTGAAGGTGACACATCCAAGCGATCGACTTGACAAGAATTCAGGCTGAAACCGAGTCCCCACGGCAAACTCAGTCGAGCCACCACCAATATCAAAGACGAGATACCGATCACCCACAGGTTGCGTGTGTCCAACCGCGTGGAAAATAAGTCGGGCTTCTTCAGGACCTGAGATGATTTCAATCGGCGCCCGAAAGACGGCTGCCGCCCGATCCAGAAATACATTGGCGTTCACCGCCTCTCGCAACGTATGCGTCGCAACAGCTCGGATATCTTCCGGGGCGACCGAGGACAAGCGCGCGTCAAACCGTGCGAGCGTCTCAAGGCCCCGCTCGATCGCATCTTCGTCGAGTACATCATCTGCACCGAGGCCAGAGGCCAGTCGCACACGCTCTTTATCACGAGACAGTATTTGTAAGCCCGACGACGTCAATCGAGCTACGGTCATGTGAAAACTGTTGGAACCCAGATCGACAGCTGCGACCAAGCGCTCCTCGGTAGGTGACTCGTAATCAGTCACGTTCGAGTTGTTTGATGTAATGGTAGGTACTCACTTGTGCTCTTAGTTTCCGCCGGTTGCCCCGACTGACGTATGGATTCGATTGGCTCTCATCAATCAAGCGAGCCTTCACCGTATCTTTGAACTGAAGCTCCATCAGCTCAATGATTGTGCGCCGGTGATCAGGGTCGAGAACGGGCGTTGCAACCTCAACTCGATTGTCGAGATTTCGGGTCATCCAATCGGCTGAACTCAAAAATACTTCCGGGTCGCCATCATTGTAAAATACGCACACGCGCGGATGCTCGAGGAACCGGTCCACCACACTGATCACCCGAATCCGATCACTGACACCGGGGAGGCCCGGTATCAGGGTACACATCCCACGCACACAGGCATCAATCTGGACCCCACAGCGACTCGCCTCATACAGACGATTGACCAAATCACTGTCAGCCAAATTATTCACTTTGATCAGAATGCGTCCACGTCGACCGGTCTCTGCCAACTCGATCTCCCGGTCGATCCGGCGATAAATGGATTCACGTTGATTCAGCGGGCTCACCCAAAGGTGCTTGAAGCGATAGCTCCGATAGGGTGCCTGGATAAAAGCAAAGGCCTCGCGGACCTCCTGAGTTATCTCAGGTCGCGCCGTCAAAATACTGAAATCAGTATAAATCCGAGCGGTCTTTTCGTTGAAGTTT
This sequence comes from uncultured Gammaproteobacteria bacterium, assembly GCA_913057215.1. Classification (GTDB taxonomy): domain Bacteria; phylum Pseudomonadota; class Gammaproteobacteria; order Pseudomonadales; family Litorivicinaceae; genus HIMB30. The sequence goes on from CAJXNQ010000009.1 coordinate 52,781, forward strand.
CCAGTCCCAATGTGTGCATATCGAACCCGTTCGCCACCCTCATTTCGCGTGATCAAACAGAGTTTTGAGTGCACCTTTAAATTGGCGATTCCAAAACTGACATGGACTCCATTATCGGTCAGCACCTTCGACCATCGGATATTATTCTCTTCATCAAACCGCGCTTGAAGCTCAACAATCACTGAGACTTCCTTGCCATTGGCTGCTGCATCGAGGAGCGCTTTGATCACCAAGGACGTGCTCGCCACGCGATACAGACTGATTCGAATGGAGTCCACCGCCGGATCCATGGCAGCCTGACGAAGCCACTCGGTGAAGTGATAAAAATCGTGATAGGGATAATGAAGCAGCACATCTTTTTCGCGGATCACCGAGAAATAGTTCCGCTGACCATCCAGAGCACGGGATGCAATCGGCGGCATGGGCGGATGCTGGAGGCTTTGACGGCCAATGGATGGAAAACCCAAAAAGTCTTTCATGTTGTGGTACCGACCGCCGGCAATAATCGCGTCCATCTGCGTAATACCAAGCTCATGCTTTAACATCATAAGAACGCGGTCTGGCATATCGCGATCGTGGACCAGACGTGTTGGCTCTGCCGTGAGTCGCTGTTTTAATCCGCTGGACAGCCGATCCATGAGCGACTCATCGATCTCGTCAGACAGATCATACTCAGCATCTCGAGTCATCTTCATCGACCACGCATTGATGTCATCAAATTGAAAGTAGCCTTCGAAAATGTCCGGCAAACTCAGCCGAATGGCATTGTCCAACAGAACCAATGGCTTCTTACGCCGCGTGGTCTCGGCTGGGAGTTCGATAAATCGAGAGTGGTAGTCTGTTGGGATCTCAACCAATGCATATCGATAGTCGTCACCTGCACGTAATTCGACGGCAAGATAGGTGGCATCATCAGCAAGGACATCACCTAAATCGACTTCGGGCTCAACCACGATTGGACAGATAAACTGCCGGATGCGGCTGTGAAAGTATTTTTTCAGCCAGGCTCGGTGGGTTTCGCTCAGTTGGTCTTCATTCTCAAGAAAAATGTTGTGTCGCGCGAGCGTTCGCACCACCTCATGATGGGCTAATTCAAACTCTGCGTTCAGCTCAAGCGTCCGTTTCTGAATCGCCGTTAACAGTGCGCGTGCTTCAGGGTCACCGCCGACCTCCTGATGCAGCAAAATGCGTCGACGGACATCGGCAACACGGACGCGGTAATACTCATCTAAATTACTGGAATAAATACCAAGAAAGCGCGCGCGCTCAATGGGTGGATT
>CAJXNQ010000010.1 GCA_913057215.1 uncultured Gammaproteobacteria bacterium
AACTCGCCATCGACCACTCGGCTTTGCTGGTTCTCGTGCGCGGGCTCGGCCACTAAATGTCGGCGGTTACTGGTGCAGACGACCAAGATATTGCTCCCGAATGCCTCGAGGGTTCCATCCAGAACCGTTTTTAACCCTGAATACGCGCGTTCTCCGTCTTCGAATGTCAGATCATCGCAATAAATTACAAATCGGTAGGGTGAGTCGCGCAGGTGTTCGACGATTTCTGGGAGTTCTGCGAGGTGTGCTTTCGCGACTTCAATCATCCGAAGCCCTTGGTCGTGATACCGCGCCAGCGCAGCGCGAACCATTGACGACTTGCCGGTGCCGCGTGCGCCCCACAATAAAGTGGCATTGGCGGGTAGTCCTCTTAAGAAAAGCTCTAAATTGGCTTGGAAAGCCTCTGCTTGTCGCTCGACTCCGATCAGATCCTCGAAGTGTTGATCGAGCCTTGGCGTTAAGCCCCGAAGTGCTCCACGCCCGAAGCTTGCATGCGTCCAATGGGCGCCCAACGTTGTGGCCCAATCAATGGGTGTTGGGCGCTCCGGCAAAAGCGAAAGCGTCCTGTCAGCAAGCTCTAGGAGCGTGTGTCTGAGTGATGTCATGGGCGGAGAATTCCTGCTGCGCTTGTATTTTTCAGTGTCGCAATCCAGAGTGCGACTAACACAGGGAGTATACAATGATTGATTTGCATTATTGGCCGACGCCAAACGGCCACAAAGTCGGACTCATGTTGGAAGAGTGCGGGCTTGAGTACACGATTTATCCGGTGAATATTGGTCAAGGGGATCAGTTTCGCGAGGAATTCTTAGCCATTGCCCCAAATAATCGGATTCCTGCGATCATTGACCACGCTCCATCCGATCAGAAAGAACCAGTCGCGATCTTTGAGTCTGGGGCGATTTTGTTATATCTCGCCGAAAAAACGGGCCAGTTTTATCCATCGGACCTTCGCGGTCGCTATCGAGTCATGCAATGGTTGATGTGGCAAATGGGGGGATTGGGTCCCATGGCTGGACAAAACCATCATTTTAATCAGTATGCGCCTGAACCCATACCCTATGCACAAGAACGCTACACCAAAGAAACAGCGCGTCTCTACGGCGTCTTGGACCGCCAGCTTGAAGGGCAGGATTTTATCGATGCCACCTACAGTATTGCTGATATGGCCTGTTATCCATGGGTCGCCAAATATGACTGGCAAAAGCAGGTGATTGACGACTTCCCAAATGTCAAAGCCTGGCTTGAGCGCATCGGAAATCGACCCGCAACAATCCGAGCCTACGAAGCCGGTGAGGGCCTGCGTCCAAACCGTCCGCCGACAGCCGAAGAGCGCGAGAATTTGTTTGGCAAGGCGCAAGACCCGCGGTAGTTTATCGGTATAAAACTCAAAATAAGGAGAGTCTGATGCGTCCATGGATTGTCGCAACGCTACTGCTATGCAGTACGTCTTTAACTGCCAATGAAAAAACCGCGTTGGAACGTGGAGACTACGGGCCGCTCGATAAGGCACCAGAGACGGCATTGTATGAACGACCAACCCAAGTCAGTGACCGGGTCTACAGCGCCATTGGCGCCACGCAACCACCGACCTATGAAAATGCGGGCCATAACAATAATTTATCTTTTGTGATTGGTGATGATGCGGTCCTTGTCGTCAACGGGGGCTCAAATAACGCGTTGGCGCGCGCACTGCATGAAGAGATCAAAGCCGTGACAGATAAGCCTGTTGCGTATGTGATCAGTGAGAATGGTCAAGGCCATGCCTTTCTGGGCAACCATTATTGGAAGATGCAGGGCGCAACCCTCATTGGCCATGCGGATGCGCAAGGCGAGATTGATGAAAAAGGATTTGGTGCACTGACGCGGATGCAGGCCTATGCAAAGGAGTTCGCGCAAGATACAGATTTAGCCAATTTCGATGAAACCTTTGAGCGTGAGTATCGTCTCGATTTGGGGAATCTACCGATCATCGCGAAGATCTACGGAGGCGCGCATTCACCCGGCGATGCGACCGTTTTAGTGCCCACTGAAAATGTCGCCATTGCTGGTGACATGGCGTTTCATGTTCGGATGCCGCCGATCTTTGATTACACAGATACAGGTGCGTGGATTGAGAGCTTTGATGCCTTTGCTGAGGAAACCGCAGACATGATCATCGTGCCTGGCCACGGCGGTCCAACCGACATCGAGACGGTCACCGCCGGGACGCGAGACTATCTCGTGTTTTTGCGTGAGGAGGTTCAGGCCCTTCTCGATGAGGGTGGCTCACTCGATGACGCGTATCAGATCGACCAAAGCGCCTATCGCCACTGGCACACCTATGATGAACTTGCAGCGCGCAATGCAGGACGCGTTTTTCAGCGCATGGAATTTGAATTCTAGGTGGGCATGAATTGTGTGATCAGCGCTTTGAGCGTCTGGTCACCCGGTTCTCCAAATGCGCGGTCAGCGCGTCCTCCGAGAACCAGCATGGAGTCTGCGAGTTCATCACCACTTTGACGCACATATTGAAATGTGCCGAGGTCTTCTGCTTGATAGCGTTCAGGCCCGAGAACTACGCAGAGTTCGGAGCGCACCTTGGCGAGCGTTCTTCGGACGCGATAACCATTCACAAATACACCTTCGTTGTAGTGACCGTGCATTTCGGTTTGTGTCGCAGGCGAGACTGCAGTGAACGTTAAGGGTCGGCCGAGCTCTACCAGCATGGCTCCCAGCGTGAAATCGGAGATCCCCAGCATAAAGTTGGCTTCGCCAGATAAGAACAAGACCCAACACTTGACGCTTTCTTGCACGGTCTTTGGTTCCCATGCGGTTAAAATCGGTGCGTTATTGTAGGATTGCGCTAACTTTTCGCTGATTGCGTCATAGACGGCACCCAGTTGTTTCTCGAGAAAACGACCCCGGTCGTCTGGACTCAGTTCTTTGGCGTGTGCCTCAATTTGCGCGCGCAACAAGCGCTCGCTGAAGCGATGAAGCGTCGGCAGTAACAGGGTATTGGATGGGTGCATCGATATACTCTTGACTCGAAACAATAAAGGATACCAGTTTGCAAGAACATCTCGATAGCTTACCGTCAAATTTGATCTCGGTTCTGGCTTCACCATCTCATCCTGGAAACATTGGCGCGGTTGCACGTTCATTGAAGACCATGGGGTTACATGCGCTTCGCCTGGTGACGCCAGATGATTTTCCGTCCCCCATTGCCACAGCGCGCGCCTCGGGTGCGCTCGATGTGCTCAACCAAGCGGGTCAATATGAAGATTTCGATGCAGCGATCGCGGACTGTCGACTGGTGGTGGGGACCTCGGCGCGATTGCGGTCATTGGCGTATCCGCATGTCACACCACGGGAGATTGCGCCTGTGTTGATCGAGGAAGCGCGTCATGGACGCGTTGCCGTGTGCTATGGCCGGGAAGAGTGCGGTCTTCTCAACGAGCAATTGGCGCAGTGTCACTATCACATCGAGATTCCTGCGAATCCAGACTATGCAAGTCTGAATTTGGGGTCCGCTGTGCAGGTCATGTCCTATGAGCTGCGGTTGGCCTTTTTAGCAAGCCAGGGCCGCACAGGCATTGAGAATCGCGAGAGTTGGCCGCCGACATACGATCTTGAGCGTTTTGGCTGCAGCCAATGGGATGAGGAGCCCGCTACGGCAAAGGAGGTTGATGGGTTAATGGCGCACTTTGAGCGCGCCACCGCGCACTCTGGATTTTTGGATCCAAAGAACCCAATGCTCGGCATGGCAAGGCTTCGCAGATTGATGAATCGAGCACGTGTTGATCGTGTTGAGATCAATATTTTGCGTGGCATCTTAAGCAGTGTTGAAAAGATGGATCCGCCGACCAATCAATCTCCCATGCAAGAAAATTACGCGAAAGACCAGCCGGAGAGCGACGATGTTTAGGGGCATGCGTGAGGATGTGCGCGCTGTATTTGATCGTGACCCGGCGGCACGGCATTGGTTTGAAGTGGTCACAACCAGTCCTGGGTTGCATGCCATTTGGATTCATCGGTTCAGTCATCGACTGTGGTGTGCAGGCCTTAAATGGTTGGCGCGTTTTATCGCGCAAACAGCCCGCTTTCTAACAGGCATCGAGATTCATCCCGGTGCCAAAATTGGCCGGCGCTTTTTTATCGATCACGGGATGGGTGTAGTGATCGGGGAAACCGCTGAAATTGGCGACGATTGCACGCTCTACCACGGCGTGACACTCGGTGGGACCACCTGGAATCCAGGAAAACGTCATCCGACGCTGCGTGATCGAGTGGTGGTTGGCGCCGGCGCGAAGATACTCGGCCCAATTGAAGTTGGAGCCGGCGCACGTGTCGGCTCTAATGCAGTGGTCACACGTGCGGTCCCTGAGGGTGCGACTGCGATGGGGATTCCCGCACGATTTGTACAGCAAGGCCAAGCGGATCCAGAATTTGAAGTGGAAAAGCGAAGACGCCAGATGCATGAAAAAGCGGGTTTCGATTTATACGCATTGGGTGATGACATGCCGGACCCGATCGCAAAATCGATTCATGCAATCTTGGATCAATTGCATCGAGTTGATGCGAAAATGCATGTGATGGGTGAGCATCTGTGTGAAGTGAACCCCAAGTACTGTGATGAAGCTCTCCCGTCACTCGATCAAGAGCAACTGATGGGTGAGAGCGAAGATGCGCAACAGCGACCGACTGATCAGGACTGACGATGGCATTTTATTTTGACAACGCATCGACAACACCTGTCGACCCGCGCGTGGTCGAGCGGATGAATGGCTGTTTGTCGGCTGAGGGTACATTTGGCAATCCCGCGTCAACAACGCACGGGTTCGGCTGGTTTGCATCCGAAGAGGTGGAGTGGGCCCGTGCCACAGTGGCTGAGGTGATTGATGCAGATCCACGCGAGATCGTGTGGACATCAGGGGCGACAGAAGCTGATAACTTGGCGATTCGCGGCGTTGTTGACGCACTTTGCTCTGAGCGTGGCCGCAATCGAATCGTGACGCTTGCATCTGAGCATAAGGCGGTACTGGATACCTGTGCGCACCTCACGGGGTGTGAGGTCATCATTCTCAGACCGCGCTCTGATGGACTGATCGACCTGGATGCGCTCGCTGAGGTCCTCACAGATCAAACGCTGTTGGTGTCTGTGATGTTGGTGAATAACGAAACCGGGGTCGTCCAGCCGATTCAAGAGATTGCTAAGATGGCGCATCAAGCCGGTGCGCTGATGCATTCTGATCTCGCGCAAGCCGTTGGTAAGTTAGAGGTCTCCATGCGCGCTTTAGACTTGGACTTGGCGTCTTTGTCCGCTCACAAGACGCACGGCCCAAAGGGTGTCGGGGCATTGTACGTGCGGCGAAGCAGTGACGTCCGCGTGGCTGAGCAACAGCATGGCGGCGGACATGAACGTGGCATGCGCTCAGGCACCTTGCCGACGCATCAGCTTGTTGGCATGGCCGAAGCCTACCGGTTGGCGCAACAGGATTTTGCAGCAGAGTATGCGCGTGTTGATCAGTTGAGAACGCGTGTGGTGGATGCCGTTTTGGGATTGGGAGATATTCAGATCAATGGCCGGAAGACTGTCCCGCATATTTTAAATCTCACTGTCCAAGGGGTGGATGCAGAGCCATTGATGGCGGCGATGCCTGAGATTGGACTGTCGACTGGAAGTGCGTGTAATTCAGCAACACTCGAGCCGTCACATGTCCTTCAGTCCATGGGACTGACGCGGGCGGATGGGCTATCCTCCGTGCGCATGAGTTTTGGTCGAACGACCACCCTTGAGGCAGTCGATCATCTGATACACTCATTCACCGAAGCTGTGCAGTCATTGAGGAGTCGATCATGAATTTGACAGTGACGCCTGAAGCGATCACGCATTTAAAGCAAGCCCTGTCGCGGAATACGGATGCGACAGCAGTGCGCCTTGGGGTGAAGACCTCTGGATGTTCGGGCTATGCCTATGTTGTGGACTATGCCCAAGCACCGACCGATCAAGACCTTCAGGTGGAGTTTGATGGATTGCCCGTGGTTGTGGATCCGATTTCTGAACCGTTACTTGCTGGCACAGTCGTCGATTTGAAGGTTGAGGGTGTGAATCGAACGCTGCGATTTGAGAACCCAAATGTTGTCAGTGAATGCGGATGTGGAGAGAGTTTTGCTGTTGGGGCCGCAGTCCCCCTATAATCCGCGCCGACTAATTTTTTGATCATTGAAAGGAGAGCCGTGTGGCGATCGAACGTACGTTATCAATTATTAAGCCTGATGCTGTGGCAAAAAATGTCATTGGCGAAATCGAAAGCCGCTTTGAGAAGGCGGGACTTCAGATTGTTGCGATGAAAATGATTCAGTTGGACGATGAAGTCGCAGGTGGTTTCTATGCAGAGCATCGGGAGCGTCCCTTCTTCCAGGATCTGGTCGGTTTTATGACCTCAGGGCCAGTAGTCGTGCAGGTGCTTGAGGGCGACGACGCGATTGCCAAGAACCGGGAGCTGATGGGTGCGACCAATCCACAAGAAGCAGCCGCCGGCACCATTCGTGCAGATTTCGCGGAAAGTATTGATGCCAACGCGGTACACGGTTCAGACAGTGCAGCCAGTGCCGAGCGTGAAATTGCATATTTCTTCGAAGCACACGAGTTGACCACGCGCGCATGAGCGACGCCCCGATCGAGAAAGTCAATCTGCTTGGGTTGACGTTGCCTCAGTTAGAGGCATTTTTCGAGTCGATCGGGGAGAAGAAATTCCGGGCCGCTCAGGTGATCAAATGGATTCACCAGCAGGGGGTTCTTGAGTTTGAGCAGATGTCGAATCTCGCAAAGCCCTTGCGCGAGAAATTGGCAACCATTGCTGAAGTTCGCCCGCCCAAGATCCGATTTCAAGGTGACTCGGCAGACGGTACACGCAAGTGGCTGATGGAAGTCGACGGCGGCTCAAAGATTGAGACGGTCTATATCCCTGAGGGTGATCGCGGCACCTTGTGCGTTTCATCCCAAGTGGGCTGCTCCCTGGATTGTAGTTTTTGTGCCACGGGTAAACAGGGATTCAACAAAAATCTCACGACCGCCGAAATCATCGGTCAAGTCTTGTTGGCCGCTCAATCATTTGGTTTACCTGTCAAGGATTCGCAAAAACGCGCAGTCACCAATGTGGTGATGATGGGCATGGGTGAGCCCTTATTGAATTTCGATCCGGTTGTCGATGCCATGCAATTGATGATGGAGGATCAGGCCTATGGGTTGTCGAAGCGGCGGGTTACGCTCTCCACATCGGGGGTGGTGCCAGCGCTCGACCGACTCGGCGAGGTCACGGATGTGGCCCTCGCGGTTTCCTTGCATGCACCCAATGATGCGCTTCGAAATACCTTGGTGCCAATCAACAAAAAGTATCCGATTGATGTGCTGTTTCAGAGTATTCGACGCTATCTCGATCGACTGAGTGATCATCGTGCAGTCACCTTTGAGTACACGATGCTTCAGGGCATTAATGATTCTGACCAACTTGCTAATGAATTGGCCGAACTTGCCAAGACCATTCGGTGCAAGATCAACTTAATCCCGTTTAACCCCTTTCCCGGCACTGAATACACAGTCAGCTCTCGCAATCGGATCTTCGCCTTCCAGCGCATCCTTCAGGAGCACGGAATTGTTGTGACCGTGCGTAAAACCCGCGGTGATGACATTGACGCGGCCTGTGGACAGTTAGCCGGTGATGTGGACGATCGAACCAAGCGCTCGGCGCGTTATATTCAAATACGAGATCTGACGGACGTGGATGCGCAGGTGGCGCGTTGATGCAACGGGTCGTGCGGCTGATGGCACTTGTTGTTTGTGTTTTGCTCACAGCTTGCACGACATCACAGACAGCTCTATCACCAACTGTTGACGAGCCTGATGCGCGGTTACTGAATTTGGCTGATGCCTATCGAATCGATGGACGATATGACCAGGCGCGACGGATTTTGGCATCTTTGCAGGCGGCGCATCCCGAATCAAAAGCAGTTCAATTGCAGACAGCTGCCTTGCTCGCGGCTCAGGGCGATCTTCAGGCCGCCGAAGCGATGTATGTGAAATTAGTGCCTGGCGATCTGGATGCGTCTCTTTCCTATGCGCGTCTTCTGCAGGCAGCCAACCGCCCCGCAGAATGTGTCGCGTCTCTCACTGATGCAGTCAATTCGGTTCTTTACGAGCGGCGAGACGATGCATTGGTCTTGAGAGCACGATGTTTCATGCAGTTGGTTCAGTTTGAGGCGGCACAGACCGATCTTGAAACAGCGCTTCGTATTCAGCCGCAGCATATCGATGCGCGTGTTCAGCAGATTCGAGTCATTGCATTCACCGGCCAGTTTGATCTGGCTGAAATCAAGATGTCTGAATTGGCACGTGACCGGCGTTTGAGTCGGCCTGAACTGGATCGGCTGCAGACTGAGATTACCGGGATTCGCGGTCGCTTTGAGATTTTAGGGGCTGGTTTTGGTACTTAAGAAATCTGATGTATAGTCGCCCAATACGGCAAGAGATGACTGCATGTCAACCGAACACGTTGAGCCACAGATTGATCAGGTGACACTCCCTGGCGAGATCCTCAAGGCAGCCCGCGAGGCGAAAGGGCTGACCATCGAAGAGATGTCGGCCATTTCCAATCTGACCAAACAAGTGATCCGTGGCATCGAAGCCAATGCATACGACGATTTGGCTGGCTTAAGTTTTGTCCGAGGTTACCTCAAGCTGTATGCCAAGAAACTCGGCGTCGATGAGACGACAGTCCTTGAGCCTTTCGATGCGTGGAAACGCGCCGAACAAGGTGAAAGCGTTGGTGATCAGAAACCCCGCGGCTTTGATTCAAACGCGTCAAAAGAGTCCGAGATGGGCGCGCCTTCGATGCGTTGGTACGCAATCGGCGGCGTTGTGCTTGTTGCGCTGCTGGCCACTGGTGTGGTCATTTCGACACAGGACTCGACCGAGATAGAGCCTGAGATTGCGCCCCGTGTCGATGCGCCTGAAGAGATTGTGCGTCCAGCTTTTACAGAGCGCGACGAGTCCGCTCTTGATTCTGAGATCGATCCTGGTGAAGAGGTCCAACTGAGTGATGGAACTCGGACCGCCGATGATCTTATTCCGACTGAGGAACCGACTGTCGATGCCAGCGAATTAGAGAGGTCGGATGAGCCGGCTGAGACGGTGGCGGCGTCGACGTCTGAAGCGGAGAGTCCTCCGCCGACTGCCGAAGCAACACCTGTTGAAACGACTGAGCCAACACCGGTCGTCGCTGAGCCCGAGGCAGTCGAGCAGGTCGTCAGCACTGACTCCGAAGTCGTTCAGGAATCGCCTGCGCAGACACCGGTGGAGCCGGCTTCCTCTGTCGCCTCGGCGGCACCAGAGCGCACCGACACACCGACAGACAACCCGCCAGTCGCATCCACGACTCCTGTTGAGCCTCCATCTGTCGACGAGCCATCGCAGGTCCGTGAAGAGCCACCAGTGCGTCAGCCGGTCTCCCAAGGGCGAGTGATCGCTGAGGCCGCCAATCTTGAAGCACCTTCGATTGATCCGGTTGCACCGGCCATGGAGGGCAGTCCAGCCGATGACGGGTTGCGCGTGCTGTCGGAGACGGTGACCGGTTCGAATGCTGCTGATCAGGCCATGGGTGATCGGGGATTGCTTGAAATGCGATTCACTGGGGAATCATGGGTTGAGGTTCGGGATGCACGCGGCCGACTGGTCGTTGCAGATCTGATGGAAGCAGGGCGGTTTGTGTCCCTTCAGACCTTTGGGCCGATTGAGGTTTTGGTGGGTGCGGTGAGTGACAGCACTGTGATCTTTAATGGCGAGACGCTGGATTTATCGGGCCGGTCTTATCAGAATGTGGCTCGAGTCACACTGGGAGCCGAAACCAATTGATTGAATCGCCGATTGTCCGACGGAAATCGCGACAAATCACCGTTGGCCAAGTGGCCGTCGGGGGTGATGCGCCGATTTCTGTGCAGTCCATGACCAACACAGATACGTTGGATGTGGCCGCGACCGTTGCCCAAATTGAAGCCATTGCTGATGCCGGCGCCGACATTGTTCGCGTCTCGGTGCCGACGATGGAGGCCGCAGAGGCCTTTGGGCGTATCCGTCAGTCTGTGCATGTGCCCTTGGTCGCGGATATTCACTTTGATCATAAGATTGCCCTACGGGTCATTGAGTTAGGTGTCGACTGTCTACGAATTAACCCTGGAAATATTGGTCGTGAGGAGCGGGTGCGAGCGGTTGTATCGGCCTGCCGGGATGCCGGTGTACCAATCCGGATAGGCGTCAACGCGGGCTCGCTTGAAAAAGATCTCCAAAAAAAATATGGCGAGCCGACGCCCGAAGCCTTGGTCGAGTCCGCCATGCGTCACATCGATCTCCTCGATAAACTCGACTTTCAGGAATTTAAGGTCAGTTTAAAAGCCAGTGAGATTTTCATGACCGTCGCTGCTTATCGGTTGATCGCCAGCCAAATTGAACAACCACTGCACCTGGGGATCACGGAGGCAGGCGGCTTACGAAGTGGCACGGTCAAGTCGGCGGCTGGCCTCGGCATGCTGTTGATGGATGGCATTGGTGATACTTTACGGATCTCGCTTGCGGCCGATCCGGTCGAAGAGGTCAAGGTCGGGTTTGATCTGTTAAGAGCGCTCAGACTTCGGACGCGTGGCATCAATTTTATTGCGTGCCCCAGTTGTTCACGCCAGACCTTCGATGTCATCGGGACCATGAATCAACTCGAAGCCAGACTTGAAGATGTGAAAACACCGCTGAATGTTGCGGTTATTGGGTGTGTTGTGAATGGGCCTGGAGAGGCCAAGGAAGCCGATCTCGGATTTACAGGTGGCAACCCAGAGAGCCTCGCTTTATTCATCGACGGTAAACCGGCAGATCGGCTGCCAGGCAGCGATTTTATTGATGCACTTGAAGCAAAGATCCGCGCGAAGGCCGACGAAAAAGAACAGGAACGTGCGCAATTAATTGCGCATTCGACGGATAACTAACCATGACGATTCAATCAGTACGGGGCATGCCGGACGTCCTCCCCGAGCAGGCCGGTGGTTGGCTGTTTTTGGAAAATACTGCAAAGCAGATCTTCGCAAATTTTGGCCTCACACAAATTCGCACACCAATCCTTGAAGAAACGCGTCTTTTTGCCCGCGCGGTTGGTGACGTGACCGACATTGTCGAAAAAGAAATGTACACCTTTGACGATCGCAACGGAGACAGTTTGACGCTCAGGCCTGAGGTTACAGCAGGTGTGGTGCGCGCGGCGATCGAGCACGGTCTACTGCATAACCAAACCCAACGTCTTTGGTATCAGGGACCCGCCTTTCGGTATGAGCGGCCTCAAAAAGGCCGATATCGTCAATTTCATCAGATTGGCGTTGAGTGCTTTGGTTTTGAAGATGCGGCAATGGATGCTGAACTGATTGAGATGACCAATGCACTGTGGCGTGCTTTGGGCGTGCGTGACGCTGTGACACTTGAGTTAAACACCATTGGATCACCGGCAGCACGACGTGCATATCGTGATGCGCTTGTGAACTATCTCAGGACGCATGAGGCCGCATTGGATGCCGAGAGTGTGTCTCGACTCGAGCGTAACCCGCTTCGCATCCTCGACTCAAAGAACCCAGAGATCCAGGCGTTACTGAATCAAGCGCCAACCATGGACGCGTACCTGACTGAAGAGGATCGGGCGCATTTCAGTCGACTGTGCGCACTTTTGGATGCCGCCGGAATTGACTATGTGCGCAATCACAGACTGGTTCGCGGCCTTGATTACTACGGTCGTACGGTGTTTGAGTGGACGACGGATGCGCTCGGGGCTCAAGGGACGGTTTGTGGAGGCGGACGCTATGATGGCCTCGTCGAGCACCTGGGTGGCAAATCAACACCGGGCGTTGGATTTGCTTTGGGTGTGGAGCGGTGTGTGCTTTTGATGGAAACGCTCGATGTCATCCCTGAGAATATGCAGGCGCAGGCCGATGTCTATGTCATGGTACAAGCGGCCGAGGCTGAAGTTGTCGCTCGGCAGATGACGTCTGTACTGCGTGAACAGTTACCGGATGTACGGATTTTGATGCACATCGGTGGCGGCAGTTTAAAAAGCCAGTTGAAAAAAGCAGACAAGTCGGGTGCGCAGATTGGTTTAATCCTCGGCGAGCACGAGTTAGTCGACGAGACCGTATTGATCAAACCGCTCAGAGGCGGTGAACAGATCACCGTGGCACGCAACGAGGTGTCCAAGGTGATGCAAACGATAAAGGACAGTGCATGGACTATGTAAGAACCGATGAAGAAACAGCTGAACTGGTCAAACAGTGGTTGAGAAAAAATGGGCCAGGACTTCTAGGCGCCTTTGTCATTGGCGTTGGTTCGGTTTTGGGATACCAGTGGTGGCAGCAAAACCAGATTGCACAAATCACGGATGCGTCTGCCAGCTATCAAGAATTGATTGAGTTGGCGTCTTTGAATTTTGCAGATCCGGACACGGCTGCTGACTATGAGCGGATGCTTGCTGTTGGCGAACGCCTGCAATCTGCGCATGACGGATCGTATTACGCAGCACTGGGCGCTGGTATTCTCGCCGCTCAGGCTGTTGAACGCGGTGATTTTGATTTGGCGGTAAGCCAATTGACCTATGCTGAAGCTCAGGTCGAGACTCCTGAGCTCAAGTCCATGATGGGTCTTCGCTTAGCGCGATTGGAACTCGAGTTAAATCAGCCCGAGCAAGCGTTGTCGCGTGTGCGTGGGCTGACCGATTCATCCATGGCGGCCTCATTGAAGGAATTAGAGGGTGACATCTTGGTGGCGCTTGATTCGTTGCCAGAAGCTCGCGAGGTATACCAGCAAGCGAGCGAATTGATGCAAGCGCGTGGTCTGAATACGGCGATTGTCGATTTGAAGATGGCTGCACTGCCGGAGGCGTTATGATGCGGAATCTTGCCGTTTTGAGTGGATTATTGCTCCTTGTCGGTTGTTCGAGCGCGCCGGAAAAGCCAGACCCCACTCGACTTGAGCGGATTGAAGCGCGCGTCTCAACCATCGAAGTTGAACAGGTCAATCTGGGTGCAGGCGATGAGACTGGACTGCGGCCGGTCGTTTTTGAAGATCAAATTGCCGCTGCTGGCGGGTCTGGTAGGGTTGGCGTGTTTGACCAGATGCTGACCGAGCGTTGGGTCGTCGATCTCGACCGTCCGATTGTTGGCGGTGTTGGATTTAACGGAGAGGCCGTTTTTGTGGTGACTGCCGACGCTGAATTGGTCGGATTAAACGCGACCGATGGCAGCGAACGCTTCCGTGTCCGTCTCCCGAGTGGTTCGACTACGCCGCCAGTGGCTGATCAAGATCGCGTCTATGTCAAAACACAAATCGGTCGGTTGATGGCCTTTGCGCAATCCAACGGGGATGTTTTGTGGGTCGAGGAGACTCAAGAGTCCGGCATTGGGATTCGTGGCAGTGCACCCATGACCTTGGCGGATGGATTTTTGTTTGTGCTGTGGGAATCCGGTCGACTGGTGACCTATCAGGCGGACAATGGACGGATTGCGTGGGAACGACAAGTTGCGGTCTCGCGAGGGCGCAGTCCGCTTGAACGGATTGTTGATTCCAAAGGAGCCCCGTCTGTCAGAAATGAGGTGGTGGCGACCGCGACCCGAAATGGACAGGTCTCGGTCTTGGATCGGAGTAACGGCCAAATTTTGTGGTCTGTTGACTCGGATGCCTACCCGGGCGCTTTGGTGGCGTTCAATCTCGTCACTGTGGTCGAAACCGATGGCACCGTCTCTGGATATCAACTGCAAACCGGTGAATCTGTGTTTTCAAACGAGGCACTGAAATACAGGGAGTTAAGTGCACCTGCAATCGTGGGCGCATCAATTGGTGTGACTGACCTAGAGGGTGTCTTGCATCTGTTAAGCCCACAAACCGGTGAACTGGTTGGTCGTCTTGATACAGGATCAACAAAAGGGAAAGTGGCGCCTGTGACAACATCCGAGGGTGCGCTCGTGCAATTGATGGATGGACGTCTGACACTGGTCGAGATCCGCCCTTGAATACACCTGTGATCGCCCTCGTTGGGCGTCCAAACGTGGGCAAGTCCACGCTGTTTAACCGACTGACTCGGACTCGAGATGCCTTAGTGGCTGACTTTGCAGGTCTGACTCGAGATCGAAAATATGGCCGTGCCCTGTTGTCCGGCCATCCTTTCATTGTGATTGACACAGGTGGCCTAACTGGTGGTGAGGCGGGTGTCGACGCGATGATGGCCGAACAGTCTAAAGCGGCCATTGATGAGGCAGATGTGGTGCTCTTCATGGTGGATGCAGCCGAGGGGTTGGCCGCCTCAGATGATGTCATTGCGGCGCTCTTGCGGCGTACTGATAAGCCGGTCTGGTTAATGGCTAATAAGATCGACGGTCAGAATGCAGATGTGGTCTTGGCTGATTTTTATGCCCTGGGTTTTGGTGAACCATTACCCATCGCTGCATCACATGGGCGTGGTGTGGGACACCTCACCGATCGATTGTTGGCGCACTTTTCGCTCTCAGACATCGATCCTGAGGCCGAGGATGCGTATCGACCGGATGCACCCGGAATTCGGATTGGCGTGGTCGGTCGACCCAATGTGGGGAAGTCAACGTTGGTCAATCGCATGCTTGGCGAGGAGCGTGTGGTGGTGTTTGACATGCCTGGCACGACTCGCGATTCAATCTACATTCCGTTTGAACGCCATGGAGCAACCTACACGCTCATTGATACAGCCGGCGTTCGGCGTCGTGGGCGTGTCAGTGAAACGGTCGAGAAGTTTTCCATTGTCAAAACCTTGCAGGCCATTGAGGACGCCCACGTTGTGGTGCTGCTGATCGATGCACAAGAGGGATTGGTCGAGCAAGATTTGCATTTGATCGGAACAGTCGTGGATGCAGGCCGCGCGCTGGTGGTCGCAGTCAATAAGTGGGATCACCTGGAGCCTGAAGTGCGCGAGCGTGTGCGCGCTGGACTCAGTCGTCGTTTGAATTTTATCCCCTGGGCTAAATTTCACTACATCTCGGCGTTGCATGGCACCGGCGTTGGCGATCTGTATCGCTCAATTGAAAAAGCACACCAAGCGGCAACGACGAAGTTTTCCACCAATCAATTGACGCGTATTCTCGAAGATGCAGTGGCTGATCATCAACCGCCTTTAGTCCGTGGGCGACGCATCAAACTGCGTTATGCGCATCAGGGTGGCATGAACCCGCCACGCATTATTATTCATGGAAATCAGACGTCCTCGGTACCTGATCCATATCGACGTTACCTCGAGAACGTGTATCGCAAGGTTTTGAATATTTCTGGCAGTCCCATCAAGATCGAATTCAAATCGGGCGAGAACCCGTTCGCAGGGCGAAAAAATAAGCTCACGGAGCGTCAAATCCAGCGTAAACGGCGCCTAATGCAGTTTGTCAAACGCAAGCATTGATCAGGTGCGGGCCCAACGATCGTCCATCAAGCCGCGCGTTAAGATGTTGACGACCCCTGTCCCCCCATCGGATCGCCTGGCGCTGGAAAAGGCGACGATGTCTGGATTGTTTTTGAGCCACCGATTGACCAAGCCTTTTAAAACAGCTCGACCATCGGCGCTGTGTCGTCCGACCCCATGCACGATGCGAAGGTGCGTCAGCCGTTTCTCGCGGAGTAACTGAAACACGTGGGCGACTTCGGTCGCGGCCTGTTCGACCGTGTGTCCGTGCAAATCGATTTCCAGTTGTGCCGGAAACGGCAGTTCATCCAATAATCCAGCAATGTGACGATCTGCATCGTAGGCGATGTAGTGCAGCGGCTTGAGCGGATTGGCGGGCGGCGGATCTTCGGTCGACAGGCCATGGCGAGCCGGCATGACGTCGGCATCCTCGGCACGATTGCGTGCTTCGGCGATTGCCGCGCGGCTTGGTCGCTTGATCGGGCGAATGCGAGGCTCCTTGTTCAGCTGTCGCACGCCGCTCTCTTCCATTAACGTTTTGAATGCATCGTCACTCATGCAATCACCATAGGGTGTTTTTGGTCGCTTTCAAAGTTCGCTTGCCGATTGTGGGCGGAGTGACTAGGCTTCGGCCATGACTGAATTAGCGACGCTTCGCGATTTTTTACGATATGCCTTGTCCGAGTTAAGCCAGCACCCCGTGGTGTTGGGTCAGGGAACCGATTCGCTGTGGGATGAAGCCTTGGCACTCGTATTTGGCAGTGTACATTTGCCCCCGGATGGGGATGACAGGCTGTTGGATGCATGTTTGACCCTGGCCGAGCGTGATCGGTTGATGCGTATGATTCAGGCTCGAGTTGAGGAGCGTATGCCGGTTGCCTACCTCGTCGGGCGTGCATGGTATGGCGGTGTTCCATTTCAGGTCGACCCGCGGGTGCTCATCCCGAGAAGTCCAATACTTGAGTGCATTGAGGCAGAATTCAGCCCGTGGTTCAGCCCACCGGCAGATCGACCCGTTCGGTGGCTGGATCTGTGTTGTGGCTCTGGATGTCTTGGCATTCTGACTGCACTGGCGTTTGAAGAAAGTACCGGCGTCTTGGCGGATTTGGACGCTGGAGCCTGTGAGGTGGCTCAGTCCAACGTGCGCTTACATGGGCTTGAGAATCGGCTGGAGGTGATCCAGTCAGACTGTTTCGATGCGCTGTATGACGACCGGTTCGATGTCATTGTCTGTAATCCACCTTATGTCGATGCTGAAGATATGGATACGTTGCCGCCTGAGTTTCGCCATGAACCCAGCCGAGCGCTTGAATCAGGGGACGACGGGTTGGATCTTTCGCGCCGCATCTTAAATCAGGCCGCCGATTGGTTGACAACAGATGGTGTACTGTTTCTCGAGGTGGGGAATTCTTGGGGTGCGTTGGATCAACTGATTCGTCCCCGACTGCAACATGATTTGAATTGGCTGGCGTTTGAACGCGGGGGACATGGCGTTGTCGTGCTCTCTCGTGACGAGTTGGACCGGTTATACTCGGCGTTTTAATTAGGAACTCTTATGAGCGGAAACACATTCGGGACCTTGTTTACTGTGACAACAGCGGGCGAAAGTCACGGCCCGGGACTGGTTGCAATTGTCGATGGATGTCCACCGCAAATCCCCTTGTCTGTTGACGACATTCAAATTGATCTGGATCGTAGGAAGCCGGGTCAGAGTCAGCATACCACCCAGCGACGTGAGGCCGATGAGGTCGAGATTCTCTCGGGCGTGTTCGAGGGGCAAACTACAGGGACTCCGATTGCGCTCTTGATTCGAAACGCCGATCAACGCTCTAAAGATTACTCCGAGATCAAAGACATCTTTCGGCCTGCACATGCGGATTACACCTATGAGCAAAAGTATGGCATTCGCGATTATCGCGGCGGCGGACGAAGCTCAGCGCGTGAGACCGCGATGCGAGTGGCCGCCGGTGCAATCGCCAAAAAAGTATTGAGCACGCTGTTCGACGTGCGCGTGCGCGGGTGTCTCACGCAGTTGGGTCCGATTGAATGTGCGATCAAAGATTGGGATCAGGTCAACTCGAATCCGTTTTTTTCTGCCGACCCTGAGCAGCTTGATGCGCTGGATCAATTCATGCGCGATCTCAGACGCGATGAGGATTCGATTGGTGCCAAATTAACAGTGGTCGCAGAGGGTCTGCCTCCCGGATGGGGTGAACCCGTGTTTGATCGACTCGATGCAGACATTGCACATGCACTGATGTCAATCAATGCAGTCAAAGGGGTCGAGATTGGTGAAGGTTTTTCGGTGGTGAATCAACGCGGTTCGGCGCATCGTGATGCCATGCGTCCTGAGGGATTTTTAACCAATCACGCAGGCGGTGTACTCGGCGGAATCAGTACAGGCCAGCCGCTCGTGGCTCATTTGGCTCTGAAACCAACGAGCTCAATTACCACACCCGGGCAAACCATCGATCGAACCGGTGTCAGTCGAGATGTGGTGACCAAGGGTCGACACGATCCCTGTGTGGGAATTCGCGCCACACCCATTGCTGAGGCCATGGTTGCTCTGGTGCTGTTGGATCATGCGTTGCGCCACCGCGGACAAAATGCCCATGTGACTTCTGAGACTCCAATCATTCCGGGTCTTGCTTCGACGTGAGTCGGCCGGTTCCGGCTGCGCGTTTAGGCGGTCTGTATGGGCTGTACTTCGCGATCGTCGCCTTGGCCGTCGGTTGGTTTGGTCCCTTTTTCGCATCCATCGGCTTCTCATCTGAACAAATTGGGATTGCGATTGGGGTTTTAACGGGCTCGAAGATCCTTGCGCCCTATGTGTGGGGCTATATCGGGGATCACGTCTCCAATCGGTTGCGCGTTGTCCAGGCAGGTATGGCCGGCTCGCTCTTGATGGCCTTTTTTCTGCTCACTGAGTTTGACTTTGTTGGACTCTGTTTGATCTTGTTTGGGTTTGGGCTGTTTTGGAACGCCATCATCGCCCAGTTTGACACCCTTACGCTTGCCTACCTCAAGGGTCAGCATCACACCTACTCGCGAATCCGCGTGTGGGGCTCTGTTGGCTTTATTGTGATGATGTTGTCAGCGGGGTGGGCTTTTTCTTGGATTCCTTTTGATGTGCTGCCGCTTTTGATGATTGCCGGACTGGCTACATCGGGGCTCTTGTCCTTGACGCTCCCAACCTTGGAGTCTGAACCCGCGTCAACCGATCCTCCGGTTCCTATTTGGCAGGTGCTGCGTCTGCCGGTGGTGCTGTTGTTTTTCTTCATTGCTGCCATGAATCAGTTTACCCATGGTCCACTGAACGTGTTTTTTACGCTCTATGTTCAAGAGGTTGGCTATAGCGCATTTGAAGCGGGTCAGCTTTGGGCTCTCGGTGTCTTTGCCGAGGTGGTCCTGTTTTTCGTGCTGCCGCGCTATCTCGCTCGATTGGATTTAAGACATCTTTTGGTCCTGTCTCTGGTCTTGTCAGGGCTTCGATGGTTCGGTACGGCCTGGTTTGTGGAGTCCGCCATCGTGTTGATGGGGCTTCAGTTAATTCATGCGTTTAGCTTTGGTGCAATTCATGCGGTGAGTATTGAATTTGTCAGGCGTTGGTTTCCAGATCGCCTGTCAGGACGAGGTATGGCGCTCTACAGTGGATTGGTCTTTGGCACCGGTGGTGCCCTTGGCTCATTGAGTTCCGGATATCTGTGGGATGCGCTGGGCGGAGGGCGCACATTTGAGTGGATGGGCGTGCTGACGTTGATAACAGCCTGCGTTGCCTGGTTTGGGCTTCGATCTGCCCGGCTTGAGGCACAACAGGTGTAATCGACACTTTGGTTAGGCCCGTAATCTGCTAAACTGGCGAGCTACTTTTGGAGGAACCACCATGAGCGGCCGGACGCTTTACGATAAGTTATGGGACAGCCATCTCGTTACCCAACGTGATGACGGCAGTGCACTGATTTATATCGACCGGCAACTTCTGCATGAGGTGACCTCGCCGCAAGCATTCGAAGGGCTTGCCTTGGCTGGTAGAAGGCCATGGCGTCTTGATGCCAACCTGGCTACTGTTGACCACAACGTGCCGACCGAAAACCAGGCTGCTGGTGTTGAGGCGATCGCTGACCCTGTGAGTCGACTGCAAGTGCAAACACTCGATTCCAATTGCGATGCCTTTGGTATCACCCAATTCAAGATGGCAGATCCGCGCGCAGGGATTGTGCATGTGATCGGACCTGAGCAAGGAGCGACCTTGCCTGGTATGACCATTGTCTGTGGTGACAGCCATACAGCCACGCACGGTGCATTCGGTGCGCTTGCGCATGGCATTGGTACCAGTGAAGTTGAGCATGTGCTCGCTACGCAGTGCTTGGTCGCGAAAAAGATGCGAAATATGCGGGTCACGGTCAGCGGACCGCTTGGCTTTGGGGTGACTGCGAAGGATGTGATTCTGGCTATCATCGGCCAGATTGGTACAGCCGGTGGAACCGGTTGTGCCATTGAATTTGCCGGCGAAGGCATTGCCTCATTGTCGATGGAAGGACGCATGACCGTCTGCAATATGGCGATCGAGGCCGGCGCGCGCGTGGGATTGGTCGGAGTCGATGAAAAAACCATTGAGTACGTCAAAGGGCGGCCCTTTGCACCGACCGGTGATCTGTTCGATGCAGCTGCAGACAGCTGGCGGACATTGGTCAGTGATGCTGACGCTCGCTTTGATCATGAGGTCACCCTGGATGGCACCTTGATTGAGCCTCAAGTGTCTTGGGGCACGAATCCGGAAATGGTCACGGGTGTCCATGGGCAGGTTCCAGATCCGACACAGATTGACGATCCGCTCAAGCGGGGCGCTGTCGAGCGTGCACTGAAATATATGGGATTAACCGGTGGCCAGTCCATTGATTCGATTCGCTTGGATCGTGTGTTTATCGGATCCTGCACGAACTCACGCATTGAAGACCTACGCGATGCAGCGCAAGTGGTCGATGGCAAGCGTGTGGCTGACTCGGTCAAGCAAGCCATGGTCGTCCCTGGATCTGGTTTGGTGAAAGCACAGGCTGAGGCCGAAGGGCTTGATCAAATCTTTTTAGAGGCGGGATTTGAGTGGCGAGACCCGGGATGCTCGATGTGTTTGGCGATGAATGCCGATCGCTTGGGTCCCGGAGAGCACTGTGCCTCGACTTCCAATCGAAATTTTGAAGGGCGCCAAGGAACCGGTGGGCGGACGCATTTGGTCAGCCCGACCATGGCGGCCGCGGCTGCCGTCGCCGGTCATTTTGTTGACGTCCGTGAGTGGCTTTAAGGGGTGAGTATGCAGCAGTTTATTCGTGAGACAGGCTGTGTGATGCCGTTGGACCGCGCCAATGTGGATACCGATCAAATCATCCCAAAGCAGTATCTGAAGTCGATTCACCGGACAGGCTTTGGTGTCAATTTATTTGATGACTGGCGCTATCTTGATCCCGGCGAGCCGGGTATGGATCACAGTACTCGCAGGCTCAATCCAGACTTTGTTTTGAACGACGCCAGGTACCAAGGCGCGACGATTTTGTTGGCTCGAGACAATTTTGGCTGTGGATCGAGTCGTGAGCATGCGCCTTGGGCGATTTTGGAGTACGGCTTCCGGGTTGTGATTGCACCAAGTTTCGCGGACATCTTTTTCAACAACAGTTTTAAAAATGGGTTGTTGCCCGTGACGCTTGAAGCGGATGCGGTGGAGCAATTATTCGCCTTGGCATCGGCTGAAAACCCACTTCAACTGACTGTTGATCTTGAGACGCAGACCGTCGCAGCCAGTGAGGGCTTTAGTGCTTCCTTTGAGATCGATCCATTCCGGCGGACATGTTTGCTTGAGGGGCTCGATGAGATCGGTTTGTCACTCAAAGAAGCCGACGCCATTCGGGCCTTTGAGGCTCAGCATCGACAGAGCCAACCCTGGCTGTTTACACATTCATAAGGAGTCACGATGCCGCACGTTGTTTTATTGGGCGGGGATGGCATTGGGCCAGAGATCATTGCCCAAGCTGAGCGGGTTTTGGATCAGGTCAACACTGCATTCAGCCTGGGGTTGACCACTGAGCGGTGTTTGATAGGTGGTGCGGCGATCGATGCGCACGGCTCGCCCTTGCCTGACTCCACACTGGCCGCTGCATCAAACGCAGATGCGGTGTTATTGGGCGCTGTAGGTGGCCCTCAGTGGGATGCATTGCCAATGTCTGAGCGACCAGAGAAAGGCTTACTTCAGATTCGCTCGGGCCTTAACCTATTCGCGAATTTGCGCCCAGCGCTTTTGTATCCGGAGCTTGCATCGGCATCGACATTGAAGCCTGAGGTGGTCAGTGGGCTGGATCTTTTGATCGTGCGTGAGCTCATCGGTGGCATTTATTTCGGTGAACCTCGGGGGATTGAGGGTGCGCCTGGTCAACGCGTTGGCTTTAATACCGATCGCTATACCGAGGCTGAGATTGAACGCATCGGGCGCATCGCGTTCGAGGCCGCAATGACGCGGAGTCGGCGTCTGTGTTCTGTCGATAAAGCCAACGTACTTGAGGTCACGGTCCTCTGGCGTGACGTGATGGAGCGGTTGAGCGCGGATTATCCTGACGTTGAGTTGTCGCACATGTATGTCGATAATGCGGCCATGCAATTGGTGCGTGCGCCAAAGCAGTTTGATGTCATGGTCACCGGCAACCTGTTTGGCGATATCTTGTCGGACGCAGCCGCGATGCTGACTGGGTCGATCGGCATGTTGCCCTCTGCATCCATGAACAGTGACCACCAGGGATTGTATGAGCCCTGCCATGGGTCGGCACCTGATATTGCTGGGCAAGACCAAGCCAACCCACTGGCGACCATTCTGTCCGTGGCCATGATGCTGACACACTCATTGAAAGCGCCCAAGGCAGCTCAAGCAATTGAGTCTGCGGTGCAGACTGTGCTCGCATCGGGGGTTCGAACGGCTGATATTGCGTCTGGGAGTGCCGGTGAACAGGTGGTTGGTTGTCAGGCGATGGGTGATGCCGTCGTCAATGCATTGCGTTAAGGATTGAAAATGCGAGTTGGTTTTGTAGGTTGGCGTGGCATGGTCGGTTCGGTCTTGATGGATCGGATGCATGCCGAGGGCGATTTTGCGGGTCTTGAATCGGTATTTTTTTCGACCTCACAAGTTGGAGAAAAGGCGCCTGAGATGTCGTCTGAGGCGACACTCCTCGATGCCATGTCGCTTTCAGATCTTGCTCACTGTGAGGTGATCCTGACTTGTCAGGGCGGTGACTACACCAAAGCTGTGTATCAACCACTGCGCGACAGCGGTTGGGACGGGTATTGGATCGACGCCGCCTCGGCGCTTCGCATGGCGTCTGACAGTGTGCTCGTTCTTGACCCGGTGAATCGGGATGTCATCGATCAAGCCTTGGCATCAGGACGACGTGATTTTATTGGTGGCAATTGCACTGTGAGCTTGATGTTGATGGCTGTTGGCAGCCTGATCCGTCAAGGTTGGGTGGAATGGGTGACGGCCATGACCTACCAGGCTGCCAGTGGGGCCGGTGCAGCCAATATGCGTGAGCTTCTCGCGCAGATGGGTTATTTACAATCTGCAGTCTCAGAAGAACTGGCGACTCCGTCATCTGCGATTCTCGATGTTGATCGGAAGGTGTCTCAAGCGCTCCGAGCTGAGTCCATGCCAACAGACCATTTCGGTCATCCATTGGCGGGCAGCCTGTTGCCATGGATCGATTCAAAACTCGAGAACGGTCAAAGCCGTGAAGAGTGGAAGGCGATGGCTGAGTGCAACAAGATTTTAGGGCTCGATGCATCACCGGTTCCGATTGACGGCACCTGTGTACGGATTGGTGCGATGCGATGCCACTCGCAAGCCCTGACAATTAAGCTGAAGGATGATATTCCGATGGCCGATATTGAGGCGGTGCTTGCTGAGGGGACCGACTGGACCGACCTGATTCCAAACGACCGAGATCGAACGCTGGCAGAGTTGACACCGACTCAGGCGACCGGAACGCTTAGAATTCCAGTGGGCCGGGTGCGTAAAATGAACCTCGGGCCGCACTATCTGAATGCATTTACGGTGGGTGATCAATTGCTGTGGGGTGCGGCTGAGCCGCTCCGTCGGATGCTCTCAATCCTCAGGGAGTCGGTGTGATTGAAATCATCATGACCGGTGCAGGCCGGTCGGTGGCCGATGCGATCTTAGAACGCCTTGAAGGGCTTGAGGGTGATTATCGGATGCGCCTGTGTGACGGCTATGAGGCCGCGGGTGAGGCGCGTCGATTTGGTGGGCGAACGCTCAATATTGAGCTCGAATCTGAAGTCGATTTGGATGCGGCTGATTTGGTGTTAGACCTCAGTGGGTCGTACAGCGGTGATGTACCGAGGTTTCGCCCGCAGCTCTCGGGTGTCTCGATGTTTGATCGATTGGTTCCCGAAACCGTGCGTGATCAAATCGAGGGGATGTGTGGGTCCATCCGTGAGCCTGCATCTGAAATCGAGGGTGGTGTTGAGGCGCTCGCAGGACAGGTGACTGAACTGTTCAACGGCCGTGATCCAGACCCCAAGCAGTTCGGTGGAACACTGGCGTTCAACGGCCGCATTTTGGATGAACAGCCATTGATTGAAGCGCTTAAAATCGAACTCGGTTTTTCAGAAGCGACTGTGTCGCTTGAGCGTGTGCAAAGCGATTGCTTCTACACCACGGTGGTGAGTATGTGGCTCGATGGATCAACGGCTGCGTTGTCAACAATCAAAGCCTTGCAAACCGAACCATATCGCGTGGGTGCAGGCATGGCTCCTGATGCGGGGCGTGTTGATGCAGAAGCCGGTATGCGGATCTCGGTGCGGGATGTATCTGCGACCCGGATCCATGTGCATGCCACCGCTGATCTGGAGCGGACACTCTGGGCACAAGACGCGTATGATGCGGTCTGCGGTCATCTGGAGAGAACACATTGAAACGATGTATCGGCCTGTGCGTGCTACTGTCACAGTCTGTATTTGGGCTTGAATTCGGCAACCCGCAGGTGCAATCGACCCACAATGCACCGCTTGAGGTCCATATTCCAGTCTTGGACCTTGGTCAGACTTCGGCATCTCAATTATTTCCGTTATTGGCCCCAGAAGCTGAGTTCACTGCCCGTGGAATGAGTCGTCCGGAGTCCTTATCGGCACTCACCTATACCGTCGCCAGTGAAGCCGACGAGACACGTCTGGTCATCCGTTCAGAAAGCGCATGGCCTGACTCAGAACTCACGACCTTGGTGGAGTTGTTTACACCCGATGGTCCTCGGTTCGTTCCAGTCTCGGTCCAGATTCCATCATCTCAAAGCAGTGCTTCTGATGAGCCAGTTATCTTAAATGTACCCAATGGAGCAACGTTATGGCGGTTGGCTTCGCGTGTTCAGCCAGAGGGTCTGACCATTGAGCAGGTCATGATGGCGTTGTATGACACCAATCCAGATGCATTTGAGTTTGATAACGTCAATGCACTGGAACGGGGTGCGCAACTGCGCGTGCCATCAGTCAGCGTGATGCGTCTGGAGTCTGCTGTCGATGCGAAAAATCGGTTTGACACGCACATGGCCGCGCCGACTGGAAGCTTTCCACGCCTCGCGGCGCGGGTGAATGGATCCGAGTCCGCGCGTGCTCCAGTGACAGAACTGGCAAATGAGTCCTCAACTGACGTGACACCAGATCAAAGCCCTCAGCTCCAAGAGAGTCCCTCTCTGTCGGCGGTCGTTGAAGGCAATGAATCAGCAATGTCGGTGGCTGAGCAGTCAGAACGAACACCTGTTGAAGCGGTCGCGATCGAGGCATCTCCAGAGGTTACCGACAGCGCGCCGGCGAGTGTGCAGGTCGCAGAATCGGTCATTGATGATCGGGTGGATCAATCAACCGGCGATGTCGATCGCCTCATTGAAAAGATCACGGCACTTGAATCCAAGCTTGCGCAGGTCGATGAGAAGCTTGAAGCCATCGCCAGTGAGCGTCGTGCATCATCGGCTGTGACAGTGCCGCCGACGCCTGTTGAGCCAGATGTGGATGTCTCTATCACCGAGCAAATTGCCGCTATTGATTGGCATGCATTGATTGATCAAGCCTTCACGCACATCCCCACGCAGGCTGAATTTGACTCATTCCGGCGCACTGAGGTCGGTCAAGGGACGCTGATACTTGTGGGTGTTTTGGTATTTGCATTCTTGGCTCGTCAGGTCTATGGACGTCAGAGTGCGCCGCACCGAGCACCTGAATCGGCTGAAGCGGAAAAACAGGCACCCGTGATGCCTGAATTGCCGGCACCAGCGGCGGCCCCAATCCAGGCCCCACTGGACGCCGAAGTTGACGCACCACCTGTGGCGCCGTCTGCAAACCACCAATTTGCCGAGTCAGAGGCGTCGACAGATAGATCAGATGCACTGGACTCAGCCATTGAACGACTGAAGCAAAAGATTGAGGATCCAACGCGTGCCAGCGAAGCCGAGTCGCTGTATGCCAGCGGCGCTGACGACGATGCGTTGATTGATGCGTTTTCAGCAGACGCCTTAAACGAAAATCCCGAGTGGGGCGAGGATCCAGATGATGAGGCAGATATCGCGACCCATCAGTTGGAGTTGGCACAGAGTTATCTGGACATGGGGATGAAGCAAACCGCGATTGAGCTTTTGGAGCGCGTCGCTGTGTCTCCTGATAAGACCAGTGCAATGCGGGCGCGGACGTTACTTGATGTCAGTCGAGCCTGAACCACTGAAGCGGCTGGCGATCTCTGTTGAGTACGATGGCACGCGATATCGCGGTTGGCAGGCGCAAAAACACGATACCCAGGTGGTTCAGACCGTGTTGGAACACGCCTTATCACGCATCGCTGATACGCCGATTCAGGTCGTGTGCTCAGGCCGAACGGATGCAGGTGTCCATGCGGCCAGTCAGGTGTGCCATTTTGAAACCGAAGCAGACCGCCCCTCTTATAACTGGGTCATGGGGACCAATACACATTTGCCCGACGACGTGTCAGTGTCTTGGGTGCGGCCAGTGCCCCCTGAGTTCCACGCTCGATTCGCGGCTCAATCGCGGCAATATGTGTACGTGATCCGCTGTGTTCCCTTTCGCAGTGCGTTGATGCGGCATGCAACCACGGATACATATAAAGAATTGAACCCACAGGCGATGGCTGAAGCAGGTTCGTATCTGATTGGCACTCATGATTTCAATGCATATCGCTCGGCACAGTGCCAGGCGAAAACCTCAACGCGAACTGTGATGCGTCTGGCTATACACCAACTCGATGAGTTTATTGCGATCCACGTCGAGGCCAATGGATTTCTACAAAATATGGTTCGGAATATCGCCGGGGTCTTGATGGCAGTAGGCGCAGGTGAGGCGACACCAGACTGGGCGCATCAGGTCCTCGTTTCAAAAGACCGCACCACCGGTGGCGTGACTGCTCCACCTCAGGGGCTTTATTTCCTCGGGCCAACCTATGATGGAGTCTTTGATCTCCCAGATACGGTGCGGATCCCGCCGGTGTTCAAAAGCATCTTGGCCACGGATCCGGTAAGCTAATCACATGACTCGAATCAAATTTTGTGGGTTCACGCGGAGTGACGATGTAAGGGCTGCGGTCGCACTTGGTGCAGACGCGTTGGGTTTTGTTTTCTATCCGCCCAGTCCGCGTGCGGTGACACCTGATCAAGCCGCCATGCTGATGGCCTCGGTTCCGGCCTTTGTCACTCGGGTCGGTTTATTTGTTGATGCACCGCCTGAGACCATCGCAACCATTGCCAAGCAAACGCGTCTGAATTTAATTCAGTTCCATGGGTCAGAGGCGCCTGCTGATTGTGAGGCGATTGGGTTGCCTTACATTCGGGCGATCCGGATGCGTCCTGGCGTTGATGTATTGGCTGAAATGGAGGCCTATCCCTCGGCGTCTGGGTTTTTATTGGATGCCTATCAGCCGGGTGTTCCAGGCGGCACGGGTGCGCAATTTGATTGGGGGCGTATCCCTAAGACCACTGTCCCTGTTATCTTGGCAGGTGGTTTAACTCCAGAGAATGCAAAGGACGCAATCGACGCGGTTGCACCCTGGGCTCTTGATGTCAGTGGCGGCATTGAGTCCGAGCCAGGGAGAAAGGATCCTGATAAAATGGCGCGCTTTATCCAAGCGTGCCGCGGATGAGATTGGAAAAACAATGGCGCTAACCGAAGACGAACTTAAAACACTCAGCTACGAGCCCGATGCAGCCGGCCATTTCGGTGATTATGGTGGCCGCTATGTGTCGGAAACGTTGATGGCTGCACTGAGCGATCTCGATCAGAATTATCAGATGCTGAAACAGGATGCTGAGTTTCAGCGACAGTTTGATTCAGATTTGGCGAACTTTGTCGGTCGTCCCTCGCCGCTTTATTTTGCCGAGCGTTGGACCAACCAAATTGGTGGCGCGCAGATTTACTTTAAGCGCGAGGACCTCAATCACACCGGCGCGCACAAGGTGAATAACACCATTGGCCAGGCACTGCTGGCAAAATATTCGGGCAAGCCGCGGGTCATTGCAGAAACCGGAGCCGGCCAACATGGTGTGGCCTCGGCGACGGTCGCTGCACGACTTGGCTTGGAGTGCGTTGTGTATATGGGGGCTGATGATGTGGAGCGTCAGTCGCCCAACGTGTACCGCATGAAACTACTGGGTGCACAGGTGATCCCAGTTGATTCGGGTTCACGCACCTTGAAGGATGCGCTGAGTGAAGCCATGCGTGATTGGGTGACCAATGTGGACTCAACCTTCTACATCATCGGAACGGTGGCTGGCCCCGCGCCTTATCCGCAGTTAGTTCGGGATTTCAACGCAGTTGTTGGCCGTGAAGTGAAATGGCAGTCGAAAGAGATTTTTGGCAAGTACCCCGATGCATTGGTGGCCTGCGTTGGCGGTGGTTCCAACGCGATTGGTTTGTTTTACCCCTTCCTTCGGGATACCGAAGTTCAAATCTACGGTGTTGAGGCCGCCGGGCGTGGCTTATCAACGCCTGAGCATGCAGCGCCCCTGTGTGCAGGTCGCCCGGGTGTTCTGCATGGATCGAAAACCTATTTGATGGACAATGCAGACGGTCAGATTTCACATACCCACTCGGTCTCAGCCGGTCTGGATTACCCAGGTGTTGGACCTGAGCACGCCTATCTAAAAGATATTGGACGGGCGCAATATGTGGGTGCGACCGACGCGGATGCCTTGGCTGCCTTTCATGAGGTGTCGCGGGTTGAGGGCATTATTCCTGCGCTTGAGACCGCCCATGCATTGGCGTACACCAAGGAACTTGCCGCATCCATGCGTCCTGATCAGACCGTGGTCGTCAACATGTCAGGTCGTGGAGATAAAGATATTTTTACGGTGGCAAAAATGGAAGGAATCTCACTCACATGACGGCAGGACGGATCCAGGCGCGCATGGACGCGCTGCAACAGATCGGCCGGAAGGCGTTAATACCCTATATCGTCGCCGGGGATCCAACACCTGAAACGACGGTACCTGCAATGCATGCGCTGGTGGCTGGAGGCGCTGATATTCTCGAATTGGGAATGCCGTTTTCAGATCCTTTCGCAGATGGCCCGGTCAATCAACGCGGAGCAGAGCGTGCCATCGCGGGTGGCACTACCTTAGGTGGTGTGTTGGATGCTGTGCGTGCCTTTCGAGCTGACGATGCAGATACGCCCGTGGTGTTGATGGGGTACTTAAATCCCGTGATGGCGATGGGGGAGCGTGTCTTTTGTGAGCGGGCTCACGAAGCCGGTGTTGACGGTTTATTGCTTGTCGACATGCCGCCTGAGGAAGACGGTGTGCTCGTTCGTCGGGCGCGTGAATTGGAGATGGACTTAATTTATCTGGCAGCGCCGACGACAACGGATGCGCGGATGCGTGCCATTGGTGAGGCGACTTCTGGCTATTTATATTATGTCTCCCTGAAAGGAGTGACAGGGTCGAGTGAACTCAACGCCGGCGATGTCTCTAGAAAAGTGGATGCCATGCGTGCGCATGTTCAGGTCCCGATCTGTGTTGGGTTTGGAATCCGAACGGCTGAGCAGGCGGCAGAGATTTCCAAAGCAGCCGATGGTGTGATCGTTGGCTCAGTTCTGGTCAGTGCTGCAGAGGCCCATGCCAATCAGCCGGAGGCAGTTCCCGAGGCCTTGCGCCAAGTACTCGCTCCAATGCGTGAGGCGATGGACGACGTGCAGGCAGGACTGAAATCGTGAGTAATTGGCTCGACAAACTCGTACCGCAGGTCGTCCGCTCAAAAGCTGTTGAGCGGAAGACTTCGGTGCCTGATGGACTGTGGTCAAAGTGTGATGCCTGTCAGGCCGTGTTGTATCAACCTGAGCTTGAGCGCAATCAACAGGTCTGTCCGAAATGCGGGCATCATGGCCGCCTTGATGCACGGGCTCGTCTCAAGGGGTTTTTAGATCCCGAGGATCAAATTGAGCTGTTTTCTGATCTTCAGGCTGATGATCGATTGAAGTTCCGCGATCAAAAGAAGTACAAGGACCGTCTAAGCCAGGCACAGAAGGCCACACAAGAAAAAGATGCATTGATCGCTGTTCAGGGAACCGTCAAAGCACAGCCGCTGATCGCATTGGCTTTTGAGTTTCAATTCATGGGTGGTTCCATGGGGACGGTCGTGGGTGAGAAGTTTGTGCGCGCCGGTGAGGCCTGTCTTGAGCAGCAGATCCCCTTGGTGTGTTTTTCCGCATCCGGTGGTGCGCGGATGCAAGAAGCCCTGCTGTCGTTGATGCAAATGGCGCGAACCTCTGCGGTTCTTGAGAAAATGCGAGCAGCTGGCTTGCCCTACATTTCAGTGCTGACAGACCCCGTTTTTGGGGGTGTGTCGGCGTCATTTGCGATGCTCGGTGATCTGAATATTGCTGAGCCCAAAGCCCTTGTGGGCTTTGCCGGCCCTCGTGTGATTGAGCAGACCGTGCGTGAAACCCTGCCCGAGGGATTTCAGCGCGCCGAATTTCTGCTTGAACATGGAACGGTTGACATGATCGTGCCACGTCCTGACATGCGCGATACCATCGCACGCGTGCTATCCCGACTGACACATTGAAGCTCGCTGACTGGGAACACCGACTTCACACCCTGACGCCGCCTTCAGATATTCGGCTCGGTCTTGAGCGCGTGAAAGCCGTATGGCAACGACTGGATCAACAGCGTCCACGTACTGTCATCACAGTCGCCGGTACCAACGGCAAAGGATCAACGGTCGAGGCGCTTGGCTTTTTACTTGGCCATACCGAATCGACCGTTGGCCAATATACCTCGCCACATCTTCATCACATCACTGAGCGCATTCGTGTGTCTGGATTGCCTGTGGACTCTGAGGTGTTGGCCAGTGCGCTTGATCAGGTTGAGTCCGTGCGTGGCAGTCTGTACTTGACCTACTTTGAATATCTAACACTTGCCGCATTTTGCATCTTCCAAGACCAGGATCTGGACTACTGGGTTTGTGAAATTGGGCTGGGTGGTCGACTGGATGCGGTCAACATTTTGGATGCGGATCTTGCCATCATCACATCGATCGGCATGGACCATCAGGAGTATCTCGGAGACACATTGGATGCGATTGCGCGGGAAAAAGCCGGCGTGATGCGGCCCAATCAATGCGTTTGGACCGCAGCGAATAACGTACGTGAGACCTTACATGCATGCGCAGATACAGTGGGTGCGCATCTCAACTGGTTGGATGCATCAGAGGACCACAGCGCCTTGTTGGCCGAATCCAGAGATGTATTGAAACACGCACGGCTACCAATCGACTCCCTGGGGTTGGCAGTCAAGGCCCTTGAATCGCTCGACAGATTACCGGCTGTGATGCCGTGGGAGGCATTGGCGGCACTTGAGATGCCTGGACGACTCACGCGTCGTGTTGTTTCAGGCGTTCAATGGATCTGCGACGTCGGGCACAATCCCGAAGCGGCCAGTTATGTGATGGATCAATTAAAAGCCATGACAGTGCCAGGTCGTCGTGTCCTGATTATGGGTTTGCTCCAGGATAAGTCGGCGGTTGAGGTGATCGAGGTCTTGGCGGCGGCTCATCTCTTTGACCAGGTTGTGACTGTTGATTTGCTGGGTCCCCGAGGCCGGTCTGGCGACGATTTACAGCTGATAT
The DNA here is from genome assembly GCA_913057215.1 of uncultured Gammaproteobacteria bacterium. Lineage (GTDB taxonomy): Bacteria > Pseudomonadota > Gammaproteobacteria > Pseudomonadales > Litorivicinaceae > HIMB30. The sequence goes on from CAJXNQ010000010.1 coordinate 31,638, forward strand.
GGAAAACACGACTGCCTAAGACGCCGATTGAGAGTTTTGCTACACTCGCTCACGCGATCGCTGCGCTCGAGCAAACGCTCACAGCAGGTGATCAAGTGTTGGTTTTTGGATCATTTCTTTTGGTGGCAGACGCACTCACGCATGACAAGTTCAACTGAGCAAACGGCGTCACCGCATCGCCGTAAGCACCAATGGATTGGGGCGGCGACCTTGGCAGCGCTCGCAGCGTTGGTTCTACCTTGGTTATTAACACCCCGGTTTGACAGTATTCGAAGTGATGGACCCGAGCTGTCACGTCTTCCCGATCCACCGGTTCAGGGTGCGCCACCTGTTGCTCCAGTGATTGATCCAGCACAGATGGCAGCCGATGCGGCACGGCTTGATGAGGCATTGAACGCTCCGATTGGAACCGATGAATTGGCGAGTTTTGTACTTCAAGTCGGTGCATTTCAGGAGCGTGATAATGCACAAGCGCTGGTTGAGCGACTGACACCTTTGGATGTGGGGCGCGTCTATCTGCGGACAGAGTCGGCGTTGACCCGTGTATTTGTGGGCCCCTTTCTAGACCGAGAGAGCGCCGAACAAGCCGTCTCTGTTGTGAAAGATAAGTTATCTCTTGATCCACAAATCAAGCCCTATGATGTCCGTGAAGACGGCGAGTCATGACCGAAACGCCCACTGAATCGCTGGCGCTCGGATTTTCAGCCTTCGATTGGGTCATAGTGGTCGTGCTGGGTATTTCGACGATCATGAGTTTGCGGCGCGGCTTTGTCCGTGAGGCCCTCAGTTTGGCGACTTGGATTGCGGCCTTTGTCGTTGCGCGGCAGTTTCACGGGGCGATGGACAGTCTGCTCGAGGCGCAGATTGCTGACAATCTGATGCGCTCGATTGCCGCGTTTGCGGTGCTATTTGTGGGGACACTCCTGGTTGGCGCAGCACTTGGATTTCTGTTGGGTGCATTGATTAATGCGACCGGTTTATCATCAACCGATCGAGTACTGGGTATGGTGTTTGGGTTTGCTCGGGGTGCATTGATCGTCACAGTGATCATTGGTGTCTTGGGTTTGACGCCGCTGACAAATGACCGCTGGTATCAACAAGCGACCTTGGTGCCGCATTTTGAGACCGTTGCGGATTGGGCTTTACAACAACTGTCAGCCGCTGGGCTCTCCGCCCCGATGAGCTGACGAGAAGGATTTCGAACATGTGTGGTGTCGTAGGGATCTTTGGGCGAGGTAACGTTAACCAGGCGTTATTTGATGCACTCACTGTCTTACAGCATCGCGGCCAGGACGCCGCAGGGATGGTGACATCAGCCAACGGAAAATTTTACCTGCGTAAAGACAACGGCTTGGTGCGTGATGTGTTTAGAACGCGACATATGCACTATCTGGTGGGCAACATGGGGATTGGCCATGTCCGGTATCCCACGGCCGGCTCGAGCTCATCGGCGGAAGCGCAGCCCTTTTACGTCAACAGTCCATATGGCATCAGCCTGGCGCACAATGGCAATCTCACCAATACGACCGAGCTGATGCGCGAGCTGTATGAAGACGATTTACGTCATATCAATACGTCATCAGACTCTGAAGTCCTTCTGAATATTTTTGCACACGAGCTTGAGAAGCGTGGGAATGTGAAGCCCACCCCAAACGACTTCTTCGAGGCGGTCGAGGGTGTACATCGTCGCTGTCGTGGTGCCTATGGAGTGGTCGCATTGATCAATGGACACGGGATTTTAGGGTTTCGAGATCCGTATGGAATCCGCCCGATTTGTATCGGTCAGCGAAAAACAGAACAGGGCGTTGAATACATGATCTCCAGTGAGTCTGTTGCATTGGATTGCGCAGGTTTTGCGCTGATTGGTGACTTAGAGCCTGGTGAAGCCGCCTTTGTCGATCATGATGGCCACCTGCATCGGAAGCTGTGTGCGGGACCACAAAAGCGCCACCCCTGTTTGTTTGAATACGTCTATTTATCGCGTCCGGATTCCATTATCGATGGGGTGTCTGTGTATCAAGCGCGGATCAACATGGGTCGGAAGCTGGCGGATAAGATTCTGCGGGAAATGCCGAACAATGACATTGATGTGGTGATTCCGATCCCCGATACCAGTCGGACCAGCGCGCTTGAGGTCGCTCAAAAGCTGGGCGTGCTCTTTCGGGAGGGCTTTATCAAAAATCGCTACATCGGCCGGACCTTTATCATGCCCGGGCAGACAGAGCGTCAAAAATCAGTCCGGCAAAAACTCAATCCGGTGGTGCAGGAATTCAAAGGCCGCAATGTGTTGCTGGTTGATGATTCGATCGTTCGCGGAACGACCTGCCACCAGATAGTTGAAATGGCGCGCGATGCCGGCGCTAAAAAAGTATATTTCGCCTCAGCAGCGCCTGCCGTTGTATCGCCCAATGTGTATGGCATTGATATGCCTGCAGCGACCGAGCTGATTGCACACGGACGCAGTGCGCTTGAGATCAATCAGTTGATCGGTGCAGACGGTCTGATCTATCAGGAGCTTGAAGATTTGGTCGATGCGGTTCGGGAATTGAATCCTGAGTTGGATGCCTTCGAGGATTCCGTCTTTTCCGCGTGTTACATCACCAAAGAAGTGGATGATGCCTACTTGGCCGCCTTGGCAGAAAAGCGCAGTGACCAAGCCAAACAAGCGAGGGAGTCACACTCTGAAGATGCCTGTCTTGATCTGCGGGCAGATGCCTCATGATGGAGCGGGACGCGCGTCTGCAAAAGATCTTGGGTGACTTGAGCCCTGAAACTCAGGCGATTCGGACGGGTAGTACCCGCTCGCATGAGCGTGAACACTCAGAACCTCTGTATGCAACCTCGAGCTTTGTCTTTCCAAATGCCGAGACCATGGCTGACGCCTTTGTCAATGATTCAGGCCTCTCAATCTATGCGCGGGTCGACAACCCGACGGTCGATGCCTTTTGTCAGCGGTTGGCAGTCCTTGAGGGAGCAGAAGCCTGTGAGGCGACAGCCTCAGGCATGGGTGCAATCTTGGCGACACTGATGGCGCATTGCCAAGCCGGTGATCGGATCGTGCTGTCAACGGGCGTGTTTGGTGCGACGCTGACGCTCTTGCAGAAATTTTTTGTGAAATACGGATTGACTGTGGATCTTGTTGATCCAACCGATTTAGATGCATGGCAGGCTGCGCTCTCGCGTCCAGCTCGCCTCGCGTACTGCGAAACACCCTCGAATCCGACCATTGCAATTGTGGATGTTGAGACAGTTTCTTCGCTGTGTCGTGCCAATGAGACGCTCTGTGTGGTGGATAATTGCTTCATGACTCCCGCATTGCAAACGCCCTTGGCGCTGGGAGCCGACTTAATCATTCACTCGGCAACCAAATATCTTGATGGACAAGGCCGCGTGCTTGGAGGGGCAGTGTGTGGATCAGCAGCGCTGATTGAGCCGATTACACGTTTTATTCGCTCAGGCGGTGTCACGATGAGTGCGTTTAATGCGTGGGTCTTTCTCAAAGGCTTAGAGACTTTGGATCTCAGGATGCGTGCGCATTCTGAAAACGCACTGTCCTTGGCCAATTGGCTTGAAGAACAGCCGCAAGTTGCTCAGGTGAACTATGCCGGACTTGATTCGCATCCAGATCGCGCTCTGATCGCACGGCAAGCGAAAGCCGGTGGTGGCGTCTTGAGTTTTACGCTCACCACAGAGACGCGAGAAGCGGCTTGGGCATTTCTTGATGCAACCTGTTTGATGTCACTGACGGCAAACTTGGGTGATGTGAAAACGACCGTCTGTCACCCAGCCACTTCAACCCATGGACGGCTTGAGGCGGCTGATCGAATCCAGATGGGAGTGCACGAGCATTTGATCCGGATTGCAGTCGGGCTTGAGGCGCTCGAAGACCTCAAAGCCGACTGTCTACGAGGCTTTGCTGCGATTCCCCACTAACGCGCTTTGAGTGCTTGGATCCGCTCTTCAAGCGGTGGATGTGTCATGAACAAACGCATCATTTGCTTGCCGCCGGTACGGATTCCAAAGGCCATCATCGTATCGGGCAGTTCAGAGGGATATTCTTGCTCCGCCCGCAAACGCTCAAGGGCACCAATCATGGCTGGAGCGCCCGCCAGTTGTGCGCCTGCTTGATCGGCCCGAAATTCGCGTTGTCTTGAGAACCAAAATACGATCATCGACGCCAAGATGCCCAAGATGATTTCTGCCACAAATGTGACGACATAAAAGCCGATGCCGTGACCGCGTTCGGTCTTGAAGACCGCCCGATCAATGGTATGGCCGATCACGCGGGCAAAGAACATCACAAAGGTGTTGACGACCCCCTGAATGAGCGCCAGCGTGACCATGTCGCCATTGGCAACGTGGCCGATTTCGTGCGCCATCACAGCGCGCGCTTCGTCACGGCTGAATCGACTCAACAGTCCGGTGCTGACAGCGACCAACGCATTGTTTCGGTTCCAGCCCGTGGCAAACGCATTACTGGTTTGGCTTGGGAAAATACCCACCTCAGGCATGCCAATACCGGCCTCATTGGCAAGTTCCTGCACTGTGCTGACCAGCCATTGTTCATCGGCAGTTCGCGGTGTGTCGATGATCTGAGTACCTGTCCCCATCTTCGCCATCCGCTTGGAGAGCAGTAAGCTGACGACACTGCCCGCCATCCCGAACACAAAACAAAAAAGAAGCAGGCTTGATAGGTTTAAATCAACACCATTGGATGCCAAGTATCCTTCAAAGCCCAGCAGACTCAGCGTGATGCTGGCAACGACAATAATGGCCAAGTTAGTCAGTAAAAATAAACCAATGCGTAACATTGCAAGCCGCTCCTTCAGGCGATTCATCCGTGACTGAAAGATATTGGTTTTGCAGACAAGTTCAAGCAGTGATTGGATAAAAGACAGTGAAAAAAACAGACAATGAATGGAAAGCGCTTCTCCCGGCTGATGTGTTTCAGATTACGCGTAAAAAAGGCACAGAGCGGCCCTTTGAAAACGCCTACCATGATTTGAAGGCAGATGGTGTGTATCACTGTGTGTGCTGCCAAACGCCGTTATTTGACTCAGCGCATAAATTTGATTCAGGTACTGGCTGGCCGAGTTTTTTCCAACCGTTGGATTCAGAGGCAGTCGGAGAGTTGGCGGATCGATCGATCTTTTTTATGCCGCGTACTGAAGTGATTTGTAATGCCTGTGATGCGCATCTCGGACATGTGTTCAATGACGGACCGACACCAACGGGCCTTCGCTACTGTATTAATTCTGCGTCCCTGACCTTTGAGTCACGAGACGATTCAGATACTTCGGGGACCTGAAAGCGCGACGAGCCGCCAACCGGGCCCGGCAGCCTTGATCTCAAGCGGCACTCCCATGGCATTGAGTTCCGGAAGTCGATGGACCGTGATCAACACCCACTGACCGGGCTCAGGCGGTTTCTCAGGCGTAATGGCTTGTCGATAAAATGAGAAGCTCGGCATGCGAACGCCCTGACTGACAACATCTGCACCTGCATCCTTGGCAATCAAGGCTGCGGTCTTGATGGGACTCTGTCGCGCTTCAGATAATACCGGTAATACGATCAACGCAATCAGGGCCAGTTGGACGCCCCCCATGGCCAGTAAGCGTTGGCTTAAACGCCATCGCGGAACTATGAATGCAATCAGTGCGAGCGCGCAGAGCGCACACAGGCCAATTGACAGAGGCCACCACCAATTGGCGACGACATGCGACAACAACACCAGCTGTTCTTCATCACGCACATTGGCGGGCATTGGGATGTTGTGGTGGAAGACTCCAAAAGCGATCAAGCCTATTGGAAGCATTAGGCCCGGTAACGCCCAAAATCGAGCATGCAACTGAGGCAGTACGCGGCCATAGAGCACAAATAGCGGCGGTGTCGAGTACAGCACGTAGTGTGGGAGTTGTGTGCCAGACAAGGACACGAGCACGACAACCAGCGCGAACCAGAGACAGGCAAAGCGTGTGATTGGGTCGTTCAAGAATTCCCGAGCCCGAAACACAATGGCGACTACAAGGCCTGAATAAGGCAATAACACCAAGGGCATCACAACGGCGTAATACCACAGATGTCCGCCGTGACCGTGGAGATTTCCAGAAAAGCGCTCGACGTTGTGTCTGAGGATAAAATTTTCAAAAAAGGCAAGGCCCTGGGCATCATAGACACCGACCAGCCAGGGCGTTAAAACAGCACCAAAGATGAGCCAGCCACGTAATGAGGCGAGTGCACTCCAGAGCAAGCTCCATTGGTTTGAAACAAGGACCCAGAGCCCAAATGCGCCGGCGGGAATTAACAAAGCCACAGGACCCTTGGTTAATACACCCAAGGCAAACCACAGAAACACTCGCTGTTTGAGTGACTCGGAGGGTGTCTTGATGAACCGTGCCATGTCCGTAAACAACAGAGCAAACCAAAGATTTAAAAGCGCATCCGCAGTGGCAGCCCTCGAGATCACCAGCGTTCCAAGTGTGGTGGCCAGTGCGAAGGCTGTGAACACGCCCAGTGCAGCCTGACCTGTCAGTTCGCGGGTGTAGCGGCCAATGACAAGCGCCCAGAGCGCACCGGCTGCGATCGATGGCAGTCGACCAATGATCTCAACAGGCACCCAGTTCGAAAGGATGGGTGCAAGTTGTAGGGCGGCTGCTTGCAACCAGTAGGTGAGGATGGGCTTGTCATATCGAGGTTCGCCATCCAGGGTAGTGGCAGCCCAATGCCCTCCGTCTAAAAGTTCACGCGTGGCTTCAAGAAAAGCGCCCTCGTCCAAGTCAAACAGTGGAACCCAGGCGCCTAAAAGCCCGAGGGCAAACAGACAGGCAAAGAGTCGCCAGTCAAGCTTAGCGAAGATGCTCATCCGACCCCTTGGCCCAGCTGACGGCATCGGTGTGTTGAGTCAACGGTGGCTCGCGATGTGGCCTAAGACGGGTCAGCATTTCAGCAACCAGACCGGTTGTAATCAACTGCAAACCAACGAGGGCAAGTAAAACACCGGTGATCAGGAGTGGCCGATTGCCAATATCGAATCCGACCAATTTAAGGGCGAATAAATACAGAAGTGCCAGTCCCCCGAGCCCCCCGGTGATCAGGCCGGCCACGCCAAAAAAGTGCCCAGGGCGTTCTCGAAACCGCAGGAAAAACCAGGCCGCCAACAGATCCAAGATGACGCGTGGCGTCCGCGAAATTCCATATTTTGAATCACCCGCGACGCGTGCCCGATGGTTCACTGGGATTTCAGCGATGCGCGACGGATGCGTGAGATTCGCAACCCAGAGCGGGATGAATCGATGCATCTCACCACGCAGGTCAAGGCCTTCCAGCACTTCGCGTCGGCCCACTTTGAGGCTGCATCCATAGTCATGCAAGGCGACACCGGAGACACGCCCAATCAGCCAGTTGGCGATCCGCGACGGCAGTGTCCGATCCAATGAATCTTGTCTGTTTTTTCGCCAGCCACATAATAAGTCAAGCTGGTCGGCTTCGAGTTTTTTCACCATGGCCGGTAGATCCGCAGGATCGTTTTGAAGGTCGCCGTCCATAAAGGCAATGACCTCACCGCGGGCAGCAAGAAGCCCTGTTTGCATGGCCTGCGTTTGTCCAAGGTTCCTGCGATGGGACAGAATCACAAGATGCTCTCCGCGCTCAGCTCGGGCCTCAAGCAACCGTTCGCGGGTCTGGTCTGTACTGCCATCATCGACCAGCACGAGCTCAAACTCGCCAGGATAGTGTTCAAGCGCATCCTGGAGCTCATCAACCAAGCGCTCAATATTGTCTTCTTCTTTATACAGCGGAACCACCACTGACAGGCGGGGAAGATTAGGCGTCATGCGTTGTCCGTTTCATCAAGATCAAGGTGCCGAGTATACCGAAGAGGGCGGTGAGACTCAGTACATACAGGTGCAATTGAATGGACAGCTCCAAGCCTTGGATTGGCGAGAGGCCAGAAGCACTTGCCCCAATCACGCCACCGGCTTGATAGCTGCCTGCACCGGCAATGCCATGAATCGGCAAGACTGAGGAAAGTTCAGCACCGAGAATCGTCGTCATGACAGCACTGATCGGCAAGTCAGCAAGCGTGCCAAGTAAGATCGCCATGGCCAGCAATTTGGTCAGCCAAGCCAAGACGGTCAAGCGCCAAATTCGATGTAATCGAGAGCCGTTTTGTGCTTCAAAAATGAGCTGTGCACGGGCTTGATGAAGGCGCGCTGGCAGTGCGATATGCTGTGTTTTCGGGACAAGCCAACGCAACGCAAGCGGTGTCAAAAAGACCAAGGTGCCAAGTAATCCAAGTGCATAAAAATCAAGGACTGGCAGGCTAATAATCGCAAGCGCAATGCCCATCAAGCTGAACAGGTCCAACAACCGAATCCAGATCAGGCTGGTCAAGCCCACGGAAAAATCCACGCGTCCGAGCCAGCGCGCGAGGATTGGCAAGGCCAATTCTCCAAGGCGCATCGGCAGGAGATTGTTGGCTGTGTTATGCAGAAAGCTCATGCCGAGGCCATCTGCCAGTGTCAGATGATCAAATATGATCCAGGTGCGTAGGCCCCTTAAAAGCCAGCTTGCGGCACCTAAACAGAATAAAACCACCCAGGTTTGTGTGGGGAGGGTCGTCAGCCTATGCAGGGTTGCCCCAAGATCAAGGAGCTCGGCAGCGATCCAAATCGTTCCGAGCGCCATTGCAATTGCGAGACCAAGTTTCACGATCAGGCCGGTTTTTTTGGATTCAATGTTGTTTTCTTTCAAAGGAGCCATACTCTAGAGGGTGTCAGGCGGCATGCAGACGGAGTCTACTCCTCTGCCACAATAAGGTGTAGCCGCTGACCACATGACTTGGAGACCCCATGATTGATTCATTGACTGAATCCTACCGGGATGTCCTCACTGCAATCGGTGAGGACCCGAACCGGGAAGGCCTTCTAGATACCCCGAGCCGGGCTGCAAAAGCACTTGAGTTTCTAACATCTGGATACCGACAAGACCTCGCCACGCTGATTAATGGTGCGGTCTTTGAATCTGATAACGATGAGATGGTGGTTGTTCGCGATATCGAATTGTATTCGATGTGCGAGCATCACATGTTGCCTTTTACCGGGCGTTGTCACATTGGATACCTGCCCAATGGCAAAGTGCTTGGGCTGTCTAAATTTGCACGGATTACAGACATGTTCGCGCGCCGGCTGCAGATTCAGGAAAATCTGACACGTCAAATTGCGTTAGCTGTTCAAGAAGTGACCGATGCGCGCGGCGTGGGTGTCGTGGTTGAGGCCCGTCACTTCTGCATGATGATGCGCGGTGTCGAAAAGCAGAATTCGACCATGGCGTCCTCGGTGATGCTAGGAGACTTCCGGACGCATCAGGCGACACGGAGTGAATTTATGCGACTCATTGGTAAACCCTGATGAGTGAATTTACGCGCGATCAAATCGCGAAAATCCATATTCAAGACCTCAGACTTCGGACGTTTATTGGGATCAACGACGATGAGAAAAAGAATCGACAAGATGTTGTAATCAACATTCGCATTCATTACCACGCGGCAAAAGCCGTGTCGTTTAATGAGATCGATGAGGCGTTGAATTATCGGACCATCACCAAGCGTGTGATTCGGCATGTTGAAGAGAATCGGTTTTTATTACTCGAACGCATGACCGATGAAGTGTTGGCGCTGGTGATGGAACACCCTGAGGTGATGTGGGCTGATGTGCAGATCGATAAACCGCATGCGCTGCGATTTTCAGACTCTGTATCCATTGCGTTGTCTGCACGTCGCGAGGGGTATGCGGGTGCTGAGCACCCGCGAACGAATTAGCCGTCGAGCGCTGACTCAATCACCCGTTTGATGCGTCCTGAGCTCGGGCCTGTGAAGGAGCCGAAACTTCCGACCAATTGGCCGTTCCGGTCAATGATGTACTTGTGGAAGTTCCATGATGGGTAGTCTCCATCTGCGGCTTTGGCGAGTCCCTCAAACAGCGGGTCTGCTTTGCCTTTTTTCGCGTGCGTTGTCGCATACATAGGGAACTTCACGCCATAGGTCAGGGTGCAAAATTCCGCGGCTTGTTCTTCTGAAGCATATTCTTGGCCGCCAAAGTCCTGTGATGGAAAGCCAAGAACGGCAAACCCTTGGTCGCGGTATTTTTGATACAATGCCTCGAGGCCTTCGAATTGGGGAGTGAAGCCACACTTCGATGCGGTATTGACGACCATGACGACCTGGCCCTGATACACATCACACAGTCGATCGACTTGTTCTCCTGCGAGCCTGCGGACGGAGTGGTCGAGAAGCGCCGGACAGGAAGCATGTGTGTGCGAACTGTTCATAAGTGTCACCATACTGAAGGCTAGGATGCCGATTAATTTGAGTTTCATGGATGATTCCTCAACCCGTGGGAGTATTCATGACTCGTTGTTGCATCATTCTTGGTGACCAACTTTCAGCCGACCTCAGTGCGCTGCAAACACTCGAGCCACGAGACGTTGTGCTTATGGCAGAGGTTTGGTCTGAGGCCACCTATGTCAACCACCATAAGCAAAAAATTGCTCTGATTTTTTCGGCGATGCGCCACTTTCGGGATGCATTGAGACAATCTGGACGGACGGTTCACTACGTTACGTTGGATGATCCGGACAACACTCAGGATTTGACCACAGAGTTGGAGCGCATGCAGGCAGTCCATGAGTTCAGTGGTTGGGTCTTAACAGAACCCGGTGAGTGGCGGCTCAAGGTAGCCTTTGAATCACTGGCGAATCGGGCTGACTATCCCATTGAGATCCTGGAGGACACGCGGTTCTTTGCATCACATGCTCGTTTTTCTTCGTTTTTGAGCGGTCGAAAACAACCGCGAATGGAGCATTTCTATCGGGCCATGCGCAAAGAAACCGGCCTGTTGATGGATGGAGCAGAGCCTGCCGGAGGGCAGTGGAATTTTGATCATGACAACCGGAAAAAGTTTACAGGTGGTGCATTACCTGCGCCCATGACCTGGCCTGAAGATGCCATTACCACGGAAGTTAAGTCGCTGGTAAACAGGCGATTTGCCAATCATTTTGGCACTCTGGAGTCCTGGTTCTGGCCTGTGACCCGCGAGCAAGCGCTGGAGGCGCTTCAGTATTTTATCGCCGAGCGCCTTCCATTCTTTGGTGATTTTCAAGATGCCTTGGTTGCCGAAGAAGACACACTCTTCCATTCACTCCTCTCAACCTCGATGCATTTAGGGTTGTTATCCCCGCGAGAAGTCTGTGTGGCTGCCGAAATGGCCTATCGAGACGGTCAAGCGCCGATTAATGCAGTGGAGGGGTTTATCCGGCAAATCTTGGGCTGGCGGGAGTATGTGCGCGGTCTGTACTGGGCATACATGCCTGAATACAAAGAGCGAAACGGCTTGAAGGCCGACTGGCCGTTACCTGAATTCTTTTGGGATGAATCTCAGACCGACATGCGTTGTATCCAAGAAGCGGTGCGCAATACACGCGAGCATGCTTATGCGCATCACATTCAGCGATTGATGGTCACCGGCAACTTTGCATTGATTTCTGGATGTCGTGTTGGCGATGTCACGGACTGGTATTTGGCGGTCTATGCCGATGCGTTTGAATGGGTGGAGCTGCCCAATACGCTCGGTATGGCACTTTTCGCGGATGGGGGGCTGATGGGTTCCAAGCCGTACTGCGCCAGTGGCAAATACATCGATCGCATGAGCGATTACTGCAAGGGTTGTGTGTATTCGGTCAAAGCGGTTGATACCGAGGATGCGTGCCCAATGAATTATTTGTACTGGGATTTTTTGGCCACACACCGGGAAGCATTCGCCAATAATCCGAGAATGGCCATGGTGTTGAAGAATTTAGATCGTATGGATCCTGAGAAGCTGTCGCGAGTGCGCATGCTCGCGACCGACTTCAAAGCGCGTGTCAATGCAACAGGGTCGGATCGTCAGTCCAAAGCGCAGGGAGCGCTGTTGTGAAGCGCAATGGACGAACCGTAAAAAAGTCAGAGCTCCCGGAGAAGATCTGTCCGGTCTGTGATCGTCCGTTTGTGTGGCGAAAAAAATGGGCCCGTGATTGGGAGCAGGTGTTGTATTGCTCGGAAAAATGTCGTCGATCTGGAGGTCGTGATGTCGGATGAAGTTGTAGTCTGGCTAGTCGGCGACACGCTTCGGCTGGCTGATAATCCGACCCTGATTTTGGCATGTGAGCAGGCGGCACAGCGTGGGGCATCACTGGTGCCTGTGGTGTGCCTTGAGCCAAGGCGCTGGGCTGATCAACAGTTTGGATTACCGCGCATTGGGCCACATTGGACGCGATTTCGCGTCGAATCCATCTGTGCGCTTGAGGCCGATCTAGAAGCACGGGGTGGCAGTCTATGGATTTTTGCAGACGAGCCGGATCGTGCGGTCAGTGTGATTCAGAAAACCCATCGAGTGATGTGTGTGGTGGCTGACGCACCACTCTCCACTGAAGAGCGGCTTGAGCATGCGAAACTCGAATCTGAAGGGTTTTCTTTGCTGGAGGCTGAGAGCGGTGAGCTGTTTCGGGAGGCGCAATTACCCTTTGCACGGGATGAACTGCCGGCCAGCTTTTCGAAGTTTCGGAAACTCATCGAGAAAAAACCAGCGTTGGAGCCGAGACCGCCGCTTCGTATTCCTGAGTTACCCGACATGCCGGTATGTCATCAGCCAAGACCCGCTGAGTGGCTCGAGGTACAGGGCTTGCCGGTTCCAGCTTCTTGCGAGGTGAAGACGCGTGGCGGTGAGTCCAACGCACAGGCGCATTGGCAAGCCTACCGAGACGCGCATGCGCTGTCGCATTACAAAACAACGCGTAATGCCTTCCACGGTGCAATGAACTCCAGTCATCTCTCAGCGTGGCTGGCACATGGCTGTCTGTCGCCTCGGCAAGTCTGGGCAGATGTCTTGGACTATGAAGCTGAGGTCGTCGCCAATGAATCCACGTACTGGCTTCGGTTTGAGTTGTTGTGGCGCGAGTACTTTCGTTGGTATGCCCGAGTCACTGATTGGACCCTCTTTCGGCGAACAGGACCCGAAAATCAATCCATTGCCGGTGATCAGAATGCAACCCGGTTTCGCGCGTGGCGAGAAGGGCACACGGGATCTGACATCGTCGATGCTGCCATGCGCGAGCTTTCGGAAACCGGATGGATGAGTAATCGAGCCCGACAGTTAGTTGCCAGTCATTTGATTTATGAGTCCAACTTGGATTGGCGTCTGGGCGCTGCATGGTTTGAATCACAACTGATCGACTACGATGTTGGCAGTAACTGGGGGAACTGGGCGTATATTGCTGGCGTCGGCGCTGATCCGCGCGGCGGTCGAATTTTCAATCTCGAAGACCAAGGAAACCGATACGATCCGGACGGGACCTACCGGGCGCGGTGGCTGAATTCATGAAACCGGTTTTGGTCTGGTTCAAGCGAGATCTCAGGGTCGATGATCATGAGGCGCTGACTCACGCGTTGCTCGAAGGGCCGGTACTCCCTGTGTATGTTGTCGAGCCTGGATATTGGGCTAATGACTACACCTCAGGACGGCAATGGCAATTTGTTCGCGAATCGATTGCCGCCTTGGATTCTGAGCTGACGGGACTGGGCCAACCGCTCTGGACAGCGGTTGGCGACGTGGTTGAGGTCTTGGAGCGATTGCACAGCCGCTTTGGATTTCAGGTCATGCATTCGCATCAAGAAACGGGTCCAGATTGGACATTTCAGCGCGATCGAGCGGTGAAGGCGTGGTGTGAATCACGTGATATTCAGTGGATTGAACATAAACAGCACGGAGTGATCCGAGGTTTGAGTGACCGCGCACGGTGGGCACAGCAATGGGGCGCTGTCATGGATGCACCTCGGCTGGCGCGACCGGCAGCACTTCCGTTGGTTGCACGACCCCCAAAACCTGCGGTGGATGTGGTGGCGCATGTCTCGATTGCCGATGAACGGTTGGTCGGATCGCAGCCTGGCGGCAGTGTTGAAGCGGAGACATTACTCAACAGCTTTCTTCAGACTCGTGGTGAACGGTATCGCGGGGGGATGTCGAGTCCCAACACTGCAGAGACTGTATGTTCGAGGCTGTCGCCGCATTTCGCGTTGGGAACAATCAGCGTTCGAACGGCGTGGCAAGAAAGCCAAGCACAACGCGCGCGGTTTCAGAGCGAAAAAAGTGCCGAGGCCAAGCGGTGGTCGGCCAGCTTGAAGTCATTTGGCTCACGTCTGCATTGGCATTGTCATTTCATACAGAAATTGGAGACGGAGCCTCGCATCGAGTTCGAAGAAGTGCATCGCGGCTTTATTGGATTCCGGCCGATTGAGGAAACGCGTCTTGATTGGTTGGAGCGATTTGAGCAGGGTCAGCTGGGATGGCCATTTGTGGATGCCTGTCTGCGGTGCCTGGCGCAAACCGGCTGGTTGAATTTCAGGATGCGGGCCATGCTAGTCGCCGTTGCCAGCTATCATTTATGGATCAATTGGCGTGAGACGGCGCATGTGCTCGGGCGCTGGTTCACTGACTTTGAGGCGGGCATTCATTTTTCGCAAATTCAGATGCAGTCCGGTGTCACTGGAATCAATGCCAACCGTGTGTATGCACCGATCAAACAGTCGATGGACCAGGATCCAGATGGACGTTTCATTAAGCGCTGGGTGCCTGAACTTGAAGCGGTTCCTGTCGCCTGGATCCATACTCCCTGGCGGATGCCGGTATCGATGCAGCATCAGTGTGGTTGTTTGATTGGTCGGGATTACCCGGAACCTGTCGGTGATCCAGTTCAGATGGCGCGCGAGGCGCGGGAGCGACTGACGAACTGGATCAGCACCCATGATTTAAGTGGTGAGGCTCAACGCGTTCTGAAACAGCATGGCAGCCGGCTCAGACAAGCACGTCCACGATATGGTAAAAAAGCAAACTCCCCGCAATTGTCATTGGATGTCTGAGATGCACGAACCGAGTGAAGCTGAACGCCTTGAGCAGATGGGTACACGGTTGGGGTATCTTGGCCTCATACCCTTCGTTGCCGGTGCAATCACCGCACTGGTGAGCGAGGAGTTGGCAAACGTCGCGTTGCAAGCATTTATCTTGTATTCACTCGGGATTTTGTCCTTTATGGGTGGTATTCATTGGGGGCTGGCGTTGGTTATGGGTACACGTCAGAGCATGCGTCTTTTGATTTCTGTGATCCCGGTCTTGATTGCGTGGGGATGCCTCATGGCATTGCCGGCTCAGTTTGCGATCGCAGTGATCGGTGGCATGTATATCGCCCAGTGGTTTGTCGACCGTCCGATTTTCGATGAGCTGCCCATCCCAATGTGGTACACCGACATGCGACCACGACTGGCATACACCGCTGCTGGGTGTCATTTGTTCATGCTGTTTCGATTGATGGCTTAGTTACCCGGCAGCCTGTTGATGGCATCCACAAAGAGTGCCGGATCCACGGATGCGCCATTGATAATCACGCCAAAGTGCAAATGTGGACCTGTGACGCGTCCTGTGGCACCGACAGTGCCAATGCGTTGGCCTTGGCTGACCTGATCGCCCTCGGAGACCTCGATCTGATCCATGTGGTTGTACATGGTTTTAAGCCCCTCACCATGGTCGATGATGACCAAGCGCCCGTTGAAGAAGAAATCACCCACCAGTGCAATCCGACCGGCTGCAGCGGCTTGTAAGGGCGTTCCAATGGGTGCGGCAATGTCTGTTCCAGAGTGCGGGCGTCTTGGCTGATCGTTGAAAAAGCGCCGTTTGCCAAACGGGCTTGAGATCGGACCTTCTACAGGAAGGATCAATTCAATTTGATCCAGTGAGCCGTTGTGCGCATTGAGCACGCCACGTTGGCGAGTGGCCTCTTTCTTGATCCGCTCTAAGTCCAACGGATTTGGATTGACTTGGCGTGTGTTGTCCAAATAAATCCGTTGTTCAAGATAGCGCTTCCCCGTGACCTCAAATGGGATACGTCGATTGACTGTCTCTAAATAATAATTGCCGGGTTTCAGTGACAATGGGATGCCGACAACCGCAACATGTTGACCGTCTCTCAAAACAGTGAGAACCGGTTGGTCGCGAAACCTCGGCTGCTCATCTTCGGTTACCTCGATTAAGGCAACGCCACCAGGGACTCGCGAGTCTGTGAGTGCATGCGACGTGAGCGAGAGGCTGAGTGCGAAAATAAAGAACAAGCTGCGCATTAGGATTCCTTTTCGATGGATTCAACACGGGCGTCAAGGCGACCGTCTTTCAGTCTGATTTCAATCGGATCTGAAGGGTTGACGTCGGCCACAGATCCAATCATTCGATCATCGGCTTGAGCGTCTTTGAGTACAATTCCATATCCTCGACTGAGGGTCGCCAATGGACTTAATACATGCAGCTGGCCAGACGCTCTCTTGAGTTCACTGTGTTTGCGTTCAACCAGTCGGGCCATGCTGGATTCAAGTCGCTCTCGTTGCACATCAACGGCACTGGCCTTCCGCTGAATGTATTCAGTCGGTGCCACGAGTAATGACTCGAGTCGGCGGAGTCGGTCTCGTTGGTCCCGTGTGGCAGTGTGCATGGCTTGTCGGAGTCGCGTTTGACCAAGCTCGAGCCGTTGCTCGCCCAAGGCCAATTGGGTTTGTGTTTTGGTAATCAAGCGATCTACCCAACCGACTAAGCGTGCCTGGATCTCGCGGCGATCTGGAGAGACCAGTTCAGCCGCCTGAGATGGCGTTGCAGCTCGGACATCAGCGATTAGGTCGATCAAACCTGAGTCTGTTTCGTGACCAACAGCCGACACGACAGGGGTCTGACAATTGGCAATCGCCCGGCACAGATGCTCATCGTTAAATGCACTGAGGTCCTCGGCGGCGCCTCCGCCGCGTCCGATGATGATGACTTGCGCCCATCGATCGTCATTGGCCCGCTGAAGCGCTTGGGTGAGCTCTTGCGGAGCTGTTTCCCCCTGAACCGCGGCTGAGTAGAGACGAATGGCTGCAAGGGGCCAGCGCGCATTTAATACGGTCAGCATATCGCGGATGACCGCACCCCGACTGGAGGTGACCAGTGCGATCCGAGTTGGAAGTGTTGGGAGAGGTCGTTTGCGTGCGAGATCCGTTAAGCCCTCACTGATGAGTTTTGCTTTCAAGGCCTCCAGCTTCGCTTTCTGATCTCCTTCACCGGCATCCTGCATTTTTTTCACCAACAACTGCAATTTGCCGTTGGGCGGGTAGAAGTTGATTTCACACACGGCGCGGATTTTTAGTCCATCGCGCGGCACCAATCGAACCAGCCGATTGGCTCCCTTGAACATCACTGCATTCAGTGTGGCTTGGCCGTCGGTCAGCGAGAAATACCAATGGCCTGACGGATAGGTTTTGAAATTGATGATTTCTGCGTCGACTCGCAGTGGACTGGGGAATACTTCAGTCAGCGTCTGCGTGAGCAAAGCAGCAAGTGTGGACACGGTCAGCGCGTTTTCTTCAGTTCTGACTTGTTCCAACACCCTTTGACTCCTTAAACTACGCGATCCCCTGCCACCTTCAAGGATCAGATCATGCTACGTATTGCCGAAGATGCACTCACTTTTGACGACGTGTTACTGGTGCCGGGGTACTCCAACGTGATCCCGGCGCATGTGGACTTAAAAACGCAAGTCACCCGTAATTTCGAGCTTAACATGCCACTTCTCTCTTCGGCGATGGATACGGTCACCGAAGCCGCGTTGGCGATTGCCATGGCGCAAGAGGGTGGGCTTGGCATTTTGCATAAGAACATGAGCCTCGAAGCCCAAGCGCTTGAAGTGCGTAAGGTGAAGAAATTTGAAACAGGGATTATTCAAGATCCCATCACTTGTGGCCCTGACATCACCGTGCGCGATCTGTTGGTGATTACGCGTCAGAACAATATCAGTGGTGTGCCAGTCGTCGAGGGCGACAATCTCGTCGGAATCGTCACAGGGCGTGACATTCGATTCGTCCCGGATCTAGACACATTGGTGCGCGATGTCATGACGCCAAAAGAGCGTCTGGTGACTGTCAAAGAGGGTGCCGCACATCAAGAGATCCAAACGAAATTACACGCGCATCGCATTGAAAAGGTCCTGGTGGTCGACGATAACTTCCGGCTAAAGGGCCTTGTCACTGTCAAAGATATGATGAAGGCAGAAACTCACCCAAACGCTGCTAAGGATACGGCCAAGCGCTTGTTGGCAGCTGCAGCTGTCGGAACTGGCGCTGAAGGTGAGGCGCGCGTCCAAGCGTTGGTGGATGCAGGTGTCGATATTTTGGTTGTCGATACTGCGCATGGTCATTCCCAGGGTGTGCTGGACCGGGTCGCCTGGATCAAGCAAAACTTTCCAAATGTCGATGTGATTGGTGGAAATATTGCGACCGGCGAAGCTGCTAAAGCACTGGTCGAAGCAGGGGCAGATGCTGTGAAGGTTGGAATTGGTCCAGGATCGATTTGCACTACACGGATCGTTGCTGGCGTGGGTGTTCCGCAGGTGTCGGCCATCGCCAATGTCTCGAGTGCGCTCATGGGATCGGGGATACCACTGATTGCAGACGGTGGAATCCGATACTCAGGTGATATTGCAAAAGCCATCGCGGCGGGGGCATCAACAGTGATGATCGGTTCGTTATTGGCCGGAACGGATGAGGCGCCAGGCGAGGTGGAGCTCTATCAAGGTCGTTCGTACAAAGCGTATCGAGGAATGGGCTCAATGGGCGCGATGGCTCAGCGTGAGGGTTCATCAGATCGATATTTTCAAGATGCAAGCGCAGGTGCTGAAAAACTGGTGCCAGAGGGTGTTGAGGGTCGTGTGCCCTGTAAAGGACCACTGGCGGCCATTGTGCATCAAATGCTTGGTGGTTTGAGAGCAGCCATGGGCTACACCGGATGTGGAACCATCGAAGCGATGCGAACCCAGCCACACTTCGTCAAGATTTCAGGAGCGGGCGTCAAAGAGTCACATGTCCATGATGTCTCGATCACCAAGGAGGCCCCGAACTATCGGGTGAAGTGAAGATGGATATTCATGCCGATCGATTATTGATTCTCGATTTTGGCTCGCAGTACACACAGCTCATCGCACGACGTGTTCGAGAGCACGGCGTGTATTCTGAAATTCTGCCCTGCGACGTGGATCCCAAGCGGATCTCAGACTTTGCGCCGAAGGGTGTGATCTTATCCGGTGGCCCGGAGTCGGCAACCACCGAGACTGGCTGGAAAATTCCGCAAATCGTGTTTGATCTTGAAGTCCCCATCCTCGGCATCTGCTATGGAATGCAGGCGCTCGCCGAATCCTTGGGCGGTCGAGTGGAATCGAGTGATTTACGCGAGTTTGGACACGCCGATCTGCATGTTGAGTGCACGGACTCCATTCTGGGTGGTTTGTCTGATACTGGATCGTTGTCGGTGTGGATGAGTCATGGTGATCGCGTCGTTGGTTTGCCGAAGGGGTTCCGTGTGATTGGGTCAAGTGCGCACGCGCCGATTGCGGCCATGGCGGATGAGCGTCGCCAAATATACGGCTTCCAATTTCATCCGGAAGTGACCCATTCAGAGGGCGGATCTGAGCTTCTCGCGAAATTTGCACACGTCATCTGTGGTTGTGGACGATCGTGGACTCCCGAAAACATCATTGAAACGGCCATCACTGAAATTCGAAGACAAGTTGGTGATGGACAGGTGTTGCTTGGATTATCCGGTGGTGTCGACTCATCGGTCGTTGCGGCGCTCTTGCACAAAGCGATTGGCGATCAACTGGTATGTGTATTTGTCGATAACGGACTGTTGCGTTTAAACGAGGGTGCGCAGGTCATGGAGACCTTCGCTCAGAACCTGGGCGTGCGTGTGATTCGTGCCAATGTAGAAGAGCGGTTTTTGACCGCATTGAAGGGTGCGCCTGATCCAGAACAGAAACGAAAGATTATTGGACGGACCTTTATCGAGGTCTTTGAGGAAGAGGCATCAAAGCTCTCGGATGTTCGGTTTCTGGCGCAGGGCACCATCTATCCGGATGTCATCGAATCAGCCGGTGCAGCGTCTGGCAAAGCGCATGTGATCAAAAGTCATCACAATGTGGGTGGCTTACCCGATGACATGCGGATGGAGTTGGTCGAACCCTTGCGTGAACTGTTTAAAGATGAAGTCCGTATTCTGGGTGTGACGCTCGGACTTCCGCCCTCGATGGTGTACCGACATCCGTTCCCAGGCCCGGGATTGGGGGTCCGAATTTTAGGTGAGGTCAAAAAAGAGTCGGCCGAGATTCTAAGGCGTGCCGATCACATCTTTATTGAGGAACTCCGTGCTCATGATCTGTACGATAAGGTCTCCCAGGCCTTTGCTGTCTTTTTGCCAGTGAGCTCGGTCGGAGTTGTCGGAGATCAAAGACGGTA
>CAJXNQ010000011.1 GCA_913057215.1 uncultured Gammaproteobacteria bacterium
GCCATGGTGACGCCAGTCACTGTCAAGATCACGATCGCGGCGATAAAGATCAAGGTATAGATCATCCGCGTCCGCGCCAACGCGTTCAGCTGGTTTTCAATCTCAATGAGATGCGGTGGAAGTGAAGATGTTGTCATGTTGTTGTCCGTCACATTAAAGACGGGGCAGGCGATGCCTGCCCCGTACGCTTAAGTTCGCAAACGAATTAGCTTCCGCTTTCGAGCTTCGCTTTACGTGCCTTGATGATTGACTCATAGAAGGACTTATCAACTGGAACCCACGCACGAACCTGACCTGCAGCCACGTTCTCGTTACACTTTGGATCGTTCTCGATGAGCCACTCTTTCATGCCAACCATGACATCACGCGCTTCCTGTGGAAGTGACGCAGGCATGACGATTGGGCCGTTCGGGATCAACTTTGAAGACCACACCTGGTGAATGTCGTCCATGTTCAAGATGCCCTTGTCAACCATCTTACGAAGGTTGCCTGATGTGTAGCCTTCAGACCACTCACCAACACCTGAAACCCAAGTCACGGCAACATCAACGTCGCCATTGAGAACACCCAATACACCGTTTTCGTGACCACCCATGAACTGAGTTGACTCGAAGTATGAGTCGAGATCGCCATACTCTTCAGCAAGCTCAATTGAAGGAATCAAAAATCCAGACGTTGAGTTTGGATCTGCGAAACCAAGCTTCTTACCCTTCGCATCTTCGATCGTGCGGATGCCAGAATCTTTACGTGCCACCATCACTGAGTAGTAGCCTGTATCACCTGTTGGCTGCATACGCGTCAAAACAGGAACTGTGAAGCCAGGCTTCTCAAGCTCCATACCGGCATAACCAGATGAGCCATACCATGTGTAGTCAAGGTTTCCACCCAACATGGCTTCCATGTTGCCTGCATAGTCCTTGAAGAAGAACATCTTCGCTGGAACGTTGTACGCCTGCTCAACATAGGTACCCAAGCACTCGTTACGTGCCAAGATGTCTTGTGCTGATTCGTCACCCAAGAATCCAACACGGAACTCAGGCTGGAATTGGCTCAAATCCATTTTAGGACCTGTGTAAGGGACTGAACCCGCTTCAGGCGCATTGCTGTGGCCGCCGGCCATTACGAAAGACGAAGCAACCAAAGCCGCCGCGCCAAAGATCTTAGAAATCGACATCGAATGTCTCCTCAATTGAAGTATTTACGCGTTTTTATCCTGCAGCCTGCATAGCCTCAGGTTTTGGGGTTTCCCCCAAAGACGTGGATGTGACCCCCGGCTCGAACGCCTCATCCGCTTCCGCACCATAAATTTCACGTGCTTTTTCATCACTGAGCTGATCTGGGCTGCCATCGAATACGATTTCGCCCTTGAACATCCCAATCACGCGGTGGCAGTAGTTTCGTGCGGTATCGAGTGTGTGGAGGTTACAAATAACGGTCATCTGCTCGTCTTCGTTGATGGATTTCAAGGCATCCATCACCAGACGTGCATTGAGTGGATCGAGTGATGCAATAGGCTCATCCGCCAATAACATTTTTGGCTCTTGCATCATGGCCCGACAGATGGCGACGCGCTGCTGCTGTCCGCCTGAGAGACTCTCCGCCCGTTGCAGCGCAGCTTCAGCCACTCCGAAACGATCCAGTAGCATCAGCGCACGCGCGCGCTCTTCATCGGAGAACAGCTTCAGTGACGCACGAAGTGTCGATTGCGTGTTCAGGCGACCCAACATCACATTGGTCAGCGCATCCAAACGATTCACCAGATTGAACTGTTGGAAAATCATGGCGCAGTCTTTATGCCAACGGCGCTTGGCGGCACCTTTAAAGGACAGCACATCTTGCCCATCGACAATGATTTGACCTGAAGTCGCCTTGTTCAGACGATTAATACAGCGGAGCAATGTCGATTTACCTGCTCCCGAGCGGCCAATGATCCCGATCACTTCGGGCTGATCCGACGAGAACGACACATTGTTCAGTGCAATGTTGGATCCGAACTTTTTAATGAGGTTTTTAACTTCAAGCATGCGCCTCTCCCTTTTCTGATGGAGGAGGCTATCCAGACAAGATGACCATCACGTGTCGTTTATGTGAAAAATTGATGACAACTTGAGACCTTGGTCGACAAGGCGAACTATCGGCTACTTGGCTGCGTCGATGCGCTGAAAAATCCGGATTTGGCCCAGCCAAGGTGGGGTCTCAACGGACCGAAGTTGTGCCTCAGTCACTGCCTGAGAAGTAATCAGATCCACGTCCACACGACCTTTCAAGTAATGCAAATTGAATTGATCAATCTCACAGAGACCAGTCCATACTGCTGTGAGCTCGGATTCAATCTCTTCTCGCAGTGGTCGCAAACTCGGCGGCAGATCCTGATCCATCTCTGCATCATCTTCGGGATCAACGTGAAAGGTAATGTCACTGATTTGAGGGAACTGTGCGCGCAAGGTTGCTGCAACCCAACAGCCGATCTCATGGCCTTCAGACACCGACACCTTCGGATTGACCTGCAAATGCATGTCAAGCAGTGTCTTGCCGCCCATTGTCCGTGTCCGAATGTGGTGAATATCTCGAAGACCGGGAATGGCTAAAGCAGCTGCGCGCATTGCCTCAACATCTTCATCAGGCAGGGCCGTATCAATTAATTCCGCCATCGACTCCCACAGCAGCTCGACCGCAATTTTGGCAATCAGCAGGGCCACAACCAAGGCCGCCAAGGCATCAAGCCACACCTGATCAAAGGCCACACCGACAAGGCCAATCAACACCGCAATCGAAGACAAACTGTCGCTTCGAGCGTGCCATGCATTGGCCTCGAGAAGTTTTGATTTCAGCTGCTTTGCATAGTGCAGCGTGTAATGAAAGAGCCCCTCTTTGGCAAGAATCGAGGCGATGGCAACCGCAAACGCCAGCGGTCCAAGGATGACCTCAGCGGTCTCATCAAATAACCGTTGCACCCCATCAAACAAAATGCCCCCGGCCACCACCAAGAGCACCACACCGAGCGCAAGCGTCGCCAAAGTTTCGATCCGATCATGGCCGTAGGGATGATTGGCATCAGGTTCCTCGCGACTCCACTTTGCGGCCAGAACCACGAGGATGTCGGTGCCTAAATCCGATAACGAATGCACCCCGTCAGCGATCAAGGCATGACTGTTGGCCACCCATCCCACGGCAATTTTTGATGCACCGAGTAAGCCATCGACAACTGCACCGATGACCGTCACACGCGTCATCAACTGCGTGTCCTGTTGGTGTTGTGTTAGCCGATCCATCCCAAGCGCTCCACGAGCCAGTAAAGGCCCAACCCACCAATCAAAACAGACACCGGCATCGCCACCCGGGTGCGGTACCAAGGCGCCTGAAGCACCCAAATTCCGACGGCGAAATAGGCCAGCGCGATAATAAACAGCTGACCCAATTCCACGCCCAGATTAAACGCGAGTAAGCCTACGACAAAATCCCGTGCCGGCAACCCAAGTTCAGTCAATACACTGGCAAACCCAAGCCCATGCAGCAAGCCAAATGCAAACACAATGACGGTCCGAGAGCGCTTCACCTGGGTTTGTAGACAATTCTCAAATGCAATAAACACAATCGAAGCCGCGATCAGTGGCTCAACGATCGATGCCGGCAGGGTCAATACACCGTACAAGCCCATGGCAAGCGTCACCGAGTGTGCCACTGTAAAGGCGGTCACCTGAATCACCAGATCAATCAAGCGCTTGGAGATGAGCGTCAAGCCGAGAATAAAGACGATGTGATCCAAGCCTTTGGGTACGATGTGGGTAAAGCCCAGTTCGATGTATTCCCAAACAATGGCTGTGACGGATCGAGTCACACCTTCACGCAATACAAAGGGGTCTGAGGTTTGACCATGACGCACGTATTGGACAGACGGCTCAGCCTCACCGAGGTATACCCGCACTGCTGTATCAGGCAGCGCATCACCGGTTGCGTAGCTTAGGGTCTGCGCGCCATCAGGCAACGCACCCACCAATCGGATTTGAGTATCGCGTGGCAGCTCTGGATCGGCCTCAGGAAGCACATCAAGACCGATCGTGGTCAACCGAATGCGTTGGCCGTCGGAGCGGATATCCACTGCCCGCGCAAAGGCACTGAACTGAGGGGCAAATTCCGCCGCCAATGCCTCGGCCGACAACGCGCGAAGCCGATCATAGGCATCCACATTGGGGGAATCATCGGTATCACTGAGTGTCGGATTGACGTCCGCCATCCAGGCCTCAAGGTTGGTCTCGAGCGTCAGTTCAAAGACCCCATCGGCTTCAAGCTGGATGGTGGCAATGGCCGGGCGCATTTCATGTGCCATTGCGCCCATCGACACAAGGCCCAACAACAAACCAAACAGGGTACGATGTACGATACTCACTCAATGACACCACGGGATAATCGGGCCATGACGATACACCAGAAATTCGGATACTTCATTGCGGCGCTGAGTCTGAGTGTGTCTGCAAGCGCACATGAGTTTTGGATTGAACCCAGCACCCATCACCTGGACGCACCCGCGCCTGTCGAAGTCACACTCCGAGTCGGTGAAACCTTTCGCGGCAGCCCACAGTCGTATCTGCCGAGTGAGATTCAGGCCTTTGCATTGGTCAACCAGACCACCGAAACCATCTCAGGAGTACTCGGTGATTCACGGCCTGCTGCCACAATCACGCCAACCACAGGCTTGAATCAAATCATGCACTGGACCGCTCCGTCGGTGATCCGGTTCTCCGAAGGTGACGTCCGCTGGCCGGACTATGTTGAACTCGATGGCTTGGCGCGCCAACTGGCGCGCCACCCCGAGATTCAACAGGTCACCCCTGTCACCGAGCACTACATCCGCACAGCAAAAAGTTTGGTGACCGTTGGCCCGGGGCCGTTTGAAGACCGACTGACCCAAACCATGCCCTTTGAAATCGTGCGTCAAGGCCGCTTTGATCGACTGACTCCGGGCGCGCACACCTTTCAATTACACACCACAGATCACCCCAAGGACGATGTCCTCATCAAAGCGTTTCGCTACAGTGATCGCGCTGTGGTGGATGAGGCCTACACCAATGCAAGCGGCCAGGTTACATTGGACTTGCCGAGTGCTGACACCTATCTCATCAGCGGTGTCGTGATCGCGCCCGACCCGGATCCATCATCCGACTGGATCAGTCACTGGCCAAGTCTGACGCTCGCAGTCGTTGAGTGAGTAAATCATCCAGCACCCGGGCTGTCGCATAGAACCCAAAGGTCGCTGTCACATGTGTCACCGCGCCCAGGCTTCCAGCACAATCGAGGCGGCTCGCACCTCCCGGTTTTTGCTGGCCGATTTGACCATCGGCTTGGAGATAGCGCGTTTGTTCATCGGAATACACAGCCGGCACCGAAAAACGCTTCCCAGGCGTTCGTGAAAAGCCATGGCGATTACGAAGCGTCTGGCGGACGGATGCCAAGAGCGCATCGCCATCTGTCTTCGACAGGTCGCGCACTTGGATTTTTGATGGATCGATGCGCCCGCCGGCCGCGCCAACGGTCAGCACCGGGATGCGCAGGCGACGACAATGGGCAATCAACGCGGACTTCGCCATCTGATTGTCACCACAGTCAATGACGTAATCCAACCGATCGGTAATCTGTTCAGCCACTGTCTTTTCAGTGACAAACCCATGGATCAGGGAGATCTGAAGCTGAGGATGGATGGCCTGTGCGCGATGCGCCATGGCTTCAATTTTCGACTGGCCAATGGTGTCGCGCGTGGTGTGCACTTGGCGATTGGTGTTGGTGACGCAGATATCATCAAGATCAGCCAGTGTGAGATGACCGACTCCCGAGCGCGCCAAGCTCTCAACCACCCAAGAACCGACACCACCGACGCCAACAACCGCCACGTGAGCCGCCTGAAACACAGCATAGGCGCCCTGTCCGTACAGACGATCGATGCCTGCAAAGGCATCAGGTGTCGTCGCGGACATCCTCGTCTGCCAAGTCAAACGCGGAATGCAATGCGCGGACGGCCAGCTCCAAATACTTCTCATCCACCACCACTGAGATTTTGATCTCACTGGTGGAAATCATCTGAATATTGATGCCCTCAGCAGCCAAGGTTTCAAACATTTGGCTGGCCACGCCTGCATGAGAGCGCATCCCGACACCCACTACCGAGACCTTGCAGATCTTGGCGTCCTTGCGGACCTCGCGTGCACCCAAGGCCGCCGACACACCCTCTAAGACCTCATAGGCGGTCTCTACATCGTTTCGATGCACGGTAAAGGTGAAATCGGTGGTCTGATCCGCCCCCACATTTTGTACGATCATGTCGACTTCGATATTTTGCGCGCCAATCGGTGCCAAAATCTTGGCCGCCACACCCGGCACATCAGGCACACCTAATAATGTCAGCTTGGCCTCATCCCGGTTAAAAGCGATACCAGAAATCACTGGCTGTTCCATGGAATCCAACTCCTCGGTCGTAATCAGTGTGCCAGGCCCCTCTTCAAAGGTGGACAGCACACGCAGTGGCACGTTGTATTTTCCTGCAAATTCAACAGATCGAATCTGCAACACTTTGGATCCGAGAGACGCCATCTCAAGCATCTCTTCAAAGGTGATTTTGGGTAACCGGCGCGCCTGATCCACGACACGGGGATCGGTGGTATAGACCCCATCCACATCGGTGTAAATCTGACACTCATCAGCACCGAGAGCCGCCGCCAAGGCAACCGCTGTGGTATCCGAGCCGCCACGTCCTAAGGTGGTGATGTTACCGTCTGCATCCATGCCCTGAAATCCAGCCACAATGACGACCGAACCGGCATCCAAATCTGTGCGCATCTTGGCGTCATCAATGGCTTGGATCCGCGCCTTGGTGTGCGCGGAGTCTGTATGAATCCGCACCTGTCCACCGGTGTATGATTTGGCATTGCAGTTCAGTTCACTGAGCGCCATCGACAAGAGCGCAATCGTGACCTGCTCACCGGTTGAAACCAGTACGTCCATTTCCCGTGGGATCGGTCGATCTGAGATCTCATTGGCCAACCCGATCAACCGGTTGGTCTCACCACTCATGGCAGAGACCACCACGACAACATCGTGTCCTGCCTCGCGGAAGCCTTTGACTTTACGCGCAACCCCTTGGATGCGCTCAACGGTCCCGACGCTGGTCCCGCCGTATTTTTGTACGATTAATGCCATCCTTGATCCTAATTCAGTCGCTGCTCAAGCCAACCGGCAACCGAGTCCAAGGCCTCTGGCAACGACTGCGGTTCGGTTCCTCCGGCCTGCGCCATGTCCGCGCGCCCGCCACCGCGACCGCCCACTTGCTCAGCGACAAATCCAATCAACTCACCGGCTTTGATACGATCGGTCAAGTTGTCGGTGACACCTGCAATTAAATTGACCTTGTCACCCCGTACAGTGGCCAACACCACAACGCCTTGATTGAGCCGGTTCTTCACGCGATCTAAGGTGTCGCGCAATGTTTTAGGATCTTGGCCATCCAAGGTGGACACCAGACATTGGATGCCGCCGACCTCAACGACGTCATCGAGCAAATCGCCACCGGCCTGTGTCGCCAATTTCATTTGCAACCGCTCAATGTCTTTTTCAGATGCCTTTAAGCGTGCATTGAGCTGATCCAATTTATCAAGGAGTGTATCCGGCGCCGTTTTCAGCGTCTGGGCCGCAGATTGCACCGTCGCTTCAAGCCCACGCATCACAGCGAGCGCGCCGGCTCCTGTGACTGCCTCAATACGACGCACGCCGGCTGCGACGCCACTTTCTGAAACAATTTTGAATAATCCGATATCACCGGTGCGTTGTACATGCGTGCCGCCGCACAGTTCAATCGAAAACTCACCCATCGACAGGACACGCACCTCATCGTCGTATTTCTCACCAAACAATGCCATCGCACCGGCCGCCTTGGCTTCATCAATGGGCATCAACTGTGTCTGTACCGGATGATTCTTGCGAATCTCATCATTCACGAGATCCTCGATGGCCCTCAATTCCTCAGACGACACCGGTGCGGTGTGCGAAAAATCAAAGCGCGTGCGCTCATGTGTCACCAAGGAGCCCTTTTGCGTGACATGCGTCCCCAATACCTGACGGAGCGCCGCATGCAACAAATGCGTTGCCGAGTGATTCAATGCGGTCTCAGTGCGTCTTGGGCCTTCCACGCGCGCTGAGATGGAATCGCCCACGTTCAATTGGCCCATGGTCAGACTGCCCTGATGAGCAAAATGACTGCCAATTTTTTGCGTGGTCGTGACCTGAAAGGCTGCGTCATTGGAGATCAGGCTGCCTGAGTCCCCTTGCTGCCCCCCGCTCTCGGCGTAAAACGGCGTCTGATTCAAAACAACCCATCCGGATTCACCTGGATTGAGGGCATTCACCGACACACCATCCTTGACTAAAGCGAGAATCACACCGGACGCCTCAAGGTGTGTGTATCCTAAAAACTCAGTGGCTCCATCGAGGTCCAGCTTGATCTGCTGATCACCGGCAAAATTCGATGCCTGTCGTGACTTCTCACGCTGGCTCGCCATGGCCGCCTCAAATCCTTCAATATCCAGCTCAAGATCCCGCTCGCGGGCGATGTCATTGGTCAGATCCACCGGGAACCCATGGGTGTCATACAGTTTGAAAATCAGCTCACCCGGCAGTTGCTTAGTCGGCAGATCGGCAATGGCATCTTCAAGCACTTTCATGCCCGCATCGAGTGTTTTCGCAAACTGGGCTTCTTCCTGTTTTAAGGCCGACACAATACGGTCTTCTGCATCTCGAAGTTCAGGATAGGCCTCGCCCATTTCAGCGACCAAGGGGTGGACGAGTTTGTGGAAAAAGGCCTGTTCACAACCGAGTTTATGACCATGGCGGATGGCGCGACGAATGATCCGGCGCAGAACATAGCCGCGTCCTTCATTGGAAGGCAGCACGCCATCGCAAATCAAAAATGCACAGCTTCGGATATGGTCTGCGATCACACGCAAGCTCTTCGCTTCCAAGTCCTCGGTCTTGGTTGCGTTGGCTGCCGCCTTCAAAAGCGCCTGAAATAAGTCAATTTCATAGTTTGAATGCACGCCCTGCATGACCGCTGCAATGCGCTCAAGACCCATCCCGGTATCAACTGACGGCTTGGGGAGCGGTGTTCGAGTGCCATCGGCTGCCTGCTCAAACTGCATGAAGACAAGGTTCCAAATCTCAATATAGCGATCCAGATCATCATCCGGTGAGCCCGGCGGGCCACCTGGCACCTCCGGTCCGTGATCGTAGAAAATCTCACTGCATGGACCGCATGGACCGGTGTCGCCCATCGACCAGAAATTATCTTTGTCACCAAGACGCGAGAATCGAGCCGGATCGACACCAATGGTGTTGATCCAAATATCCTCAGCTTCTTGGTCACTGGTGTGCACCGTGACCCACAGCTTGTCCTCTGGAAGACCCAACCGCTTGGTCAAAAAGTCCCAGGCAAATCGAATGGCCTCTTCTTTGAAGTAGTCACCAAAACTGAAGTTGCCTAACATCTCAAAAAACGTGTGATGTCGCGCGGTGTAGCCGACGTTTTCAAGATCATTGTGTTTGCCGCCAGCGCGCACGCAGCGCTGTGACGTCGTTGCTCGGCTGTAGGCGCGCGCCTCGTCACCTGTGAAGACATCTTTGAACTGCACCATGCCGGCATTGGTAAAAAGCAACGTCGGGTCATTCCCAGGAATCAGCGGGCTCGAACGCACCACGGTGTGGCCGTGCTCTGCAAAGAATTGAAGGAATTCGGACCGAATTTCAGCGCTTTTCATATCAATGTGTGTGTCTTGATCGATTGGAGATGCGAAAGCTTAACGGAAAATCGCTTTGACTGCCTCGGTTGCATCGGAAAATTCAAATCCACGCGATGCTAAAAATCGAAGTGCCTTGGCGCGGTCGGGCTCAGCCTTCCCCCGCATCCATTTTTCAAGTGCGGCCTGACATCGCTCGGCTTCGCTGTCTCCATCTGCCCAGAGATCCGATACATCCGACGCATCGATCTGGTGCGTTGCCAATTCACGGATGATCTTCAGACGACCCTGACCCTGATGAAGACGGGTTCGGATGAGCATCTCGGCAAATCGATGATCGGATTGCAGACCCTGTTCAACCAACCGGTCCAGCACCTCGTCAAGGGTGTCTGTCGACACATCCGCAAACCGATCTGCGAGCTTTCGCGCGAGCTCAACGCGCGAGTGCTCTCGACGCGTCAACCAACGAATGCAGGCATCATAGGGCTCAGTGGTCACTGTGCGTGCGCATGGCCTCAAGTCGTGCGAATAAACTCGAGGTATCCCAACGCCCCCCACCCATGGCTTGGACTTCACCGTAGAGTTGATCGACCGCTGCCGTGATTGGCAAGGCGGCGCCGTTTTTACGGGCCTCAGCCAAACAAATCGACAGGTCTTTGCGCATCCAATCCACCGCGAAGCCATGTGCAAACTCATCGGCGAGCATGGTTTGGTAGCGATTCTCCATCTGCCAAGATTGAGCGGCGCCTTTACTGATGACATCCACCACCTTGTGGGCATCAAGCCCTGCAGCCCGTGCAAACGACAGACCCTCAGAGAGCGCCTCGACAAGCCCGGCAATACAGATTTGATTGACCATTTTTGTCAGTTGACCACTGCCGACAGGTCCCATCAGGGTGCAGGCTTTGGCGTAAGCATCAATCACGGGCGCCACCCGATCAAAATGCGCTTGTTCTCCTCCCACCATGACAGTGAGTGCGCCGTTTTCTGCACCCTGTTGGCCACCGGAGACCGGGGCGTCCATGAAGACCAGATGTTGACGACTGGCAACCTCAGCCAGTTCACGCGCCACCTCAGCGCTCGCCGTGGTGTGATCAACAAAGATGCATCCCTCACTCATCCCCGCGAAAGCACCGTCTTCGCCCAAGGTGATGCTGCGCACATCATCGTCGTTCCCGACACAGGCGAACACAATATCCTGACCGACGGCTGCCTTTTTGGGTGTGTCTGCCGATGTGCCTCCGTGGGTTGATACCCACTGGTCTGCCTTGTCGGCTGTTCTGTTATATACCGTGACTGAATGTCCTTGAGATACCAAGTGGCCTGCCATGGGGTATCCCATGACACCTAAGCCTAAAAATGCGACGTTCATGCAATGCATCCTTTTTAAATCATGTTATTGGTGGAAATAGCCGTGGCTCTGTAATCGATGTCGGAGTGGATGGCCATCTGACCAAATCATGGGGGCTAACATCGCTTCAATCCAGTCCTCAGTCACAGACTCGATCTTTGAAAAACGCCATTGTGGATTTTTGTCTTTGTCGATTAAGAGCGCTCGGACTCCTTCGCACCACTCCCCATCAGTCAACATGCGCATCCCAATGTCATGTTCTTGGATAACAGCATCCATCAAACTTCCATAGCGCGACCGCTGAAATTGAGCCCCAGCCACCAAGGACGCGCCTGGACTTGCCTGCTCAAGACCGACAAATAATTCAGGCACCTCGTGATGCCAATGCTGCATCACAGACCACACACCTTTGGGCGTCTGATGGCGGATCGCATGCGCGAGTTTCAAGCCATGTGTCTCCCAAGGCCCTTGTCGCGGCGCCTCACCGGTGGCTGCTGCTAACTGAGACCCGAGCGAGCTCAGCGCGGTGGCCTTGTGTGCAAAAGGCAACCCAAGAATGGATTGATACAGCGTATCTTTTTCAACCCGAGGCATGAGCCAATCGGCCAGATTCAACCAACAGGCATCAGCGGCTGACACCGTCACCCCGCTCATTGATAAACAGATGCCAAGTCCACCCGGAACACGATGCAAGAACCAACTGCCTCCGCAATCGGGCACGAAGCCAATACGAACCTCAGGCATCGCAAGATTGGAATGTTCAGTCACAAAGCGCACATCCGCCCCCTGAAACACACCCATGCCGCCACCCATGATGTAACCGTCTCCCCAGGCAAATACCGGTTTTGTACAGAGTCTTAATGCAACATCCAGCAGATACTCATCGGCCAGGTAATCAGATGCATGCGACAAATCGGTCAGCCCACCCCGCTGTCCTTGATTGGTGACATCTCGAACATCACCGCCGGCACAAAACGCTTTTTCTGCGGATGACTCAATCCAGAGACCTCGAATGGTCGGGTCAGCCTCAACACGCGCAACAATCTCAAGTAACTCTCGAATCATCTGATGATCAAGGGCATTCAGGGCCTTCGGCCGGTCGAGGGTCGCCACGCCCAATACCCCGTCATCGTGGTGTAACGCATCGGTATGAAATCGAACAGTGGGCTCAGTCATGCACTCTCCTATTGAACATAAGGATATCTTTATATTATTATATCCAGCATGTGGACATCATTCGACGACTATATTGACGCATTAAAGGCGGTTGCAGAACCCACACGCCTTCGTTTGACGCGTCTGTGCGCCCGAGGCGAACTCACTGTCAGTGAACTCATGCGCATCATCGGTCAGTCACAACCGCGCGTATCGCGCCATCTGAAGTTATTGCAAGACGCAGGGATTTTAGAGAGTTTTCGAGAACAACACTGGGTGTTTTATCGACTCACACGCGACGGAGCCCAACAGGCACTGATCCAACGCATCTTGGATGGCGTTCCATCGGAAGATGAACAAATGAGACTCGATGCTGCCCGACTTGATGAACTTCAGGCCGCGCGCGCCAAGCTCTCTGAATCCTTCGTGGAAACCGAGGTACCCGATTGGTTGAAACTCCATGAATACCATGGTGATGCCGCACGATTTGAAACAGCGGTTCACGAGGCACTCGGCGACAAACCAGTTGGACACCTCCTCGATATCGCCACCGGCACAGGTCGCATGCTGAAACTTGCAGGACCATTGGCTGCGAGTGGCGTGGGCATCGATTTGTCGAAAAAAATGGTCATGGTCGCCCGCACTGTGTTGGCTGAGGCTGGACTTGCACACCTGACCGTCCGCCAAGAGGACATGTATCAAATGCGCTTTCCGGCACGCCATTTCGATACGGTGACGATCGATCAGGTGTTGTATTTTGCGGACAATCCAGATGCGTTGATCAAAGAAGCGACGCGTGTGTTAAAGCCGGGCGGCCGCCTGTTATTGGTGGCCTTCACCCAATCCCAAACAGCCACCCAAGCACCTGCAGTGGGTATTGAAATCTCCGAGATTCGAGGTTGGATCGAAGACGCCGGACTCGCCATCCAAACCACCAACATCCTGCCAGGTGACGCACTGGATATCAGTCTCCTGGTGTCTGAAAAAACAAAGGAACGCGCATGAGTGCACCCAAGGTCTCGTTTGAATTCTTTCCACCAAAAACTGAGGCTGCCGAAGCCGCACTGTGGAAAACGGTTGAGCGCTTGGCGCCTTTGAACCCCGAATTTGTATCTGTGACCTACGGTGCGGATGGCTCGACCCGAGAGCGCACACATCAAGTCATCGCCCGTCTCCTCGAAGACACCACGCTGCCAGCTGTTCCACACCTGACGTGTGTGGGTGCACCGCGTGCCGAAATCGATGCGATCGCAGACAGTTACTGGGATCTTGGAGTGCGCTCGCTGGTGGCACTTCGAGGCGATCCCGAAGGCGGCGCAGAGGCCCAATATCAGCCGCATCCAGAGGGCTATGCCTATGCATCTGACTTGGTGTCGGGCTTGCTTGAACGACAC
Organism: uncultured Gammaproteobacteria bacterium; assembly: GCA_913057215.1. Taxonomy (GTDB): domain Bacteria; phylum Pseudomonadota; class Gammaproteobacteria; order Pseudomonadales; family Litorivicinaceae; genus HIMB30. Next base: position 13,674 of record CAJXNQ010000011.1, read on the forward strand.
CCGTTTGAGCTGTTTGTTGGCGCCTATCCAGAAACCCATCCACAGGCAGTGTCCAGTGAGGCAGATCTTGAGAACTTACGCCGCAAAGTCGACGCCGGCGGGCACCGTGCGATCACCCAATTCTTCTTCGACAATGCGTGTTATTTGCGGTTTCGGGATCGTGTGGCAGCAGCTGGTATCGAAGTCGAGCTGATTCCGGGCATATTGCCGGTCACCAACTTCAACACACTGGTTCGGTTTGCCGGTGCCTGTGGTGCCACTATCCCGAAGAGCTTGGCGAGGTTATTTGAGGGGCTCGATGAAGACCCGACCACTCGCCAACTCATTGCCGCCCACGTCGCCGTCAACCAGGCTGAGGCGCTGCGTCGTGAGGGCGTGGATGACTTTCATTTTTACACTTTGAATCGCGCAGACTTAAGCTTTGCGGTCTGCCATGCCTTGGGAGTGCAGGCATCATGACCCGAGACCAACGCATCGACTGGCTCGAAACAGCGCTTGGCGAGCAAATTGTCATATTAGACGGTGGCATGGGTACCATGATCCAGGGCGCGGGCCTTGGTGAATCCGACTACCGAGGCACTCGGTTTGCTGACTACCCCAGTGATTTAAAGGGCAACAACGACCTGTTAACCCTGACTCAACCGGATTTGATTGCCTCTATTCATCGGCAATACATCGAAGCCGGCGCATCCATTATTGAGACCAACACCTTCAACGCCAATCGGCCCTCAATGGCCGACTACGCGATGGAATCCCTTGTCGCTGAACTCAACCGCGAGGCAGCAAGCCTTGCACGCAATGTAGCAGACTCATTTGACCGGCCTGTACTCGTTGCAGGGGTTCTTGGGCCAACCAACCGCACCTGTTCAATCAGTCCGGATGTCAACGACCCGGGAGCACGAAACATTACCTTCATGCAATTGGTTGAAACCTACATGGAGGCCACTGAAGCACTGCTCGAGGGCGGCGCCGATTTAATTCTGGTTGAGACCATTTTTGATACCCTCAACGCCAAAGCGGCACTCTATGCCATCGATGAAGTCGCCCGCGCCACAGGCATCCAAATCCGAATTATGATTTCAGGCACCATCACCGATGCCTCAGGACGCACGCTGTCTGGACAAACCACTGAGGCGTTTTGGTTCTCCGTACGCCATGCCAAACCGCTGAGTGTCGGCTTGAACTGCGCACTCGGGCCCAAAGAACTCAGACCATTTCTGGCTGATCTATCGCGTGTCGCCGATACCCATGTCTCGGCACACCCCAATGCAGGACTCCCCAATCAATTTGGCGAGTATGATCTCGAAGCCGCTGAAATGGCCGACATCGTTGCCGAATACGCCTCAGCAGGCCTTGTCAATATCATCGGCGGCTGTTGCGGAACCACGCCAGAGCACATCCGACAGATCAGCGAGCGGGTCACACAGACCACACCGCGAGCGATCCCAACGCATCCGCCCGTGATGCGCTTATCCGGACTCGAGCCCTTTGTCGCAGATGACACCACAGGCTTTATCAACGTCGGTGAGCGGACCAACGTCACCGGCTCAGCCATGTTTAAGCGGTTGATTTTAGAGGGACAGTTTGATGAAGCCCTCTCGGTCGCGCGACAACAGGTCGAAAACGGGGCGCAAATTATCGACATCAACATGGACGAGGGCATGCTGGATTCGAAGTCAGCCATGGTGACCTTCCTGAATTTAATTGCCTCAGAGCCTGATATTTCCCGCGTCCCGGTGATGATCGACTCCTCGAAGTGGGACATCCTCGAAGCCGGCATGCAGTGCGTGCAGGGGAAAGGCATTATCAACTCAATCTCGCTGAAAGAAGGTGAGGCGCAATTCATCGCGCAGGCAGAGAAAATCAGGCAATACGGCTTTGCCGTTGTAGTGATGGCCTTTGACGAAGACGGACAAGCCGACACCCAGGCAAGAAAACGTGACATCTGTAAGCGGTCCTACACCATCTTGACCGAGACCGTTGGCTTTCCGCCTGAGGACATCATTTTTGACCCCAACGTATTTGCTGTGGCTACAGGGATTGAAGAGCACGATGCCTATGCGTTGGATTTTATTGCGGCCTGTCAGGACATCACAGACGCCTGTCCGCATGTGTCAATCTCAGGCGGAATTTCAAATGTATCCTTTTCATTTCGTGGCAATAATCCCGTCCGTGAGGCCATGCACTCGGTGTTTCTGTATCACGCCATCCAAAACGGCCTCTCCATGGGCATCGTCAATGCCGGACAACTGGCTATTTACGAGGACATTGAGCCTGCACTGAAAACCTTGGTTGAGGATGTGATCTTAAACCGGCGCAGTGACGCAACCGAACGGTTGGTCGAGGCAGCCCCGACCTACAATGTAGGTACAGCCGAAGTCGATGACACGGTGGCCGAATGGCGATCCACGCCTGTTCAGGAGCGACTGGCTTATGCGTTGATCAAAGGAATCGACAGCTTTGTTGTCGAGGACACCGAAGAAGCACGACTTGAGGCGACCCGTCCACTGGATGTGATTGAAGGCCCCTTGATGGACGGCATGAATACGGTCGGTGACCTCTTTGGTGCTGGAAAGATGTTCTTACCACAGGTGGTGAAGAGTGCGCGCGTCATGAAAAAAGCAGTCGCACACCTCATTCCATACATCGAAGAGGAAAAGGCAGCTGCTGGCGACACCAGTGGCGAACACGGCGTCATCATCATGGCCACCGTCAAAGGCGATGTGCACGACATTGGCAAAAACATTGTTGGGGTGGTGCTTCAGTGCAATAACTTCAAAGTGATTGACCTCGGCGTCATGGTGCCAACGCAAACCATTTTGGATGCCGCAAAAGAACACAATGCCGACATCATTGGCTTATCTGGATTAATCACCCCCTCGCTCGATGAAATGGTCACCGTGGCTTCTGAAATGGAGCGCCAGGGCTTTACGTGTCCACTCTTGATTGGGGGTGCAACCACCTCACCGGCGCACACCTCAGTCAAGATCGATCCGGCGTACTCAGGGCCTGTCATTTACGTCAAAGATGCATCCCGTGCGGTTGGCGTGGCCTCGAAACTGTTAAGTGACGAGCGTGCCGCCTATCACGCTCAAATCGTCACAGAACACGAAGCCAAACGGGCCGCCCATGCTGGGAAGACCCCGAAAAAACTGATCGACATTGAATCAGCCAACGGCAAGCGCGCCGACTTACGATTCGATGAAGAAACCATCGCCGTGCCGAAGGTGTTGGGGCGCGCCGTCCTGAACGACTATCCCCTCGATGCACTTCTCGACACCATCGACTGGATGCCCTTTTTCAATGCCTGGGAATTCAGTGGCAAATTCCCTGATATTTTAAATGATCCGCGCAAAGGACCGGAGGCTCGGAAACTCTTTGAAGACGCACAAACCATGCTCGATCAACTGATTGATGAAAAGTGGTTGCGCGCCGATGCTGTATTTGGCTGCTTCCCTGCAGTGTCTGAAGGCAACAGCATTTTAATTCTTGATCCCGATGACACCTCAAAGGTACTTCAGACAACGCATTGGCTCCGACAACAGCGGCCCATGCCAGATGGACAACCACAACTGTGTCTTGCTGACTTTATTGCACCGGCAGACTCAGGGAAGATCGACTACATCGGTGCCTTTGCCGTCACCACCGGCCATGGCATTGATGCACCTGTCGCCAAATTTGAGGCCGAACACGATGACTACAGTGCGATTCTTTTAAAAGCGCTGGCAGATCGATTCGCTGAAAGCTTTGCAGAGCATTTGCATCGGCGGGTACGCACTGAGTTCTGGGGATATGCGCCGGATGAAGCGCTGTCCAACGAAGCGCTGATACGAGAGCACTATCGTGGCATCCGCCCGGCACCGGGATATCCCGCATGCCCTGATCATCGAGAAAAACACACACTTTGGACATTGCTGGATGTCGAGGCGGCAACCGGAATTTCACTGACAGAAAGCCTGGCCATGTGGCCAACTGCATCAGTCAGTGGGTTTTATTTTGCACACCCCGATGCACGCTATTTCACCCTCGGCACCATTGGGCGGGATCAGCTGACAACCTACAGTGCACTGCGCCAAGAATCCGAGGATGACAATGCCCGCTGGCTCGCGCCGATTCTTGGCTAATGCTTCGCCTGAAACAGTAACGTCCGTTTTTTTGGCCCGAGTCGATGGCCGGTCATGTGGATTTCACCGCGCCAGCGACAAAAAACGCAAAAATTCGCCACCATGTGATAGAGCGTATACAGGGGACGTAAGCGAGCAAGCCGTCCGTGTTTGACCAAGGCATCGATCTCATCGGCACGCATGCCTCGCCGAGCGACCGAATCGCCACGGGCACTCCCATCCCAATCTGCTAACTTGACTCGCATTGAATGACTCCATTCAGACAAATCGAGACCAAAGTATAAGATAAATTTTGTGCAATGCAAAACAAAAAATTCGTTTAATAAACAGAATTCTTCGATTCACGGCGCAGGACGTACTGACTCCGACAGGCATCAAATGCAGCCGCGGACTCTGTGTGATGCGCGAGTGCGTGTCGAAGTGCACGATCCACTGACATCAATGAACACTGTGCGCGCACATCCGACCAGACATCCGCCCCCCGAGGGAGCTCAGGTGTGGCAATGGTGTTTAAATAGGTGTGGACATCCAATTGCTGAAGCGGCTGACCGGAGTGTGCCGACCAGGCCTCCAAGACTGCACGGGTGCCATTGAATTTCCCCTCCACCGAGTGTCCGGCAATATGGGGTGTCACTTGCCAAGCACGTTGTAAAAGCGCTTCTGAAATGACAGGCTCCTCTGGAAATACATCGAGCGCCCAATCGAGTTCAACCGACGCCAATATCGCAGACTCTGGAATCACCGAGCCTCGCGCGGCATTGATGATCAAACCGCCGGGTCGAACGGCGCGGAGGTCGTCCTCTTTCAGGAGCGCTGTCGTGCAATCACGACCTGCGGTGATTTTCGGTACGTGCACACTGATAACATCCGCCTCGCCTAACACAGACGTCAGCGATTGGTGGCGCGGACACAGACCGTTCCGCGCCTTGGGTGCATCGGTCAGTACGCACCGGAGACCAAGCGCCTCAGCGCGTTTGACCAAGAGCCCACCGACATGGCCGACGCCCACGACGCCGAGTGTCAAACTGTCGCGATCACGTCCGCGCGCCTCAGCCCAGGCTGCCAAGGTTGAGAGCACATAATCCGTCACGGCCCAGGCATTACACCCGGGTGCCGAAGCCACTTCAATTCCGCGAGCCGCAAGCGCTTCCAGTGGAAGGTGATCGACGCCGATGGTCGCTGTGCCAATGAAGGTCACGGATTCAGGCAGCCGCGACACGTCAATCTCGGTCGTGGAGCGCACAAAGACAGCATCTGCATCAGCCAAGACAGCGTCCGGTATGGATCGACCGGAATACGCACGCTGTTTCGCATCCAAGGGCGCGAGCGCTTGAAATCCAAGCATTCCTGCATCATAGACCAGAGTCGTCATGGGATTCCTTCTAAGCCAAGTTATCGATTCTCGCCTATACTCTACGCCGAAACCAAACCAGACCCACAGATGCTGATATTTGACCCACCACTGATAGACACACGCCCCGCACCGGGCGGCCCCTCCATCACCATTGATACAGCACCGCCTGAGGCGACGGCTGTCTTAGTCGCTGACTTGGCCATCCAGGCCCATCAGCTGGTCTTGGTGATTGTTGAGAAAACTCAAGACGCCAACATGCTCGCCAATGCCTTACATTGCTTGTTGGGGCAGGAGCATATTCTCGACGATGCCGGAGAGGCACAGGGTGCAAGCGACCTGCCCATCTTAAGCTTGCCGGATTGGGAAACGCTGCCTTATGACAGTTTTTCACCGCATGAAGACATCGTTTCAGAGCGGCTGAAAGCGCTTAGCCAATTGGCAGCGATTGATCGCGGCATTTTGATCTTACCCATTCAGACGCTGGCACATCGTTTACCGCCAAAAACCCACCTGAGCGGTCAAACCTTTGTGCTTCGAACCGGTGACCGGTTTGATCTACACGCAGAGCGAAGACGGCTTGAGCAAGCCGGATATCATGCTGTCGAGACTGTGCGCGAGCATGGCGAATTTGCCGTCCGTGGTGCCATTTTAGATGTGTTTCCGATGGGCTCTCAGCAACCGCTGCGTGTTGAGCTCTTTGACCAAGAAATCGAGAGTCTCCGCGCTTTTGATCCCGACACGCAGCGAACCGTCACCAAGGTCGAGGACATCACCCTGCTGCCTGCACGCGAAATTCCACTCACCGAAACCGGGATCGCCACCTTTCGCCAGAATTGGCATGAGACGTTCGAGGGCAACCCACGAGACTGTTCGATCTATCAGGATGTCTCTTCCGCGCTGGCGCCCCCGGGCATTGAGTACTACGCACCCCTGTTCTACAACCAAATGGCCACCCTGTTTGACTACCTGCCCGAGGCGACAACCACGGTGCGTGTTGGCGCAATCCACGAGGCACTCGAACAATTCTGGAGCGATGTAAACACCCGTTATGAAAGTCTCAGATACGATCGCAGAAAACCGATCCTGCCACCGGAGCGGCTGTTCTTACGCACCGAAGAATTATTTGCCGCACTGAAACCGCTGGCAAGCTGTGTCATCGCACCGGCCACCGGTCAACATCCGCGGCTGAAACCATTGCCTGAGGTGGCTTTCAACGCGCAGGCAGACGATCCAACTGGACCACTCAAGGACTTTTTAGCCAAGGGCTATCACACCGTCTTCATCGCGGAGTCAGCTGGGCGTCGTGAGGCCTTATTGGAACTGCTCGCTAAGCACGGCATTCGCCCTGCAGTGATTACACATCTTGGCGAACTGGACCGGAACCTTGAACAGCCATCGATGACGCTTGGCCTCCTCGAAAGAGGGCTGATCGTCGATGATCTGGCACTGATTCCGGAAAGCCAGCTGTTTGGTCGACGGATTCCTCAGCGCAGGCGCCGGAAAAACCATGAGATCGCAACCGACCTGATTGTTCGCGATCTGTCTGAACTCGAGCTCGGTGACCCGATTGTGCACATCGATCACGGTGTCGGTCATTACCGTGGTCTTGAGACCATCGCCTTGGGCGATGACGTGAATGAATTTGTCACTGTCGAGTACCAAGGCGGATCTAAGCTGTACATTCCGGTGACCAATTTAGGCGTCCTGAGTCGATACGCAGGCTCTGACCCCGACTACGTGACTGCACATAAGCTCGGCACAGACCGTTGGAGTAAAGCCAAACAAAAAGCCGCTGAGGAGATCCGAGACAAAGCGGCTGAACTCTTGGATATTTACGCTCGACGCGCGGCCCGTGAGGGGCATGCACATGCCATTGATGAAGCACAATATGCGCGCTTTGCCGACGGCTTCCCGTTTGAACTGACTCCAGATCAAGACACCTCGATTGAGGCGGTACTTGCAGATCTCAGAGCGCCCAAACCCATGGATCGGCTGATCTGTGGTGATGTTGGGTTTGGTAAGACAGAAGTCGCCATGCGCGCGGCCTTTGCATCGGTCTCAAGCGGCAAACAAGTCAGCGTCTTGGTTCCAACGACCTTGCTTGCACAACAACATTTCGAAAGCTTCCGTGATCGGTTTGCCGAATGGCCTGTGGTGGTCGAGGTGTTAAGTCGGTTTAAATCGGCCAAAGAAACCAAAGCGGTCATCGAGCGAGTCAATGCAGGCAAAGTCGATATTTTAGTCGGGACCCACAAGTTACTCACCAGCGATGTTCGACCTCCAAATTTAGGTCTCTTAATCATTGATGAAGAACATCGATTTGGTGTGGCACAAAAAGAAGCACTGAAGAAATTTCGAGCAAACATCGATGTGCTGACACTGACGGCCACGCCTATCCCGCGGACTTTAAACCTTTCCATGGCGGGTATCCGTGATTTGTCTGTGATCGCAACACCTCCAGCGCGCAGGCTCTCTGTGAAGACTTTCATCAAACAAAAAGACAATGCACTGATCAAAGAAGCCATTCTTCGCGAACTGCTGCGTGGCGGTCAGGTGTATGTGCTCCATAACGAAGTCAAATCGATTGAGCGCGCCGCCGATGACATTCGAAACCTCGTTCCTGAGGCCCGGGTGATCGTCGCACACGGACAAATGCGCGAGCGCGAACTCGAAGATGTCATGAGTGATTTTTACCACAAGCGCTACAATGTCCTTGTCTGCTCAACCATCATCGAAACGGGCATCGACATCCCGTCAGCCAATACCATCTTGATTGAACGTGCAGATCAGTTTGGACTGGCCCAACTGCATCAGCTCCGCGGCCGGGTTGGCCGAAGCCACCACCAAGCGTATGCCTACCTGCTCACTCCTGACCCGCGCTCGATGACGGCCGATGCACTCAAGCGCTTGGAAGCCATCGAAGCAGCCAGTGATCTCGGGGCCGGTTTTCAACTGGCCACCCATGATCTGGAAATCCGAGGCGCAGGCGAGCTCTTGGGCGAAGATCAATCCGGAAATATGCAAACCATCGGCTTCTCGCTTTACATGGAAATGCTCGATGAGGCGGTGACCGCGATTCGGGAAGGTCGCACTCCGGATTTTGATCAAACAGAATCCAATCACACCGAGGTCGACTTGAAGATTCCAGCCTTGATCCCGGATGACTACCTAAACGATGTTCCGATTCGACTTGAGCTGTACAAGCGGATCAGTTCGGCCGACTCAACAGAGGCGTTGTCGGAGATTGAGGTCGAAATGATTGATCGATTTGGATTACTGCCTCCGCAGGCAAAAAATTTATTCCGACAAGCTGAAGTCAGACTGCGCGCCGAGGCTCTCGGCATCAAACAGATCACCTTGGGTGCACAAAGCGGTCGCTTTGAATTCCGAGAAAAAACCAAAGTGGATCCAATGGTTCTCATCAGTCTGGTACAGTCCAAGCCACACCAATATCAATTAGATGGAGCCACGGCGATGAAAGTCGTTTCCGAAACCCACAACACAGAAACACGTTTGAAATTGGCCCATACGGTGCTTGATCAGTTGAGTGGGTCAAAGGCCGCATGAAATCAATTGTCACGCTCTTCAGCCTGTGGATGATGGCATCGCACGTCGTAGCGGAGGTTCGTCCCTACGCGCTTGAAGTGTTGATCTTCGCCCGTCCTGAACCTGTGCATTCGATCAGCGAGTTGTTTCCAACCGAAGCACCCGACGGACCCGAGCAGCATTTCGATTTCGACTTCGCGCTGCAAACGAATTACCAAAACCTGCGCGCACTTCCCAACTACTCGCATGTCCTCGCCAATGAAGCCTCACGGATCCAGTCGCAACTGGGCGGGCGCATCCTATTTCATACACGCTGGGTGCACCCGTTGACAGAAGGCCAAGCCAACAACCCTTGGTTTCGGATCCAGGGACTCTCAGGCAACTTCTCACTCGATGGATACATGCGATGGTCTATTGATCGATTCATCGAGCTCGACGCAGATTTGAGAGTCAGCCGCGCCGGTGTTCGGATGGCGCCGGATGGCACATCAATCGACGAGGTCTACCGACTCTCTGAATTCCGAAAAATGGCCTCGGCCGACGTGCACTACCTGGATCATCCGGCGTTTGGTGTGCTCATTGCGTCTGAGGCAATTGAGCAGGCATCGGAGTAGCCTGCTCGGGCTCCACTTGCAGATGCAATGTCTGGGTCGGAAAGGCCACATCGGCACCCTGTTGGCTGATGAGGTCGTATACCTGGAATAACACATCTTGTTTCACGCGATGATACTCCGTCCACACCGTGGTTTTGGTGAAGCAATAGATGAAGAAATCCAGTGAACTCGCGCCAAACGCATTGAAATACACCATCAGCGTCTGATCACTGTCGATGTCTGGGTGCTGTTTCAGCATCGTTTCCACATCAGAGACGATTGCCTTCAATTGCGCTGCATCGTCATAACGAATGCCGATGGTTTCAAAAATGCGCCGATGCGACATGCGACTGGGGTTCTCAACGGCGATCGATAAAAAGGTGGCATTGGGGACATAAAGCGGGCGCTTGTCGAAGGTCCGAATCGTCGTCAGACGCCATCCGAGGCTCTCGACCGTCCCCTCAATATCACGATCTGGAGAGCGCACCCAGTCACCGACACCAAAGGGGCGGTCTAAAAAGATCATCAACCCACCGAAGAAATTCGATAGTAGGTCTTTTGCAGCAAAACCAACCGCAATTCCGCCAAGGCCTCCGAAGGCCAGCACACCTGAGACTGAGAAGCCAAGCGTCTGCAAAATAATCAAGCCACTGGTGATTAACACCGTAATCCGAATCAGTCGGCCAATCGCCTCAACAGTGGTCAGATCGAGATCTTCCGGACCCGCCTCGCGCATCATGCGTCGTTGCACGCGGTCGATAAATCGAATCAAGGCCCAGGTCAGGGTCGCCACAACAAGGGCTGCACGGAGCGGCGCAAAAATTGTCTGGATGTCGAGCCCAACTGCAGCGCGCTCGAGTGCGAAGGTCAGCCCGACCACCCAGACAAGTGTGCGGGCAGGACCTTGGAGTGCTGCAAAAAAGGTGTCATCCCATTTGCTTTTAGTCCGTTCGGCGCGCTGTTTGAGCGACACGATAAAACGACGGACGAAATAGGCCCCAAAGACCGTCAACAGCACGATCACAAAGAGCTCCACACCGCGGAGCACCGCAATCGGTGCAATTCCGAGACCTGTAAGCGGAGCTTCGAGTAAGGACAAAAGCGATTCGATCAAAAGTTCAATCATGCTGTGATTCCGTAATCAACACTGGACAACCGACTGTGACCGCGTCGGCAACCTGACACACATCCTGCATCCGCATCCGGATGCATCCATGAGACCGCGGGATACCCATGGGCTCAGAGTCCGGCGTACCGTGGATGTAAATATACCGCCGCTGCGAGTCGACTGCCCCCCCGCGGTTGAACCCCACGTCCTCACCACAAAGCCACAAAATACGACCCAAGATCCAATCGCGTGTTGGCTCGAGTGCATGCAGTGCTGGGGTCCAGACTTCGCCGGTCGGTCGTCGACCGACAAAGACGGCGTTCGGCGCACATCCCCGACCGATGATGGCCCGAATACGATGCAGTCCTCGCGGCGTACACCCAGAGCCGTCGCGTTCGCCAGGGCCATTGAGTGCCGTTGAGCAGGCGTATTCAGTCACCTGATTTGCAGACACGACCCGACAAATTTGCGCCTGAAGATTGATCTCAATGCGGTCGATAGCCATAGTGAGGAGTCTAACACCCAAACATAACAAAACTGGATGGAATACCCATGAAAGTCATGACAATTTCGGCCTGTGGCGGCCCAGACGTGTTTACCCAAACAGAGGTTGCTGAGCCGACCGTTGGTGAGGGACAAGTCATCATCGACGTCCACGCAACCAGCGTCAATCCAATTGATCTGAAAATTCGGGGCGGCCTGGTCCCGCCAGCAACGCCAGAGATGCCCGCCTGCTTGCACGCAGACGTGGCAGGTGTTGTCTCCGCAGTCGGCGCAGGCGTCGATCACTTAAAAGTCGGCGATGAGGTCTGGGGATGCGCGGGAGGCTTTAAGGGCTTGCCGTCCGGTGGCTTGGCCGAGCGGATGTTGACCGATGCAGCCTTGGTGACTCAAAAACCGAAAAACTTAAGCTTCGCGGAGGCGGCCGCACTGCCTTTGGTCTCACTGACAGCCTGGTTTGCATTGGCTGATCGTGCCGATGTCAGTGCTGGAGACTCGGTGCTTGTCCATGCAGGTGCCGGTGGTGTCGGGCACGTGGCGGTCCAAATTGCCAAACATTTGGGCGGGGTTGTGCATACCACCGTGAGTTCAGAGGCGAAAGCGCAGATCGCAAACACCTTAGGTGCAGACGCCGTGATCAATTACACCGAACAGACAGTCGAAGAGTATGTCAATCACCACACCGAGGGACGGGGATATGACGTTGTGTTTGACACGGTCGGTGGCGGCAATTTAGACGCCAGTTTCCAAGCCGCGCGTTTTGGCGGCACCGTGGTCAACATTGCGGCCCGTTCAACACATGATCTTTCGCCCATGCATGCGCGCAGTCTGACGCTGCATGTCGTATTCCTCGTCGGACAGGTTGCCAATCCAGCGAATCGACACAGTATCCGCCCGCGGCTTGAGAAGCTTCGCGCATTGGTCGAGCAAGGGGAATTAAAACCCGTTTTGGATCCACAGCAGTTCAATGTGCATGATGTGGCAAAAGCCCATGCCCATCTCGAATCTGGACAGGCCGTGGGCAAGGTCGTGCTTACGCGCGGATAGCCTGATCGACCCATTCGATCCAATGCTTCACCGGGGTCTCGGCCCCGGTGGAGAGATGCAACTGACACCCCACATTTGCCGTAGCAATGGCCGGCGCTCCTGAGCCCTCGAGTGCCTTGAGCTTATTCTTCAATAACTTCTGGCTGAGGTCAGGTTGCAAAATGGAATAAGTGCCTGCGGATCCGCAACACAAATGTGAATCAGCCACTGGCTTGAGCTCAAATCCCAAATCGCGCAGGATTTTTTCAGGTGTGCCATTGAGCTTCAGTCCATGCTGCAGTGTGCACGGCGAATGGAACGCAATCGTACCGGGGTTGCGCACTTTCAATTGGCCGAGATCTTCGTCGCTTAAAATCTCAGACAGATCTTTGGCAAGTGCTGTCACGCGCTTGGCCTTATCGGCATAGGCGGCATCATCGGCGAGTAAGTGGGCATAATCGTTGACCATGACTCCACATCCAGAGGCTGTGATGACAATGGCTTCTGCGCCGGCTTCAATGTAAGGCCACCAGGCATCGATGTTCCGCCGACATGCATCGAGACTCCGTGCATGGTCACTCAAGTGATGCGCAACCGCACCACAGCATCCAGCCTTGGGGGCACGAATCAATTGGACGCCGAGCTGATCAAGCACGCGTGCAGCAGACGCGTTGACATTGGGTGTCGCCGAGGGCTGCGCACAAGCATCCAGAACCAACATGGTTCGGGTGTGTGTCGTGGTTGGCCACGAACCGGCCCGCTCTGGTTTGGGAATCTTTTTTCGGATAACCGACGGCATCACAGGTCGCATCCACTGACCGAGCTTTACAAGTGCACTGAACAGCGGGCGATTGGGGATGACAACAATCAGTGCACGCCGAATCAGACGTTGCAACAGACTCCGCCCGACCTCCTCTTCAACGATCTTGCGACCAATGTCGGCAAGCCGTCCATAATCGACACCCGAAGGACAGGTGGTCTCACAGGAGCGACAGGTGAGACAGCGGTCCAAGTGCGTCTGAATCTCAGGCGTTGCAGGCTCGCCCTCAAGGACGCCTTTGATCTGATAAATCCGCCCACGCGGACCGTCGAGTTCATCGCCCAACAACTGATAGGTCGGACAGGTCGCCGTGCAAAATCCACAGTGCACACACTTTCTGAGGATCGCTTCAGCCTCTTGACCCTCGGCTGTATTGGCATAGCGTTCAACCACATTGGTTTGCATCAGTGCGCCTCCTCCAAAAGTCGTCCTCGGTTCAACAGTCCATGCGGATCCATCGCCTCTTTTACGCGTTGATTCAGTCGCAGTACACCACTCTCAAGCGGTTGCATCCCCGTGCCAACATGACGGTTTTTTGCATAACAGGTGGCATGACCACCGACTCGAGCCGCCATCTCAAACACATCAATTCGATCTGGCTCAGCGAACACCCACCGTTGTCCACCGGCCCAGTCAAAGGCAACGCTTGGTAAACCATCAACCGGGGTATTTGGCGGCACAGACATCCGCCACAACCAGCGATCTGCCGACTGAAAGACGGGATGCGTCAGGTCACGAATCGACCGCCAAAGGCTCTCTGCATCCTCAACCAAAGCGCCACCGATAGCCTCTGCAGCCGCATCCACGCCACGACCTGCGCCTGAGATTCGAAGATACAATTGCCCATCAATCCAACTGGCCGCCGATATCGGGTATGGCTTCCGTCCCAATGTGCTCAGTAAAGCCAATGCGTCGGACTGGTTGACCTCACAGACGACCGTGGTTTCTTTTTCCGGGCGCGGGAGAACCTTGACCGATATTTCCGTCAGAACACCAAGCGTACCGAGGGCTCCGACAGACAGTCTCGAGAGGTCGTAGCCTGCGACATTTTTCATCACTTCGCCGCCAAATTTGAGGTGCTGGCCGAGCCCATTGATTAAACGCACCCCAAGAATCGCATCGCGACAACTGCCAAGATGCATCCGCCTCGGACCGGAGAGTCCACTGGCCATAATACCCCCGAGGGTGGATGTCTCACCGAACACAGGCGGCTCAAAAGGCAGCATTTGACCTGCCTCATCCAAAACCTGCTGAATCTCGGACAGGCTCGTCCCTGCCTTGGCAGATAGAACAAGCTCAGTCGGCTCGTAGCTCAAAATGCCAGCATACTCAGTCATGGCCAGTGGCTCATCGACCAGTCGACCGCCGAGAAATGCTTTGGTGTTGCCGCCGACAACAGACACGGGCTCGCCGGCGGCCAATTGACCGCAGATGTGTTCAATCAAGGCCATTAGAACCGCTCCAGTTCCGGATGTGGCATCTGACCGTGGTGGATGTGCATTTTGCCAAACTCAGCACAGCGATTCAGTGTCGGCACTGCTTTCCCTGGATTTAGAATACCGGTTGGATCAAATGCCGCTTTGACGCTGTGAAATTGTGTCAATTCATCGGATGAGAACTGGACACACATTTCATTGATCTTTTCGACTCCTACGCCATGCTCGCCTGTAATCGTCCCGCCAACCTCGACTGAGAGCTCGAGGATTTCAGCGCCAAACTGCTCTGCGCGTTGGACCTCTTCGGGGTCATTGGCATCAAACAAAATCAGTGGGTGCAAATTCCCATCACCGGCGTGAAAGACATTCGCGCACCGAAGCCCATAGCGTTTTGACATCTCGCGCATGCGATTTAGAACCAGCGACAAATGCTTTCTGGGAATGGTGCCGTCCATGCAGTAATAATCGGGTGAGATGCGCCCTACCGCTGGAAATGCGCTCTTCCGTCCCTTCCAAAACAGTAACCGCTCTGCTTCATCGGACGCCACACGCAACATGGTGGCGCCAGAATCACGCAAGATCGATTCAACGCGTTCGAGCTCGTCAGCCACTTCATCGACCGTTCCATCCACTTCACAGAGCAATAACGCCTCAGCATCCAGGGGATAGCCCGCCTTCACGAAATCTTCAACAGCCGCCACTGCAGGGCCGTCCATCATTTCAAGCCCAGCCGGGATGATGCCGGCTGCGATGATGTTGCCGACCGAGTCACCGGCTTTGGTGACATCATCAAAAGCGGCCATCACAACACGCATCTCTTCAGGCTTTGGCAAGAGCCTCACTGTGACTTCGAGGACAACTCCTAAGAGCCCCTCACTGCCGATACTCAAAGCCAGTAAGTCATAGCCTGCTGAATCAAGTGCATCTGAGCCAACGGTGACCACAGACCCATCGTCCAAGGCGAGTGTGACAGACAGCACATTGTGGACCGTTAAACCGTATTTGAGACAATGCACACCACCTGAATTCTCCGCGATATTGCCGCCGATGGTGCATGCAATTTGTGATGACGGGTCTGGTGCATAGTAGAGATTTAAATCACTCACCGCCTCTGAGATGGCGAGATTGCGAACACCGGGCTCCACGCGGGCAATCCGCGCATCTGCATCAACCTCGAGAATCCGATTGAATTTGGCCATCACCAACAACACACCGTCTGCGTGCGGCAAGGCACCACCTGATAATCCGGTCCCCGCGCCGCGGGCGACCACGGGCACACCATGCGCCTTACAGGTCTTTAAGACATGACAGACCTCAGCACGTGTCTCAGGCAACACCACGACCTTCGGTTTGGCTTTGAACATTGTCAGGCCATCACATTCATACGCGGCGACATCTTGCGATTTGAATAGCACACGCTCACGGTGCATGCCGGTTGCGAGCGCTGAGACGAGCTGCTGTGTATCCATCGATCGACCCTTTGTTTTTCTACGATTTATGCTCTTAAGATATCACAGAGGGTTTCTGGATTCAGAGCTGATTGGTCAGACCAATTGACAGCAAACGCAGGCTGGTCAAGACCAGCGCGAAGTAACACAACCGATAAAACCAAAGGACTGAAATTCTTTGATTTAAATAGATTCCAAGGCGAACGGCCAGCGGCCCTATGGGCGCCAGAATCAGCGCAGTGATCACCACGTCTGTACTAAACTGGTCTAACCAGTAATACGGAGCCACTTTGGCGAGATTCACCACGGCAAAAAACACAACCGTGGTTGCCGCATAGGCTTCGGGCGCCAAGCGCTGCGGCAATAAAGCCACCTGCAACGGCGGACCACCTGCGTGCACGCTAAAACTCGTAAAGCCAGCCACCATACCCCAAAAACCGGTTCGCATCGGGCCGGGTCTCGACTGATTTGGATCGGGTATCCAGCCCAGGTGTTTTAGCCACCAGTGCAGACCAAAGGCACATCCAATGCCACCAATCAGGATGCGAAGCATGTCATCGGTCATCCAATGGAAACTCAGCGCGCCTAGAAAAATCCCAACCAGAGCAGCTGGAATCAATTGTTTCAGATGCGGGATGCTCCAGCGGCCACGCCATCCATGCAGGCCCGTGAGATCCATGATGATCAAACATGGCAACATGATCGCCGCGGCCTGTTGCACGGGAATAGCCGCTGAAATCAATGGCACGCCAACGACTCCCAAGCCGCCGCCAAACCCGCCTTTTGAGATCCCAACGATGCCAAGACCAAGAATGGCCAGAATCCAAAACAAGGGGTCTGTCATCAAGACCCCTGTCATGACTTAGGATTCTTCAGGTGGAGCCTCGGCAGGTACGTCTTCCGCCTCAGGCGCGTCTGGCTTCGTCAGCAACTTATCGCGCAACATGGTCTCAATCTCGTCAGCCATCGCCCGATTGTCTTCAAGAAATTGAGCCGCATTGGCCTTCCCTTGACCGATTCGCTGGCCATTGTAGGAATACCAGGCACCGGCCTTTTCAACCAATCCCTCTTGTACACCCAAGTCGATCACTTCACCCAATTGATAAATGCCCTTGCCGTACATGACCTGGAATTCAGCCTGACGGAACGGCGGTGAAACTTTGTTTTTCACAACTTTCACACGGGTCTCGTTACCGACGACCTCATCACCCTGTTTGACGCTGCCGATACGGCGAATATCCAAGCGAACAGACGAGTAGAATTTCAGCGCGTTACCGCCGGTTGTGGTCTCTGGATTCCCGAACATGACACCAATCTTCATCCGAATTTGGTTGATGAAGATCACCAAACAGTTGGAGCGCTTGATATTTCCGGTGATTTTCCGAAGTGCCTGACTCATCAAGCGGGCTTGTAGACCCACATGCGTATCGCCCATGTCTCCTTCAATCTCAGCTCGCGGCGTGAGGGCTGCTACTGAGTCAACCACGAGGATGTCAACACTTCCCGAGCGCACCAACATGTCCGCGATTTCGAGCGCCTGCTCACCGGTATCGGGCTGTGAAACCAACAAATCATCAACGTTGACACCGAGCTTCCCAGCATAGACTGGATCCAGTGCATGCTCTGCATCCACAAAAGCGGCTGTGCCTCCCGCCTTTTGACATTCCGCAATGGTTTGCAGTGTCAGCGTTGTTTTACCAGATGATTCAGGACCGTAAATTTCGACGATTCGACCTTTCGGCAATCCACCAATTCCCAATGCGATATCCAAGCCAAGTGATCCGGTTGAGATCGCAGGAATCGCCTCTCTCGGTGAATCCCCCATGCGCATCACAGCGCCCTTACCAAATTGACGTTCAATCTGGCTCAATGCGGCATCGAGCGCTTTACGGCGGTTATCGTCCATTCACATACCCTTTTTTGTCGGAGATCAATCAGTGCATAGACTACCGAGGATGCCAACAACTGTCAGCAGAAAATACTGAAAATATTGTCAGTGTTTTAAGACAGCGAGACGAGCAGTCGTTTCAACCAAGGCACCGTGATTCGACGTTGATCTCGTAAGCTTTCTTGATCCATGGCATCGATCAACGCCATGACTTTTGCGGGATTGCGTGGAATGCGCGGGCTTAAAAATCGATACACCTCAGGCGCAAGGTCCAGGCCGCGCTGATCGATGTGACAGCTGAGGAGTCTCTCAAGCTCAGCGTCCGTCAATGGATCGATCGACAGTACCAGCGACGCGTGCGCGCGACTGGCCAAATCTGGCAATACAAATAAGCCGTCCATCCGCGGCGAAACACGTGCAATCAGACAGTGTCCCGCTCGATGTCGCTTCCACCACGAAAACAGGTCTGATTCGCTCTCTCGATTTCCCAACCAATGCTCAATGCGATCAAAGATGACCACCTGATCCGGATCCAAGGCCTCCAACAATTGGGCGCGGTTGTGTTGTTCAATCTCAGCACAGTCAAAATAGAGCGCACCGGACTCGGTTGCCGCTCGCATCAAAGTCTGGGTTTTACCGACACCGGGCGCTCCAAACACCCACAACACATCGTGTGCTTCCGTCACCTGCATCGCGAAAGCCTCTGCAACAGCCATTTGCGAGGACGTCGCGACCCAGCAGGGGTCATCCAGGCCCCGTCTGGCGAACAATCTCAAAATCTCTTGCGTGGGTGATGTCCGACTCAATTCAGTGCGTAGACCAAGGGTGAGACAAATTGGATCCCTTCAAACGATGAAAGGATCTCATCAACTGCCTCGAGCGAGAGATTTGTGGTCACTTGAACATCCGCTTGATTCGCCGCGAGTGAGAAGGTCGCTACCTTTAAACCATCAGTGTCCGTTGAGAGATAATCCAACAAGGCCATCAAATCGATCACGTCAGAAAACCGGATTTGCAGTTGTAGCGGTTCACCGTCCAGGGGCAGTTGGTTGGGCACAATCGCTCTATCTGTCAACGCATCACGCGCCCTTTCAGTCTGTTTCTCAGAAATTGCCCGCGCATAGGCCATCAGACGGCCAATCAAGGCCTCAGTACGATCACTGGGCGTTGGGCCTGATACATCTCCGGAGACGGTTTCACCGTCTGTTGAATACAACCAGTATCGCAACATCTGACGGTCCGGACGCTCACCCAAAACAAGGATGTGGTCGGATCCGTAGCGCGCCGATGCAGTCTCAACTGCACCTGCAAACTCTCCCCAGATCTCAGCCGGCGATAGGGCCAAGGTATCTTCAAGGTCCATCAAGGGGCGACTGATGCCGATATTGAATCGTGCGCCGGCCTCCAGAACCTGATCAATCACCGGATGCGGCTCGGCGCCCACCATCACGCGTTCAAGACCCCGCTCCTCGGTGACCCACATCAAAAACGACGGCCTTGGACCCTCCCATACGGAGATCCCAGAGCTCTCAAGGCGGTCTTTTAGGCCTTCAACATCGATGTCCACCAAAAAAGCCTCATCTTCAAAGCCGTATGAATTGACGAAGGCTTCGGAGAGGCTAAATAAGTCCGGCGCATCGGCTGTCAGTTCATCCGAAGGAATGCCGGTCATTTGTTCTGCAGCGCGCACAACCGCCTGTTGCAACGCGATGTCGATTGAAAATTCAGAGGTGTCTTCAACCGGCAGACGAAACTCAACCGCATGTGCAGCTGAGGCCCAGCCGATGAGCAACGTAAACAACCAACGTAATGCCATGCAGATCCTCTATCTCAATCGCAAGTGGCCTGATGATACACTCTCACTTCGATTCACGCAGGAAGCGACGACCTTGATGAATAAACCTCACACCGCCGGCCTCTCGTATCGTGACGCCGGTGTGGATATCGATGCTGGAAACGCCCTCGTTGAGCGCATTAAACCCCATGCCAAACGCACGGCTCGCCCCGAATCGCTGGGTGCGCTTGGCGGTTTTGGCGGACTATTCAAAATCCCAGCCGGCTACACCAACCCCGTATTGGTCTCAGGCACAGACGGTGTTGGTACCAAACTCCGACTGGCAATTGAACACCAAAGGCATCGCACGATTGGCCAAGATCTGGTCGCCATGTGCGTCAATGATCTCATCGTCGCCAATGCCGAACCGCTGTTCTTTTTAGATTATTACGCCACCAGCCAACTTGATGTGGACGTGGCCGCGACCGTGGTCGAATCGATCGCTGATGCCTGTCTACTCGCCAACTGTACGCTCGCCGGTGGCGAGACCGCTGAAATGCCAGGCATGTATCACACCGGAGATTATGATCTGGCTGGCTTCTGTGTGGGAATTGCCGAGGAATCCAAGCTCATACACGGAGACCAAGTGGCTCCCGGCCATCTCGCCATTGGGCTGCCCTCCTCTGGTCCTCACAGCAATGGGTATTCATTGATCCGAAAGATTTTTGACCATGCAGCCGTTCACCCCGAAACGCATTCCCTGACGGAGACAACGACGCTCTTAGATGCTGTCATGGAGCCAACTC
The DNA here is from genome assembly GCA_913057215.1 of uncultured Gammaproteobacteria bacterium. Taxonomy (GTDB): domain Bacteria; phylum Pseudomonadota; class Gammaproteobacteria; order Pseudomonadales; family Litorivicinaceae; genus HIMB30. The sequence continues at coordinate 34,098 of CAJXNQ010000011.1, forward strand.
GGATTTACGTGAAATCGGTCTTATCCGCCATGGCGACAGGCCAGGTCACGGGTGCTGTACACATCACAGGCGGTGGCTTCCAGGAAAACATCCCACGCGCATTTGATGATGCGCTCTCCTGCCGAATCGATCTCGATCAATGGATCCGACCTGATATTTTCAATTGGTTGGAACAGGCTGGAGATGTCGGTGCCGAGGAAATGCTCAAAACATTTAACTGTGGCATCGGGTTTGTACTCTTTGCTCCGCCCGAGCATACCGAGACTGTGATGCAAAGGCTCCGTGAGGCCGGCGAGGAACCCATTGTCATCGGCGAGATTACGCCACGAACTGACGCACCTGTTGTCTTTACTGGCGCCTTTGCTTAATGCGCGTGGTGTGCTTAATCTCGGGGAGTGGAAGTAATCTGCAAGCCCTGATCGATTGCGAGCGTCATGGACAGCTCGGCACCGCCACACTGGTCGGTGTCATCGCAAATCGACCGGATGCTCAGGGTCTCAAGCGCGCTGAATCGGCCATGATTCCAACGCACGTGGTTGACCACCGGTCTTACGCCGATCGACTCGCATTCGATCGCGCTTTGATCGATGTCATCGATCCCTTAAAACCAGATCTCGTGGTCTTGGCCGGCTTCATGCGAATCCTATCGGATCACTTTGTTGAGCATTACAAAGGTCGACTGATCAATATCCATCCGTCACTGCTTCCCAAGTACAAGGGCCTTGATACACATCAACGGGCACTGGCGTCAGGCGATAAGACAGCCGGTGCCACAGTGCATTGGGTCACTCAAGCGCTTGATTCAGGCGAAATCATTCGCCAAGTCGAGGTGCCAATTCTCCCCGACGATACAGCCGACTCGCTGCAAGCACGGGTACTCGCGGCCGAACATACCCTGTATCCTTCGGTCGTACGGGATTTATCACTGGGAGTGATCTCACCATGCGATGCATAACCCTCGGTCTTTGCATGCTCATCAGTGTCTCAAGTTGGGCTGCCTCCTACGAAGCGCGTTATGCCATGCGTTGGAGCGTGGGCATTACCTTGGAAGCAGACGCTGTGGAGCGGCTGACAGAAGACGGAGATCGACATCAGATTGAACTCTCTGCTGAGGCGGGTATTGGCTCAGCAACCGAAACAACGCATCTGTTATTTGACCCAGAGACCGGGTGGACACCGCTTGATTACAGCTACACCCAGAGTGTGCTCGGGCGCACCACCGGGCGGCATTTTCGTTTTAACTGGAACAAAGGCACAGCCACACGTCTACATGAGCCAGACACGGCTGAGCTTGTGATCCCAGCCGGTACACTGGATCCACTTGGGTTTCGACTGCAATTGGCCCACCGCCTTCGAACGGAACAGCCATTGCCCGCACAAATCACCATGTTAGATGGCAATGATCTCAAGACACGCCAGCTAAAACGTCATGGCTCAGAGATGATCGAGACACCGGCGGGCTCATTTAATGCGCTGAAATTCTCCCTTGAAGACGACGCACCCTCGCCGGATCGCTCATTTTTCTTTTGGCTGGCTCCTGAACTTGATTATCAACTGGTCAAACTCGACAAACGAGACAAGAAAAGACGCTTGGCATTGACGCTGACGTCCTATCAATAAGCAAGGATGCGCCGCCGACGAGGGACGCATGCAGACGCAACTTCACCGATCGATCCATGCTGTGGACCGAGATGCCTGGGATCATCTGAATCCAAGTCGCTACCCAGGCCTATTGCATGGATTTCTATCTGCACTTGAGGACTCTGGGAGTATTGGTGAGGGGACGGGATGGCGTGCGCTCTACGCCACGTGTTCGGATGCAACCGGACTCTGTGCCGCGATGGCCTGCTTTTTTAAAACAGATTCCTACGGCGAATACGTATTCGATTGGGCTTGGGCGGATGCTTATCACCGACACGGGCTTGAGTACTACCCAAAATGCATCACCGCCGTTCCATTCACACCTGCAACCGGTCCTCGAATTCTCATTCGCAAGGATGTTGACCAGCAGGCCGTCAGCGCACACCTCATCAACAGTGTGTTGGATGAGCTCAAAACACGCGTCTCCAGTTGGCATATTTTATTTCCAGATGAGGAGAGCACGGCGCGATTTCAGGACCAAGGCGACTGGATTGAACGCCATGGTGTGCAATTTCATTGGTTCAACCAACACTTTGCCGACTTTGATGCACACCTCGCCACCTTTAACTCAAAGCGACGCAAAGAAGCACGACGAGAGCGCCGGCGTGTGGCTGAACAAGGCATTACGTTTGAGCGTTTGAGCGGTGCTGAGCTCGATGAGGCAGCATTAGAGGCACTGTTTCAGTGTTATCAGATGACGTATCGCGTGCGCGGCAGTCGGGGCTATCTGACACGCGCATTTTTTGAGCTGGCCGCACAACGGATTCCGGACAGCTTGCTGGTGGCGTTTGCCCTGCATGCTGGGCGTCGCATTGCAATGTCCTTGTGTTTCAGGGATCACGCGACACTGTACGGCCGCTACTGGGGCGCGCTCTATGATGTCGATTGTCTGCACTTTGAGACCTGCTTCCACCAGTGGATCGAGTATGCGATCGAGCACGGCATCACACGATTTGACCCAGGTGCGCAAGGCGAGCACAAGATCGCGCGCGGATTTCAGCCGGTCAAAACGCGTTCACTGCATTGGATCGGCGAGCCTGAATTTGCCCGTGCGATTGGAGAATTTGTGGCCCGCGAGCGCGCGCATGTCGGCCAGTACTTCGCGGCCTGTGATGAGGCCACGCCATTTAGGGCACTCGAGGATCCTTTAAATTCCGACACCGGCAAAGCGCCCCTTGAGTAGGCACTCCTTCCATTCTGCCTCTGTCTCGGAATCCGCGACAACGCCACTGCCGAGACCCAATTGCACAGCATCTCCCCGCTGATCGAGCGTCCGAATCGCAACTGACCATGTAAAATCACCATCGGGCTCTAAGACACCCACGCTGCCGGTGTAAATTCCCCGAGGTGCAATTTCAAGCGCCTGAATCAACTCAAATGCTTTGGCCTTCGGCGCACCCACAACAGAGCCGCATGGAAACAACGCGCGCAGAATATCCACAATACTCTGATCTGGCTTCACACGCGCCTCAACGACTGAAGACACTTGATGGACTGATTTCAGCGGGCGCGACTCAAACAGCGTTGGAACGGACACTGAACCGGCCTCAGCAACACGGCTGAGATCATTGCGGATTAAATCAACAATCATCAAATTCTCGGCGTGCATTTTTGGATCTGCCAGTAAGGTTTTTAAAATCTCGGCATCGCACGCTGGATCTCCAGAGCGTGGTGCCGTGCCTTTCATGGGCTCAGAACGCAGCCAATCATCCCGTTTTTTGACAAAGAGTTCAGGTGAGCGCGACAAAATCTGTCGCCCTGGCCAATCAATGAACCCACCATAGTCCGCAGGCTGGTGCTTGATCAGCGTTTGATACAGCATCCAAGGATCGATTGAACTGGTACCGAGCAGTTGAAAGGTCTGATTCACTTGATAACAGACCCCAGAGGCAATGGCCTCGCGCACCTGATTCAATGCCTTCACATAGACTTCATGATCCGCCTCGCACCACGTAGGGAATGCATCCGACTCAGACGCCTCAACGACAATGGGTTCTGGATCTGCCTCAAAGATCCAAGCATCAAGCCAGATATCCGGTTGATGCCTCGGCTTTAAATGTGCGGGTAAATCCATCAAGACCCATCCGGCTTCATAGGCAAGTGCGATCACAACCCAGGCACCGGCACGCTGCATGGATTCGAGCGATTGAAGCGATTCGATGAGTTGACTTGCATCCGTCACACGCACATGGCGGCCGGGCTCAAGCCAGCCGGCTGGCCTGCCGTCTTTAAAAAACCCGGAATCCAAATAAACCGTGGGGTGCATGGAACTCCCTTCAACCAATGCCCGTGATACTCTGTGCGTATTCATTACTGACACCATGGACCCTGAATGCGCACATCCCAACTGCTATTTCCGACATTACGCGAAGACCCAGTCGACTCCGTCGTCATCAGCCACAAACTCATGCTCCGGGCTGGCATGATTCGCCAGCTTGCCTCTGGGCTCTACACCTGGCTGCCATTGGGCTTACGTGTCTTGAGAAAAGTTGAACAAATTGTACGCGAAGAAATGGACCGTGCGGGCGCCCAAGAGGTTTTGATGTCCGGCGTTCAACCCGCTGAGCTCTGGCAGGAATCTGGGCGCTGGCAACAATTTGGCCCGGAGCTGTTGCGCCTTCAAGACCGCCATGCGCGCGATTTTTGTTTGGGCCCAACACACGAAGAGGTGATCACGGATCTCATCCGACGTGAAGTCAATTCATACAAACAATTGCCGCTGAATCTCTATCAGATCCAAACCAAGTTCCGAGACGAGGTTCGACCTCGATTTGGCGTGATGCGCTCACGTGAATTCATCATGAAAGACGCCTACTCGTTCGATGTATCTCCTGAGGGTATGAAAGCCAGCTACGACGCCATGTACCAAGCCTACTGTCGTATTTTTGATCGACTCGGTCTGGATTATCGGGCCGTACTGGCTGACTCCGGTGCCATTGGTGGCTCGGGTTCCCAGGAATTCCATGTGTTAGCCGAGTCGGGTGAGGATGACATCGTCTTCTCTACAGGATCGGATTTGGCCGCGAACATCGAAAAAGCCGAATGCATCGCACGCGGATCACGCCCAGAGCCCACAGAGAGCCTGCGTGAAGTCGAAACACCGACCCAAAAAACCATTGAGGCGCTGGTGCGCGACTTTGACCTACCCATTGAGAAAACCGTGAAAACACTGATTTGTAGGGCGTCAGAGGCGATCGATGCGGCCTTTGTTGCATTGGTGATCCGCGGTGACCACACCCTCAATGAAGTCAAAGCAGAAAATCATCCCGCGGTGGCGACTCCACTGACCTTTGCAACTGAAACAGAGGTTCGCTCCAGCATGGGCGCAGGACCTGGTTCTCTCGGTCCAATCGATTGTCCAATCCCGGTGATTGCCGACCGTGAAGCGGCCGTGACTGCCGACTTTGGAGCAGGCGCCAACCGGGATGGGTGGCACTACTTTGGCATCAATTGGGGACGCGATTGTCCAGAACCCGAGGTCGCTGATCTCAGAAACGCAGTCGAAGGTGATTTGGCGCCCGACGGATCTGGAACCTACCAAATCCGACGCGGCATCGAAGTTGGGCACGTGTTTCAGTTGGGACAAAAGTACTCCGATGCGATGGATGCGACAGTTCTCGATGAGCATGGAAAACAAGCCACGCTCTTTATGGGGTGCTATGGCATTGGTGTGACACGCATCGTCGCTGCAGCCATCGAGCAGCGCCACGATGATCGCGGGATTTGCTGGCCAGCGTCACTGGCCCCGTTTGACGTATGTATTGTGCCAATCGGTGGAAACAAAAATCCGATCGTCGATCAGGAGGCCATCGACATCAAAGAAACGCTGGAAGCGCGTGGTCTTGAAGTCTTGCTCGATGATCGAAACTTGGGCCCAGGCCCGCGCTTTGCCGATATGGATCTGATTGGGATTCCGCTTCGGATCGTTGTCAGCGGCAAAACACTTGAATCTGGTGAAGTTGAGCTCAAACATCGCACTGAGGGCGAGGCCCAACGGGTCAGTCGCGAGGCAATTGTAGACACCATCATGGAATCTGAATGGCTCAGATCTTAATCCTGTTTTATTCGCGCTCAGGCCATGTCGCCCAACTGGCCGAGGCGATTGCACGTGGTGTCGAGCAAGCGGGTTCTGAGGCAGTTTTGAGAACGGTGCCCTCCGTCACGCCCGCACATGCCACGCCAAGCGGCAATGATTTAGAAAGTGACCAAGGGTATCTGTTCGCAAGCAAAGACGACCTTCGACAGTGCGACGGACTCGCGCTTGGATCACCCAGTCGATTTGGCACCATGGCTGCGCCATTAAAAGCCTTCTTAGAAACCACCTCAGACATGTGGCTATCCGGTGCCTTGATTGACAAACCGGCAGCCGTCTTCACCAGTGCGTCGTCACTGCACGGCGGCCATGAGGCTGTGTTGCAATCCATGATGACACCACTTTTACATCATGGATTGGTGGTGATGGGCTGTCCATATACCGATCCTGGTCTGGCAGCGACTGAGGGAGGTGGAACGCCCTATGGACCCAGTCACTTGGATCAGGACAGTCTCCGCCCCCATGAAGAGGCCATGGCGGTTCGATTGGGCGAGCGCTTAGCAACCTGGAGTCACAGACATGATTGAGACCTACGCGACACGCAAGCGATTTTTCTACCAGTGGCTCCGCATTGCATTGGTTGGGTTGATTGGGTTGCGCATTTCAGGACTTTGGCTGCTTGAGCCCACACCGCCAGTGTCTGGCGCCATCGGACTGACGATGATTTTGGTGTTGTTCCTGTGGCCCGTACTTCGACAGGACATCAAAGGCTGTCTGTGGCTGTCGTTCGTGTCTTGTCTATTTTTCACAACCGCCGTTTTAAATGCCATGACCGAGGGACGCGAAGTCTTTGGGATTGTTGAGTCGGTCTTGGCAGCCAGCGTCTTTATCGCCTCGATGTTTTTTGCAAGAAATGCCTACCGAGAACTGGAAGCTACAGCAGAAGCGTCAGCCCAAGAACCCACATCAGACACCCAATAGCCACATCCAAGACCTGCCAAGCCCTCGGGTTTTCAAACCAGGGCCTCAGTAGGCGCGCGCCGTAGCCCAGGGCAAAAAACCAGACCCAGCTTGCCGAGACGGCGCCAAGCGTGAAACTGGCACGATCCGCCGGCGCGTACTGCGCCCCAATCCCACCAATTAATACCAGCGTGTCAAGATACACGTGTGGGTTGAGTAATGTGATCCCAAACATGGTCGCAAGTGCCGGCCAAAACCCGGTGACCACTCGACCCGCCGTATCCAATGCCTGAAACTTCAGTGCAGCGCGAAAGCACAACCCACCGTAACCGAACAAGAACAATGCACCCCCCCACAGCGCGATCGTCTCAAGTGACGGCCACTGCGCAAGCAAGGTCCCCATGCCGTACACACCGGCACTCATCAACAGTGTGTCGCATACGATGCACACAAAAACCGATTCAGAAACCCGATGACCTGCAATCCCTTGACGCAACACATGGGCGTTCTGCGCACCAATGGCGGCAATCAACCCAAGTGCCACAATAAAGCCTGAGGCAAACACCCATCCATCAAAGGTCATACGATAAATATGACCGAAAATATACGATTGGTCACTGATAATACCAAATATGTGAATTCGTTTTATATTGCGGTGCACACTCTCGACCGGTCCGCTGAAGTTCATGGACGAACTCAGGCTAATGGCCAATGGAAAGGAGCCAGCAGGATGGGGAGTATACACACCATCCGTCGGGTGATGGGTCAACAGGATGACTGACCTCCGGCTGGTTGTGCGCAAGCACACAATTGAGGGCCAATCGGGACTCGCGTACCGATTGGTATTTATTTCACCTGATGCAGAGGGGGTGATTTCATGGAAATGACACGCGAACAGCAGATTGCTGCGATTGAAAAGGATTGGGCTGAAAACCCACGTTGGACCGGTGTGACGCGGACCTATTCCGCAGAAGACGTGGTGCGTTTACGTGGCAGCATTCAGCCTGCAAACACCATTGCCGACCGGGGCGCCAGAAAACTCTGGGATCTCGTCAACGGCGATGCCAAAAAAGGCTATGTGAACTGCCTGGGTGCGCTGACTGCAGGTCAGGCCATGCAACAGGTCAAAGCCGGCATTGAGGCGATTTATCTGTCAGGGTGGCAGGTGGCTGCGGACAACAACACCAGCTTGTCGATGTATCCCGATCAGTCGCTGTATGCGGTGAATTCGGTCCCGACTGTGGTCCAGCGTATTAATAACGCGTTCCGTCGTGCTGACCAGATTCAGTGGAAAGCAGGTAAGAATCCAACAGACGCCGATTATGTGGATTATTTCGCACCCATCGTCGCTGATGCAGAAGCAGGTTTTGGTGGCGTTCTCAATGCCTATGAATTGATGAAAGCCATGATCGAAGCCGGTGCGGCTGGTGTGCACTTCGAAGACCAGCTGGCGTCTGTGAAAAAGTGTGGCCACATGGGTGGAAAGGTATTGGTACCCACCCAAGAAGCGGTTCAAAAATTGATCGCGGCCCGTTTGGCAGCCGATGTTGCCGGCGTCCCAACCATTGTCTTGGCGCGGACGGATGCCAACGCAGCCGATCTCCTCACCTCAGACTGTGATCCGTATGATCAGTCATTCACCACAGGTGAGCGCACAGCCGAAGGCTTCTATCGCGTTCGTGCGGGTATCGACCAAGCCATTTCACGTGGACTCGCGTATGCACCCTATGCAGATATGCTCTGGTGTGAAACAGCAACACCGGATCTTGACGAGGCGAAGAAGTTCGCAGAAGCGATCAAGGCCGAATATCCGGATCAGCTGTTGGCGTATAACTGTTCACCGTCGTTTAACTGGAAGAAGAACTTGGATGACGCCACCATTGCGAAGTTCCAAGCGGAACTCTCAGCCATGGGCTACAAGTATCAGTTCATCACCTTGGCGGGTATTCACAACATGTGGCACAACATGTTTGAGCTTGCGTATAACTACTCACGCGGCGAAGGCATGAAGCACTATGTTGAAATGGTACAGGAGCCTGAGTTTGCAGCGTCTGAGCGCGGCTACACCTTTGTTGCACACCAGCAAGAAGTTGGAACCGGCTACTTTGACGATGTCACCACTGTGATCCAGGGTGGCACATCAAGCGTCACAGCCTTGACGGGCTCAACTGAAGAAGAGCAGTTCTAAGTACGTCTGCGCTTCTTAAAAAGCCGCTCTCTGAGCGGCTTTTTTTATGCGTGAAACCGAGGTCCCGGTGTTGATTGCATGATCTGACCAACTCGAAGACAGGCATCGCTCCGGCTCTGTTGATTCAGCCGATGCCGCAACAAGGCTTCAGTCATCTGCGCCTGATGTACTGGATCGTTCACTGGATGCTCACCGCCTGCGCTGTCGATTTCAAACAACAGACTCTCAAACGCCTGAAACACCACCAGCTTGTGCGTGCGGGTGCGATAACACACCACGCCCAACTGATCCGATGGAATCTGCAACAGTTGCTCATATCCCTGATCGATCGGATCGCCCACATGCAACTCACACATCACTGCATCACGCCATTGGCCTGGTATTTCCCCGTCACACAAGGCTCTAAGTGAACGGCCATTGATATCCGGATGAATGTGCAAACCACAGTAATCCAGAATGGTGGGCAGTATATCGACCGACTCGGTCAAGGCATCGACGACGCGCGGTGTGTGGCATCCAGGTGGCTTAACCAAAAGCGGAATCCGCCATGCCGGATCCAACACATGGGTTTTCCCCCAAGCGCCATAGTCGCCCAGCAACTCACCATGATCAGAGGTCAAGACAACGAGCGTCTCATCATAGACGCCTTGTGTTTTCAGAGCTGTCATGATGTGACCGATCCATTGGTCCAGTTCATAGATCAGGCCGTAATAGACGGCACGCGCTTCCAAGACCTGCTCAGGCGTTAAGATGCCGAGATTCATTTCGGCATCAAAGGTCGTTGAATCCGCTTGCAACGTCGAAAACGCCTCGAAAAACGGGTGATCCACGGCAAGCGGTGCCCGAGGGCGCGGCATGTCGGCTGCGCTGAACATGAGATTGTATGGTTCTGGAGCCTGAAATGGCGGATGCGGCTTCAGAAATGCAGCGTGGATACAAAATCCGGTGTCACCGGTGGTTTCAATCTCTTCAATCACGCGGCGTGCCAAGAAGGCAGTATCGGAATCCTCAGCACTGTACCGCGTCGGCGCGCGTGAGAATCCCTCGCTGCGCGATACGCCCCGATCCCAAATACTGAACGGATCATCCGTGGTGGGATGCACACCCTGATCCGCCAAGTGACGAATCCAGTCGGTCGGACCCTCATAGTTTTGCAACAGACCCACACGAAAATCGGGCAAGGTGTCTGCTGAAAACGGTCGATGCAGTGCTTCAAGCGTAAGGGGTGCATTGCGGGGCGCGACAGGGACATCCGTATAACCAAACAACGTGGGATCAAAGCCCGCATTGCGGAGCATGCGCGGCAGCGTTGGGATGTCATCCGGCATCGGCGCACCATTTGCAACCACACGATGCAACATCGGATAGGTCCCGGTATGCAGGCTTGCCCGTGACGGCCCACAGGGCGATGCACAGGTGAAATGATTTCGGAACTGGATCGCGCCGGCGGCCAGTGCGTCGAGATGTGGCGTTTTGACGACCTGATTGCCAACATATCCCAGCGCGTCGGCACGCAGTTGATCGACACAGATGAACAATAATGACTTCATGCGTGGAGACTAACGGTCTTTAATGACCATCTCTTGACGGTTGCATGACGTTTGCTAAGACAGACTCGAAGATATCCTGTCGACCGAGTAACCAATCGATGCGGCCACGCACTCCGACTTCACCCCATATCAGGAGTTCATCACCCTCTTGAAGGCCACAGCCCTCACCAGGAAATGGAATGAGGTCACCATTGAGTCGACGCACCAGCAGACAAATGGCTGGAAGTTGTCGGTGCCCATCGCCAGGATCACTCAACAGCACTCGCAATGGAATCGATGATCCATGCGCCAAGGCCTCGATGACTCCAGGGGCCTGCGCCTCAACCAAGTGCACCGCAAAATGTGACAGCTCGGCGTCTTGATCGGTGCGCCTTGCTGCCAACCGCTCAAAAATGCCTGCAACCAAGGGCTCGGGCATGCTTTCAAGCTGACCTAAAAACTCGTGCAGAAGCGGTGTCTGAATGCGCGCAAACAATTCTTGGGCAATCAACCGGCCTTCTCGCAGAACCACTGAAAAATTTCCCTGACTGAATACGGGCTCACTTGTTGGACGATTGCGTCGAGCAACGGTCACCAGTTTGGGATGTTCAGCCTGTGCAGTGAGCAGAATCGATAAATTATCACCGTCATCCTCGGTCGCTGCGATGATGCCAGACGCACCATCCACATCGGCATCTCGAAGTGTCGAGGCCTCCGTACCCAAGCCCGCGACCCAGCGGATGGCGGCCTCAACGGGTTCGGGACTCACCAAACAATAGCGCACGTTGTGGTGGTTGAAGGCATCCACTATGATCCGAGCCAATCGACCTGATGCACAGACAATCCAGTGGCCATCGTCTGGGATCGAGATCAACTTGAGACGATTCAAATCCGGGTCAACCAGCTCATGATAGATCGCATAGGCATTTGGGCGCTGGATGAGTTGCACCAGACTGTGGGTCGCGGTTCGATCTGGGTCGACCACCACTTCAGTGTCAAAGCTTCTTAAGTTCCGGGTGTTGGCATCATCACTTGAACGCGCATACACCGGAAGACGCGGCGCAAGGATCCGCACATTGGTCGCAACCGTCAGATTGACCTGATTTTGATCGGTCAAGGCCAACACACCCCGACATCGACTGTGTGTCACACCGGCATCGACCAGTGTCTGTGGTTCTGCCACGTCACCGGTAATGACATCCACTTCGTAGGATAAATCCGACAAGCGCGCCGTATCAGTCCGCGTCTGATTGTCATCGACCACTACACAACGAATACCGCTTTGATCCAAAAATCGGATCAACTGACTGCCGGCGCCGCCAAACCCACATAACACCCAAAACGGAAACTTATGGTGATGAATCCGACTGACAGTCCGCTGATGTGCGCGAAGTCGCCGAAACTTCGGGTCGGACAAAACCGAAAACACCGACCCAATCGAATACAGCCACGCGATGACCGTGGCATACATGACAAACAGCATCCACAGTTTCTGCGTCTCCGTGAATGCATAGGGGATCTCACCATATCCAATGGTGGTGGCTGTGTAGCTGACAATGTAGAAGGCATCTAAAAAACTGACCGCGTAGGGCTCGCCTGCGGTTGTCTCGCCTGGGATCAACACCAAGCCCAAGACACTCACAGCATACGTCAGAATGAGTGTCACTAAGGGCGCACGAAGCTCCATCAACAGAAGCCACATCGGAGCTCCTTTGATTTGCGAGCGTGCGCGCGTATCACCCATCAGCGCTTTAACTGGATGGTTTCAGCGAGCAGTAATACAACACTGGTCAAATTGGCGAGCATCGCGCCCCCGGCTAAGGAGACCACACTGGCCATCACACTGGGCGATACCACGCCCGTGACTTGAGACGCATATCCCCAAACGATGGCCGCCGCGATCAACTGAAAGTCAGCCACCAAGCTCGTCGCCAAAAGCACCGCGCCCATGTGCGAGCGGTCGCCAATCTTGAGAACGGTCGCAATTAAAGACACCACCAGGGCACAGAAAAATTCAATCGGATGATGATGCAGCGGATTGTCGATTTCGCCGACGAAAAATCCAAAATTGAGGGTTAAGGCAAGGACAATAAAAAATGCAAACCAGACGCGCTGGGTATTCATAGCCAACTCCAAAACGATCGGGGGCCCTGCCCCCTTTCGTTTATCGTCGCCGATTATCGCGTTGGATGCGAGACCGACGTGAGCTGTGCCTCAGTTTCTGCCGGCAGCAAATCCGAAATTGCATCGCGTTCGCTGACCAGTTCGTCGTTCGTGGCATCCATCTTACCGCGTGAGAAGTCACTGATCTCAATGCCTTGGACGACCTGATAATCGCCTCCCTCACAGACCACTGGGTAGGAATAGATCACACCGGGTGCGATGCCATAGGAGCCATCTGCTGGGACCGCCATCGACACCACCTTGCCGTCTGTGCCGAGGATCCAATCGTGCATGTGATCAATGGCCGCCTGAGCCGCAGAGGCAGCAGACGATGCACCGCGGGCTTCAATAATCGCCGCTCCACGCTTGGCAACCGTCGGAATGTAATCGGTTTCATACCAAGTCCGATCCACCTGATCCAGCGCCGGCTGACCCTTGACGGTCGCCTGATGCAAATCGGGGTACTGTGTGGGCGAGTGATTCCCCCAGATGATTGCATGATCGACATCGGTCGGTTGCACCGACAGATGATTGGCCAAAATCCCAACAGCACGGTTGTGATCAAGCCGCGTCATGGCGGTGAATTGACGTGGATTCAAATCCGGCGCATTACGTGCCGCGATCAGCGCATTGGTATTGGCTGGATTACCAACGACCAGTACGCGCACATCCCGCGAGGCATGCTCATTCAATGCCTGGCCTTGCACCGAGAAAATCTTGGCGTTTTCTTTCAGAAGATCCGCGCGTTCCATGCCCGGTCCACGTGGACGTGCTCCGATCAAAAACGCGACATCTGCGTCCTGAAATCCAGATGCTGGGTTGTCATGTGTGGTGATTCCAGCCAGTAACGGAAATGCGCAATCGATCAGTTCCATGACCACGCCATCCAGTGCCGTCATGGCTGGTGGGATCTCGACCAACTGGAGGATGACGGGCTGGTCTGGTCCTAACAATTCGCCTGCTGCGATTTTAAATAAGATTGTGTAGCTGATCGCACCGGCTGCACCAGTGACCGCAACGCGTACGGGTTGTTTCATTCCTTGCTCCTTGTTGGGGAATCAAATGTGAAGTGACGAGCCATCCAATCGCCGATGGCTCGCAATTGCTCAGGCACCACACTGTGTGGCATGTCAAAGGCCTGAAATGTCACCGGATAGCCAAGCGCTTTGAGTGTCTCAAATGCTTGCTCACCCAGTTCATAGGGAACCACGGGATCTGCCGTCCCGTGATGAATTTCAATGGACACATCCGACGGATCACGCCCTGATTTGAGCGTCGGATCTTGCGCACCGACCCAATAGGTCGACAGCGCCAAAATGCCGGCCAATGGCTCCGTGGTGCGCACGCCCGCATAGAGGGCAACCGCACCACCCTGGCTAAAACCAACCAAGGCAATCTGATGGGCCGGGATACCGGCTGCCATCTGTGCAGCAATGATGTGATCCACACGATTGGCTGATTCTTGAATCCCGGAGACATCAATAGTGCGCTCAATATCCATGTGTTCGATGTCGTACCAAGCAGGCATCACCATCCCACCATTGACCGTGACAGGCCGTTCTGGAGCGTGTGGAAAAATAAATCGAATGGGCCGATCACTGAGGCCCAGCAATGGAACGGCAGGTTCAAAATCATGTCCGCTGGCGCCTAAGCCGTGCAGCCAAATGACTGCAGCCTCTGCGGGCTGATTGGGTTCAATGACGACCGCGTGATCCATATGCGTCCTAACGAATAACAGCGCCGAGAGCCTAATCAGGTTAATCTTAGAGGGCAATGACACTTTGGCTTTACGAATGATTGGCAGTTTACGCTTTTTTCTTCTCGCAGTCGCAACAATTCTCGGCGGCACACTGATCGCACTGGTCGCACCTTTGAAGTGGATTCCAGCCACTGAAGGCGTCGCGTTTCGGACTGCATCACGAATCGCTGGAGTGTGGGCCGGTGTGATCCGCACCCTTATGAAAACCACCCGTACGCATTTTCAGATTGAGCACCCTGAGATTGATCCGAAAGGCACCTATCTCGTGATCGCCAATCATCGCAGTTGGATCGACATCTTAGTGGTCATGATGACGCTGGGTCCGAACACCACGCTGCCGCGCTTTTTTATGAAATGGGAACTGATCTATGTGCCTGTCATTGGGCTCTGTGCGTGGATCCTCGACTTCCCAATCATGCGCCGCTATTCGGCAGAATTTCTGAAAGATCATCCCGAACTTAAAAATCGCGATTTTGACTACGCACAACGGGTGTTGAGGCGACACCCAGACGAGTCCTGTGTGGTGGTGAACTATGCTGAGGGCACTCGGTTTTCTGATGAGAAAAGACAACTCAATCGGTCACCCTACCGGCACCTCCTAAAACCGAAAGTTGGTGGACCCCAATTGGCGCTTGACTGCTTACGCGATCGACTCGACGGCATCATCGATATGACCATTGCCTATCCCGGGGGGGATCTCAGTGTGTGGAATCTGATGCACAATCGAGTCCCGCACGTGATTGTCGAGACTCAGATGATCACATTGCCTGAGCATCTTCAAAAACGACCCGAAACACTTCAGGAATTGAAAGCGTTTCGGGCCTGGATGAACGATCTCTGGGACGCCAAAGATCGACGCCTCGACCGATTACTTACCGATACACCGGCAGGCGATCACACATTGTCTTAACCGCGTCGCGGACGCGCGATTTCACAGACTCGTCATCCAGTGCATCCAAGACATCGCAGATGAGATGGCACAGGGTTTGGCAGTCACTCTCAATAAATCCACGCGTCGTCACCGCCGGTGTACCGATCCGGATCCCGGAGGTCACAAAGGGTGACTGCGGATCATTTGGAACTGCATTTTTGTTGACCGTGATATGACTCTCACCAAGCGATGCATCGGCGGCCTTGCCTGTAATACCTTGAGCGACAAGATCCACCAACATCAGATGGTTGTCAGTTCCGCCGGAGACAATTTTGAAGCCGCGCTCAATAAAAACAGCCGCCATGGCCTGTGCGTTCTTGACCACCTGCTCTTGATAGGTTTTGAACTCAGGCTCCATCGCTTCTTTAAAGGCAACCGCTTTCCCGGCCACCGCATGCATCAGCGGGCCGCC
>CAJXNQ010000012.1 GCA_913057215.1 uncultured Gammaproteobacteria bacterium
GATTTCGATTTCTGAAGTACCCCCAATCATCGGTTCGAGCACAGTTACTCAGCACTTCACGAGCATATTGGAGTAATTGGTGTTCCTTCATCGAACTCGGAAATTTGGGATCGGCAATCGGTATTGCGCTTTCAACGGTCCTTGGAGCGTAGGTGTAATGTGGGCGACTCCAGTGCTTTTCGTCTGCGGGCGTATAACCGATTGGGAATCCAGGTCTATTTTCAGGGAGCGGAATTTGTGTCACCGGTTTGCCCCACTGTTTCTTTGCCCAATATCCACGATCGGGTTGAGGGACGTTCAGTGCCTTACAGATCTCTCGCAAGGTAGTTGTTGAGGTTGAGAAGGATTTGGCAACCTCGGTCGCAGGTTTACTCCAGACTAATTCATACAATTCATCACGGGTGATTGACGCCATGGTGAATCCCTCAACAATTTACCGTGAACTTACCGACTGAGACTGTCTGATTTTTCAAACCAGATAGAATCTATGCGTTAGAACCTACATTAGGTTATTATCATCGGACACATTTTTAGACGAAATCAATAGGTTGCAAAAAATGGTGTCCATTCCTCTCCTGGGCACCATTGGGAAAAACGTCGAAAGACAGCCTCGCGTTTAAACTCGGCACTGGATGCTCTACGCGGAGTTATGAACACTCCTTCTAGCAGGGCCTCTGCAGCATACGCTGCCCGAGGAGCAATCTCCCCGAGTTGATCGCCACACTCGGCGCCAACCCCTCCACGGACCGACCGCCATGGCACCGATATTTTCCAATATCATGCCTTTTGGTAAGCATTGTGCTCATTCCAGTTGAAAACTTTGAAATGGACACTATACTTTCCAATTCCGTCAAAAATGGTATCCGTTGTGACCAAAGACAAATCAGCGAAAGGTCGAGCCGCGGTCGTCTTCCCTAAGAATCGCCGCCTTTTGGAACAGTTTGGCGAGAACATCAAACTGGCATGCAAACGCAGGGGTTATACCCAGGTGTTGATTTCCGAGCGAACGGGGCTCAGCCGCCTCACAGTTCGCAAGATAGAAAAAGGGGACCCAAGCGTGTCCATCGGCCATTATCTGGCCGTGTTGAGCGTGCTCGGGTTGGCGGAAGATTTCGCCAGAGTTGCTGCAGACGATGAGCTGGGGCGTAAGCTCCAGGACATCAAGCTGATGAGCACGAAATCCGGAACGCAGTCTTGAACCGCGATAAGAAGCCTTGATCGGAGGCAAATAGCCATGAGCACCGAAGTCTTCGTGTTCGCAGATTGGGAGGAGTTCCGGGTGCCGATCTCGGTTGGCACACTTCGGTCCGTCGCCGCGCGTCAAAAAGAGCATTTCAGTTTCAATTATGACACTCACTGGCTGCTGTCTCCTTATGCGCAGCAAATCGATCCTGAGCTCAATCTCTATTCCGGTGAACAGCACGGGGAAGACGATAAAAATTTCCGCGTGTTTTTGGATTCCTGTCCCGATCGCTGGGGTCGCCTGCTGATGAAACGACGCGAGGCAATCCATGCCCGGCAGGAACAACGGCGTCCACGTGTACTGTCCGAAATCGATTACCTTCTGGGCGTGCATGACCTGCACCGAGCAGGTGCGCTGCGCTTCAAAGGCGAAATGGATGGCCCTTTTCTCGATGACGATGAACACCTCGCGGCTCCGCCACTCGCATCATTGCGGGAGCTTGAGTACGCCGCCGGGCAGGTAGAAGAACATGTCGATAGCGATGATCCCGACTATGAGAAGTGGCTGTACATGCTGATGTCGCCGGGTTCTTCCCTGGGTGGCGCCAGACCGAAGGCCAGTGTAACCGACGAGGAGGGTCACCTGTGGATCGCCAAGTTTCCGAGCCGCCAGGATGATTACGATATGGCGGCCTGGGAATACGTCGCTTACCAGTTGGCGCTGGATGCAGGGGTTGTCATGCCGGAGAGCCGGATCGAAAAGTTCGGCAGTCACCACCACACGTTCCTGACCAAACGCTTTGATCGCACCGCAGCGAGTCGTCTTCACTTTACCTCTGCGATGACGCAGCTCGGCTATTACGACGGCGACTATGACGCCAGTTACCTAGAACTCGCCCAATTCCTGACCGAACACGGCGCCAACACCAAAGAAGATCTCGCGCAGTTGTGGCGGCGCATCGTTTTCTACATCGCCATCTCCAACATCGATGACCACCTCCGCAACCACGGCTTCATCTACCATCAGGGAGGCTGGTTGTTATCGCCAGCCTACGACATCAATCCGGTGACACCCGCCCATGGACTGCATCTCAATATCACCGACAGCGATAATTCGTTGGACTACAAGTTGGCCATGGACGTCATCGAATTTTTTCAGCTCGACCGCCAGCAGGCTCTGAAGATCAAAGACGAAGTGCTCGCCAGCGTCGGCCAGTGGAGGGCTCAAGCAAGCGCAGTCGGACTCGGCAGAAGTGAGCAAAATCTGATGGAACCGGCCTTCAATGTTTGAGCCGGATTCTCGGTCGTTTTGCTCCGTGGAACGCAAATCCGAAAAATGTATCCATATGAGTCCAAGAGAGATTATGTAGACCCTCTACGAGTTCAAGTCCTCTCCTGAGCACTCCGCCCAATAATTCAAAAAATGCACAGTCCCACTCTCTGAAGCGGTCGCTCAGAGCATTGGTGAGTCCACCCTGACCCAAAATATAGACTAAAGTCTAATATACCTCATAATGGCAGTGAAAACGGATGCACTCGCCACCGAAATTGGATTCTCATGGATTTGCATTAGCAACACGAAGGTCTGTCTTTAACCGATCGCAACCCCCACCAATCCTAGGTTTTCATGCTCTGGGTGTGGCGATTGCAACACAAATGACACATAATTGGGTTTATATATCATAAAAATGTAGCGTGTGTTTCACAGGTTATTGAATCAGTGGATAAAGATGATTTGTCAGATTGCATTTGGCCCAATCGTTGCCCAATGCAATCCTCTTCTGTACATTCCACGCTAAGACTCTCTTGACAATAGGGACCCAGATGGATTCGAAGTGCCTCAAAGGCTATATCTCAGCGACCGCACTTCTGTGCATGGCCTCGTTTACATACGCAGATGTAAACTACGCCGACCGCGCAAAAGCACAAGCTGAGCGTGCTGCCAAAGCGGCCGAGATCGCGGCGGACCAGGTAGATGCCGCACGCCCCGCTGGTGATGATTCGAATACCGCCTCGAGTGAAGCGGCAACATCGGGCTCCAGCACCACTGGATCACTTGGATCGACAACCTCTCGCAGTACGCAGTCTCAACCGACTGACACTGCAGGTAGCGACAGTGTGCAAACAGACACCCAACAAGCGGCTGACGCAACAGGCCCGCTTGAAGATCAACCGCTCGTGATTGATGTGTCCAATCTCTATGACGAAGACGGTCTGGGTGAGCTCACTATGCAGTGGCAGGTACAGCTTAATTCAGGCGGTTGGCAAACCATTGATGGAGCAACATCGCAATCATTTACGCCCCGTCAAAATCACGTCGGCCGACCGCTTCGAGTGGTTATTCAATACGTTGATGGTGAGGGGACACTCGAAGTCATCGAGACAGCACCGACTGGACCCGTACAGAACTCAAACGATCGTCCGAAAGGTTTACCAATGATCAGCGGCTCACCAGCCGAAGACAATACGTTGAAAATCGACGTTGCTGGTATCTCGGATGAGGACGGCGTTGGGCAATTCAACTTCCAGTGGGAGCGTTCATCAGATGCAGCCCGTTGGACTCCGTATCAAACCAACTCAAACAACCCTGCGTTATTGCGACTGAACCAGCCAGAAGTTGGATTTGCCTATCGCGCGATCGTGACCTACGTGGATGGTTTCGGCACACAGGAAACATTGGTGACTCCGGCGACCAATATGGTGCAAAACATCGACGACCCAGTTGAGGGTGAAATCATGGTCATGGGTCAGCCACGAAAAGGCGGCCGGCTCGAAATCGACACCACGAACCTGTCTGATGACGATGGCATCGCAAATGTCCGCTCGACATGGGAAATGTCTGACAACGGGCGTGCATGGCGCACCATTCCCGATGTGTACGGGAATAGTATGAACTTGGCGCAGAGCCACGTCGGCAAACTCATTCGCGTACGCGGTGTGGTGGTCGATACATTTGGCTCAGAAACGACGCTGTTCTCGCAGCCCACGTCACTGGTTCAAAACGTCAATTCCAAGCCGAAGGGCGTCATTCGGATTCTCGCGACCGGAAACTAATGCGCGGTTAACGGCCGCGTAAGAACAGCCGATCCAACTCCTGCATCGTCAGCGCCGTCCACGTGGGACGGCCATGATTGCACTGCCCTGACCGTTCCGTCCGCTCAATATCCCGCAGCAATGCATTCATCTCCGCAATCGTCAGGTGCCGATTGGCACGCACCGATCCGTGGCAAGCCATGGTACTTAACAATCGGTCACGCGCTTCAGTGACGCGATCTGAGATCCCAAAGGTCGCAAGATCACTGAGGACATCACGGACCAAATCCTCATGACGTGCGTGTTTTAAAATGGCGGGGATCTGTTCGATGCGAAGTGTCTCAGGACCGGTTCTTCTCACTTGCAACGCAAGTTCTGCAAAAAGGTGTGCAGCCTCGTCGACCAACTCAGCCTCCGCTGAACTGACATGCATATTCAATGGAATCAACAGTGGCTGACTTACCAATCCTTGGTCATCCATCGCCAACTTCAACGCCTCATAGGTGATGCGTTCATGCGCGGCATGCATATCCACGATGATCAAACCGGACTCGGTTTGCGAGAGAATGTAAACACCGTGTAATTGAGCAATCGCATAGCCCATTGGTGGCGGCGCTCCGCCATCATCTGCCTCGGCAACCCACTCAGGCGCAGTCATCGGCACAGCATCCGATGCATCCTGGGGCGAACCCCTAACCAATTGTGCAAGCTGATCCACGCGCGCGGGCCCAGGTAATGGCTCCCGTAACCACAGACCAGACTGTGTTGACACCGGTTCAGGTACAGCCTGTGTCGGCTGCTGTGCCAGCTGCTGTGCCGGTGCATCTGCAGCCAACACACGACCCACAGATTTCAATAGAAAATCGTACATCAAGCGTGAATCCCGAAATCGCACCTCATGTTTAGTGGGATGCACATTCACATCCACCTGAGCAGGATCCAGGGTCAAATACAGCAAATAACACGGATGTCTGCCATGGAACAACACGTCTCGGTAAGCCTGTCGAAGCGCGTGTGAAATCAGCTTGTCTCGGATGATGCGTCCGTTTACAAATACGAACTGAGTATCCGCTTGGGCCCGATTGTAAGTTGCGCGACACGCCCACCCTGTCAATGTCAGCCCCACCGCACTTGAGTCAATCGGGAGCGCCTCACTGACAAATTCACGACCGAGTAATTGACGCACACGCTCCATCTGCATGGCCTCGGTTGTGGCCGGCGGCAATTGACGAACCACCTTCCCTTGATGTGAGAGCCGAAACCCAACATCGAACCGACTGAGCGCTTGGCGTGTGATCACCGTATCAATGTGACCAAATTCCGTTTTTTCTGTTTTTAAAAACTTCCGTCGAGCAGGCGTATTAAAAAACAGGTCGCGAACCTCAACCGTGGTTCCGGTTGGATGCGAGCAGACTTCAACAGTCGGCGCCATATCACGGCCCTCAACCGCCACCTGAGCACCGGGCTGGCCTGCAATCGCCGAGCGCAAATCAAGGCGGCTCACCGACGCAATGGATGCCAGGGCCTCGCCCCGAAATCCAAGTGAACGCACCGCCTCGAGATCATCAAGGTCCTTGATTTTACTGGTCGCATGCCGTGACAGCGCGAGGGGCAGATCCTGTGCTGGGATGCCGACGCCATTATCCCGAATGCGCATCCGGGCAACACCACCGGCCTCACATTCAATCTCGATGTGGGTTGCACCGGCATCCAACGCATTTTCAACCAGCTCTTTGATGACACTGGCTGGGCGCTCAACGACTTCGCCGGCTGCAATTTGATTTGCAAGCCGCGTGGAGAGAACATGGATCGACTGGGGCGTGGTCTCAGATCTCATCGAGTTGCACGTGTGTCAGACTCATCACAGCCTCGCGGACCTCATGCGCGCGCGACCAATCACCCGCCGGACACGCACCCAGCGCTTTTTCGAGCAAGGCTTCAAATGCGCGGGTTCGCTCTGACTCAATCTGCTCAGCCACAGGGCCTTTGCCCTCCTGTTTGATCACCACCATCGCATCCAAAATATCTGCCAATTTCACACAGAAATAGATGTGCGGACGCGATTCAGTCGCTTCATGCTCGCGTGCATGTGCATCCGGGCAAATACTCGCCTCTAAGGTATCAATCGGGGACTCACCCGGCGGAAATACCTGCTTGAGGGTCCGCTTGATCGGTGAGGGCATGTCACCAGTGACAACCTCAGACAGGTCATGCATGAGCGCCAGCTCGTATAACAACACCTGGTCCTCTGATGACAACTCGGGATACACGCGTGCGGCAATTTCGCGGGCGTACAGTGCAACCAAACAACTGTGCTCAGCGACTGACGGATACCGATGACAATTCACAGAATGCCAACGGGTCACCGTCCCAGCAAAAGGTAGATTTCGAATATCAAATTGCATGGCTTTCATACTGAGATCCTAACGACCACCCACGGGAACTTCGAGTGTCTGCCCCAACCGGATCACATCGCGCTCGAGTCCATTGAGTTCTTTCAGAGCTTTCACCGACAAGCCATAACGTGCTGCAATCTCAGACAGAGTGTCACCCCGCTCAACCGTGACGGTCATTCGACTGCCTGCATTGTCTTTTCTCCACGCCACAAAGGTATTGGCTGGGGGATTTTTCTCAAAATACCGTTTGATGCCGGTAAATATCGCCTCGGCAATACGCTCTTGCTCTCGCACATTGGAGAGACGCTCAGCATCGGATCGATTCGATAGAAACCCAGTTTCGACAAGTAATGACGGGATATCTGGACTGCGAAGCACTGCAAAGTTGGCCAGGCCAAGACGTTTTTTATGCACACGTCCGACCCGGGACAGATCTCTTAATAAGCCTTCACCCGCTTGTTTCGAGATACGGATCGCAGACTCCATCGACATGTTCAAAAGCACCTGGCGTGTGTCATTATCAACGTCTCCAAGATCGACCCCGCCGGCTAAATCATCCGCGTTCTCAGTATTTTGTAGCCAACGCGATAATTCCGAATTGGCACCACGCAACGACAGCGCGTACACCCCCGAGCCACGGACAGATCGATTTTTTGGGAAGCTATCGGCATGGATCGAGACAAAGAAATCCGCACCGGATTGACGCGCCAATCTTGGACGTTCACGCAACGGAATGAAACGGTCGTCGTCTCGCGTCAACACCGCGCGATACCCAGGCTCGCCCTGGAACTTCCGAGCGATTCGCTTTGAGATTTGCAACACCACCTCTTTTTCAACCACGCCATATGCGGATGCACCGGGGTCTCGACCGCCATGGCCTGGGTCAATGGCGACAACGATGTCACGCTTTTGTACCGGAGGTTCTGGCGTCGTTGTGACAGTCGCTCCTCGATCTGTCGCCGTTTCACCGGCCACATAGCCCACCACATCGACGACCAAGCGATGCGGATATTGATCTTTGGGGCCCAACGCAAACACGTTGGATCGATAGTCACCGCCTAAATCAAACACAATACGGCTGCCGCGGCCGCGACTTGAGCTCCGAATTCCTTCAATCCGAGTGTCATCAACCTGACTCAGTGCATCAAGCGTTCTTGCGTCGAGATTTGTCACATCAACCACGAGACGCTTCGGGTTTTCCAGATTGAACTGAGAAAACTCAGGCTCTCCGGACAACTCCAGCACCACACGCGAGCTGTCTTGATTCGCCGATGCTCGCACAGAGCCCAATTCAATGGCCTGTGCCGGCAAACATACCAACAGCAAAAAACCGAGCAACCCGCGAAGCTTCATGTTGATTTCGGTGCCTTCATTTCGGATAACCAACGATCCCCTTTTTCGGTCTGTGCAGACAGCGCGCAGATCCGACCGGGGTCATGCCACATCAGGTGCACGTCCAAGTCGGGCGTTGGCAACAACGGCCCCGCGCGCTCAGGCCATTCAATCAGTAACCCCTGACCATCCAACATATCGCGGAATCCAAACAATTCGAGTTCTTCAGGGTCCTCAAGGCGATACAGATCCAAGTGTGACACCTGCAAATCCGGCGAGATCGCATAGGTCTCACAGAGTGTGTAGGTGGGGGATGGAATGGCATCCGTCACCCCCAACTTTTTCAGTAAGGCACGTGCCAAATGGCTTTTTCCTGCGCCCAAATGACCCGTCAATGTCACCAGAAATGGGGCATCCGGACAGCTCTTAGCCAGTGCTTTACCAAGCTTTCGTGTCATCGCCTCATCGGACAATTCAATGCGCATCAGGGATTCCGCTTCTATCTCGCTCTGGTAGTGTACCCGCCATGACAGATTCTTGGCACCACAGCGACACGCTTCTTCGGCAATTGGACGAACAGGCCCGTCTGCTTGGCTTTTCAAAAATCGGCATCACCGATCCAGATGTCAGTGCACACACGGGTTTTCTGGATCACTGGCTCGCCCAAGGGTTCGAAGCCACCATGGATTGGTTTCATCGACACCTTGAGCTCCGTCGCGATCCGACTGCGCTGCAACCTGGAACGCGGCGTGTAATCTCTGTCGCGCTGGATTATCTGCCCGAAAACA
Source organism: uncultured Gammaproteobacteria bacterium (assembly GCA_913057215.1). Classification (GTDB taxonomy): domain Bacteria; phylum Pseudomonadota; class Gammaproteobacteria; order Pseudomonadales; family Litorivicinaceae; genus HIMB30. The sequence goes on from CAJXNQ010000012.1 coordinate 8,732, forward strand.
CCGACTGCATCGAGGTCTTAAATAACCCAGACGCCGCCTATATCTCGCGCTATGCGCTTGGGCGGGACTATCACAAGTTGCTGAGAAAACGCCTCAAGCACCTGGCCGACTGGCTCGGTGACACAGTGGGCGAACATGGGTATCGCGTCTTTACAGACTCAGCGCCCATCCTTGAAAAACATTTGGCTGAAAAAGCTGGGCTGGGCTGGATTGGTAAGCACACGCTGTTATTGTCACGGAGTGCGGGCAGTTGGTTTTTCTTAGGAGAGATCCTCACAGACTGCCCATTGCCTCTGACTGAACACCGAGAACGTCCAAAGTGTGGAAGCTGTACGGCCTGCTTGGATATTTGCCCAACACAGGCGTTTCCAGCGCCATATCAACTCGATGCCAACCGGTGCATCAGCTATCTGACCATCGAACACGCAGGGGTCATTCCTGAGGAGTTTCGTGCGCCCATGGGCAACCGAGTCTTTGGCTGTGACGACTGCCAACTGGTATGTCCGTGGAACCGATATGCACAAATCGGTGATCCTGCTTTTAAACCCCGACACGGACTCGATCAGAGACCGCTGCTCGAATTGTTCCTCTGGGATGAGGCCACCTTTTTGGAGTCAACAGAGGGCAGTCCGATTCGACGCGCAGGCTATGTCAAGTTTCTCGAAAATCTAGCAATTGGGCTTGGCAATGGATCGGCTCGACCCGAGGTCATTGCCGCACTGAATCAGCGGCTCGGTAAGTTTGGAGACGTCCTAGACACACACATTGATTGGGCACTTAAGCAGCTCAATCAACGGCCATCAGCGTCTGACGGTAGTGCTTAAGCTCTTCAATACTGTCTTTGATATCAGCCATCGCCAAATGCGCACCACCCTTGGTAAAACCATCCAGCGCACTTGGTTTCCAACGCTTTGCCAACTCTTTGAGGGTCGACACGTCGAGATTCCGATAATGGAAAAACTGCTCCAACGCGGGCATATAACGCGCCAGAAACCGTCGATCTTGGCAGATGGAGTTGCCACACATGGGTGACGTCTTTGGATCCACATACTGTGCTAAAAATGCGAGGGTCTCAGTCTCAGCCTGCGCCTCAGAAACATCCGAGGCTTGCACACGCGCTGTCAGCCCAGACTTCCCGTGTTGATTGGTGTTCCAGGCATCCATCTGATCGAGCCGTGCTTGTGGCTGAGAGATTGCATACACAGGTCCTTCGGCCAATATGTTCAGAGACGCGTCAGTGACTAAGGTGGCGATCTCGATGATTCGGTCATTCTCGGGCGAGAGCCCTGTCATTTCTAAGTCGATCCAAATCAAATTGAGGGGGTCTTTCATACAGGCTCCATAAAGCTCAAACAGTCAGACAAACGCTCTGCACCGGAAACCACCATCAGTAAGCGGTCCAATCCAAGAGCCACACCATAACTCGTCGGGAGACCAGACTCGAGTGCATCGATAAGCAACTGATCACGTGGAACCTCGGGACGACCGAGTCGTTGACGGCGTGCTGCATCCTCATCAAACCGACGGCTCTGCTCGCGGGCATCCGTGAGTTCAACATAACCATTGGCCAGCTCAATGCCATCCAGATAGAGCTCAGCCCGTTTTGCGACCTGATCACCATCAACCGATGCAGTCTCGGCAAGACTGGCCTGCACTTTTGGAAAATCAATCACAATGTGACCGGTCAATGCAGGCTCGATGTGTAAGGCGAATAACACATTGAGGAGGCTGTCATCATCCAGAGACTGCGCAGCGCGTTTGCCGACCTGGGGCGCGGCCAACTCGACCAGTTCAGCATGCTCTACTTGGTGGGGGTTCACCGACAACGCGGTCTCAAAACACGCGCGATAAGAAATCACCTCAGGCACGGAATACCCTGTGACAGTCACGACCAGCTCTTGGATGTCACGCACCATCTCGGCAAATGGAGTATTCGACGGGCGATACCACTCAAGCATGGTGAACTCGCAAGCATGGTGGCGTCCAGATTCACTGGCCCGAAACGCTTTCCCAATGCTGTGGATTGGCCTTGGATAGGCAGCCAAGAGCCGTTTGAGATAGGTTTCTGGAGAACTCAGCAAATACCCTTGACTCAAACCACCGGGATCATTGACGTGAAAACTGTCAATCCAAGGATCTGAGGCGGGCGCCTTGGCAATCACAGGCACATCGACTTCCAGTGACCCGCGCGCGTGAAAGAGTGTGCGCACTTGGGCGATGAGCTCAGCACGGGCCTCGAGCATCGCGCCTGCGGCCGATGGCCGCCAGGTCACTTCTTACCCGCGCGAGAAATATAGTCGCCGGTGCGCGTATCAATACGCAGCACTTCACCTTCCTCGATGAACAAGGGCACATTCACGACGGCGCCTGTCGAGAGTGTTGCTGGCTTTGATCCGCCTTGGGCTGTATCGCCCTTCAAGCCCGGATCGGTTTGCACCACTTCAAGTTCGATGTGGTTCGGCGGCGTGACCGCCAAGGGTGCACCATTGAACAAGGTCACGATGTAGGTTTCTTGCTCTTTGAGCCATTTTTGAGCATCACCGACGGCTTTGGTATCGGCAGCATGCTGCTCAAAGGACCCGTCAGTCATCATGAAATGGTAAAACTCACCATCGCCATAGAGAAACTCCATGTCGAGATCGATGACATCCGCCGCCTCGACAGAGTCACCTGACTTAAACGTCTTCTCAACCACACGGCCGGTTTTTAAGTTTTTAATCTTGACACGATTAAAGGCTTGGCCTTTGCCTGGCTTCACAAACTCGTTTTCAACAATCGAGCATGGATCGCCGTCAATCAGTACTTTCAGGCCGGACTTAAACTCATTGGTTGAGTAAGACGCCATGGCTCACTCTCCAGTGATCGAGACCGTGATGGTCGCGAATACTTCAGCGTGCAACTGCACCTGCACCTCATGATCACCAGTTGTCCGAAGCGGACCCTCGGGCAAACGCACTTCAGACTTATCGATGGTCAAGCCAGCCTGTTCAGCGGCCTCGGCAATATCGCGCGTACCAATTGAACCGAACAACTTACCTTCATCACCCGATTTTGCAGTGATGGAGACCGTCTGACTGTTCAATGCATCCGCACGTGCGGTGGCCGCATCGAGCGCCTCCTGAGCTGACTTCTCAAGCTCAGCACGACGCGCCTCAAATTCAGCGACATTGGCTTCGTTTGCAAGCACAGCACGACCCTGAGGCAGCAAGAAGTTACGCGCATAACCGCCTTTTACCGTGACACGATCACCAAGACCGCCAAGCTTTCCAACTTTCTCTAACAGAATTACTTCCATTTACTCATCCTCATCATTTGGCGGCTCCTGCTGCGCTCTTGTTCGAAAATCGACAAAGGCATCAACCACCGCCAGTACTGCCAATAGCAACAGCAAATATGGCGTAAAAAATATCATCGCTGCGTAAAACATAATCAGGAGTCCTTTGGACTCCCGCATCCCTGTCAGTCCGTGCACCAACGCAATGCCAGAGAGCATCAGCGGCAGTGCGGCCACAGGCGTAAAACGCAACATCCACGGATCCAACATGAATCCGAACAACGCAATCAGCAAACAGCCGGTGGCGAACATCGGTTGTAAGCGAATCGCTTCAAACTCGGCTTTAAACCCGCCTGGGTTGTACGCCTGTGCTTGCAGCGCACGTGCAAACATGAGTGCAAAAAACGCACTCAACATGTGCACAAAACTCAGTGCACCCACAGCCAGCGAGCCCATCCACGCATCGACAGTGGCCGCATCCACACCCAGCGATTCCAGTTGGCCTGGTCCAAGAACAGCCTCTTGAATCGCCACAACCAAGGCTTTCAGGGTCTCTTCGTACAGCCCGCCAACCAATAGCACCAGCACGATGGAGACACCGAGAGCCACCTGAAGCACGGCCACCCAACTGAGGGTTGCATGCAATACAGCCGCAAACACCATGGTCAGCACCAAGACAATCAGCATGGCACTGTCACCAAATCCAGCCGTCATCGCCAGTGCAACGAGGGCAGGAATACCGGCAACCATGGGTGCTTGCGTGAATCCACGACGTAACCCATACAGGGCAACAATCGCTGCACCCATCCATGACACCAGTGGTAAAAACAGGAGCGCTGAAGCCATCAGCGCGGCCCGCCACTCAGACGCCATTACATAGTGCGCCAACCGTGCCATGGGACTCCTATGAATTAAATGTCGTGCGAATCCGTGTAAGGCAGCAACGACAGGTAGCGCGCGCGCTTGATTGCAGTCGCTAACTGACGCTGATATTTCGCACTGGTTCCTGTAATCCGTGAAGGCACAATCTTACCGGTTTCGGTGATGTACTGCTTCAGAGTTTCCAAGTCTTTGTAATCGATTTCTTTGACGTTTTCAGCCGTAAAACGACAAAACTTACGACGACGAAAAAAACGTGACATCTGTGTGCTCCTTATTCCGCGGAATCTTCAGCCGGTGAATCTTCAACAACTTCTTCAGCGACAGCCTCTGGCTCAGCATCATCTGTTGTATCCTCAGTCTGCTCGTCATCACGATCGCGGCGACGCTCAGAGCGATCGCGATCTTGACGGCTTTCAGCGGCTTTGATCGGTGACATGTCTGTGACGGCCTCGTCACGCTTAATCACCATGTTGCGGAGCACCGCGTCATTGAAACGGAAGGTTGTCGTCAACTCATCGAGAATCTCGACGGAACACTCAACATTCCAAAGGATGTAATGGGACTTGTGCAAATCGTTGATGGGATAAGCCAATTGACGGCGACCCCAGTCTTCAAAGCGGTGTACAGCACCACCAGATTCAGTGACGGTATTGGTATACCGCTCCATCATTGCAGGGACTTGCTCTGACTGGTCCGGATGGAACAGCAAAACGATTTCGTAATGATTCATATCGCTCCTTACGGGTTTCGTCACTTGGCCAATCCAAATGACAAGGAGACTGTCTTCAAGACAGCAGGGCCGCGGAGTCTAGTCGACTCGGCAGCCCATTGCAATCGTCGAAAGCCTAGGACTCGAGATCGTAGCGATCGTCGTCGTCATCCTCTTCCATGCCGGTGGCTGGAATTTTTACGTTACGTGCAGGCACGACCGTTGAAATGGCATGCTTATAGACCATCTGACTCACGGTGTTTCGCAAGAGAACGACAAATTGGTCAAATGATTCGATCTGCCCTTGGAGTTTGATGCCGTTCACCAAGAAGATGGACACCGGCACGCGTTCCTTGCGCAGGATGTTCAAGAAAGGGTCTTGTAGTGAGTGCCCTTTTGACATGTTTACCTCCCGATACCGGACGGTCGTGGAGCCAATCTTCCTCTGCGGCTCCGAAAAGGCGGGTTTCCCCACGACTGCCTAAGTATGCATTGTTGTTTTTGATTTATGAGGGCGAACACGGATGCTGCCCTTGCACATTAGTCTACATCAAAAGGCGAAGAAATCACGATTGTTTGTTCGCGATCGGGTCCTGTACTGACAATGTCGATGGGCGCCCCAACCAGCGTACATAGCCGCTCAACGTAGTGTCGAGCGGCCTCAGGCATGGCATCCATGTTGGTCACACCAAAGGTCGACTGCTCCCAACCCGGCAAGGTCTCATACACGGGCTCAGCCTGACCAAAGGCATCGCCGCCTGGCAAATGATCAACCACCTCACCAGACGGCAGTCGATAGGCGACGCACATTTTGACTTCCGGCAAGCCGTCTAAAACATCGAGCTTGGTCAGACAAATTCCACTGATCGAGTTCACCTCGATGGCATGGCGGACGGCAACCGCATCAAACCATCCACACCGGCGACCACGGCCCGTCGTCGTACCAACTTCTTGGCCTTTCACGGCCAAGTGCTCACCGGTCGCATCAAAAAGCTCAGTTGGCATTGGACCTTCACCAACGCGCGTTGCGTAGGCCTTGGTGATCCCCAAAATCGCATCAATGTAGCGCGGGCCCAACCCAGATCCGGTGGCCACACCACCGGCCGTGGTGTTTGAACTTGTGACATAAGGATAGGTGCCGTGATCGATATCTAACAGGCTGCCCTGGGCACCCTCAAATAACATCCGCTTTCCTTCACCGCGCGCCCGGTGGATCAAGTCCACAGTGTCACAGATTGCGGATCGGAAGTACGAGACCGATTGGAGCGTCTCTTCAATCATGGCTTCCACATCGATTGGCTCGGCATGGTAGAACTCAGTCAAGGTGAAGTTGTGATACCGCATCAATTCTTCGACTTTCACCCGGAAACTCGCCTCATCAAGTGCATCCGCCACGCGGAGACCACGTCGCGACACCTTGTCTTCGTAAGCAGGCCCAATCCCTCGCCCTGTGGTTCCAATCTTGGCATCACCGCGAGCCTGTTCCCGAGCCTGATCCAATGCCACATGGACGCGCATGATTAACGGGCAGTTACTCGAGACATGGAGGCGATCAACGACCGAGTGTCCGCGAGCCTCAAGCATTTTAATCTCTTGGATTAAGGCTTCAGGCGACAACACGACCCCGTTGCCGATCACACAGCGCACGGCGGGACGCAAAATCCCGGATGGGATCAGATGCAGCGCGGTTTTTTCGCCGTTCACAACCAAGGTGTGGCCGGCGTTGTGTCCACCCTGGTAGCGAACTACAAAGTCCACAGTCTCGGTTAACAGATCGACGATCTTTCCCTTGCCCTCGTCGCCCCATTGGCTGCCGAGAATGACTAAATTTTGTTGCATGTGTTTGACCTGTTTTAGTCCGCCAATCGAACCAACGTTTTTAAATCGGCACTGAAGCCTGTTGCAGCCCGCGCCCGTCCAAATGACTCGCCGACATGATCATAGCGACCACCCCGAACCAATAATTGATCGCGAGACAGCGAGTAAATGCCAAACACAAGCCCCGTGTGATACCGGAAACCATGCGTTTCGCCTAAATCAACTGACACACTCAGCGCGCCGCCGTTGAGTGCTTTTGCAATATCCGTGATCTCGGACCCAGCCAGACGAAGTGCTGCCACGCCATCAATTTTTGACAGTACCGTCTGAAGATCTCCATAGGCCTGTCGGACCGTCTCAAGCGCAGTCTCTCGCGCCGCAAAGGGGGCAAGCGCCTCTCGGTCTTTGCGTGCCAATGCATCCAATATGTGCGCCCGCGTGGCATCATCGAACTGATGCAGGAGTGCCTTCAAGGCACCCATGTGCCCAAAATCAACCAACACCGGCTCATCAGTGAACAAACGCACGGTATCAAGCGCCAATTGGACGACTGCGACGTCCGCCTCAAGCCGTGGGTCGCCAAAAATCTCAGCACCCAACTGGAGGGGTGACCGGCTTGTTTCGCCTCCGGAGGCCACCGCCCGTAATACGCTGCCGCAGTAGCAAAGCTTCGTCACGCCTGATTCATTGAGTGCATGTGCATCAATCCGTGCGGCTTGCGGTGTCATATCAGGCCGAATGCCCATCAGTCTCCCGGACACGCGATCTGTCACCACCATGATTTGATCAGCCAAATCTTGGCCAACCCCACTGGTCAAACTGTCGAGATACTCAAGCATCGGCGGCATGACGAGACCAAATTCATGGTCACGAAACAAATCGAGGCAAGCTCGGCGGCCAGCTTCAATCGCCCACGCTTCCTCAGGCAGGCATTCTTCTAAGCCATCCGGCAGAATCCAACTTGGTCGGGTCACGATCCATCCCTAGACACGGTCAAAGGACGCGAGTGTAGCAAGAGTGGCACGAAGAGGCATCTCAGCGCTCTCAGACCAACAGGTAAGCCAAAGCGCTCAGATCACAATGTGTGATGCGATGCGGCGTTGATGCGGCCACCTTTGGTTTGGCTCGAAACGCCACGCCTACGCCGGCTTCTTGAAGCATGGGGATGTCGTTGGCGCCGTCGCCGACCGCCATGGTGTGCTCAATACCAAGACCCATGCGATCACGCTCACGGATCAATGTCTCCACCTTCGCAGAACCATCGATGACCGGTGGTACCACCGACCCTGTGATGGCTCCATCGACACACTCAAGCGTATTCGATACCACAAAGTCCATCCCAAGCCGGGCGCCAATCCGATCTGCGAAGTAACTGAACCCCCCAGAGACAATCCCAGAGCGCACACCGAGTGCGGTCAAGTTTTCAAGCAAAATCGTTGCACCTGGCATCAGTTGAAGACGCTCGGCAATGGATTCCAAATGGGTTTCAGACAGCCCTTGTAACAACGCCAGGCGCTCGGTAAAGCTCTCCACGAAATCAAGGTCGCCCGCCATTGAGCGCTCCGTGATGGCCGCCACTTCGGCACCGATCCCAAAGGCTGCTGCCAGCTCGTCAATCACCTCGTGCTGAATGAGCGTCGAATCCATATCAAACAGACACAATTGAATGCGCGCGTCAGGGACCACCAAGAGATCCGCACGCGCGGCCTCAGCTGAAGACTCGAGCGCATCAAGATCAAGCCCGCTCGGGTCAAATCGAAAACACTGCGCAGTTGGCTGGCTGATCAGTTGCGACGGCGCCAGCCAGTCACCACGGCCTCGAATCTCCTGAGGGAGTTGATCGGTCACCGCCGCATTGACACACCAGAGCGCTCTCATGATTCGGCCTCGAGACGATCAACACGCTGAAAACCGCGCGGAAGCAGCTTGCCACGCCGTGCGCGCTCACCGACAAAATTTTCAAGATCTGTTGAGCTCAGCGTGACATGACGCTTGCCCGCTTCGACCCGTAAGGCACGAAGTGGGGGGAGCACGCAGACTGCTGTGACACGGTGACCCTCTTTGAGGAGTGCAGGCGGGATTTGGATCAACTTATTCCCCTTCCCGCGCGCGAGCTCCGGCAATTCACTGGCTTCAAAGACCAGTAGATGACCACTTGAGACCGTGACCGCAATGCGCGCCAACTCAATGTCAGTGATCGGGACTGGCGGAAGGAGCTGTGCATCACCTAAATTCACCACGGATTTGCCAGCCTTGTTACGCCCTAGAAGCGCGCTGTGCTCACAGATAAATCCATAGCCGTGATCTGTTGCGAGCAGCCATTTGGCCTGCTCATCCGCCAATGCCAATTGCGTGACTTTCGCACCGGCCGGCAGATCAATCCGCCCAGACACCGGTTCTCCCTGGCTGCGCGCAGACGGCAACGTGTGTGTCGGCAGCGTAAAGGCACGACCGGTGGTGTCAAAAACCACCAGCGGTTGGTTCGAGCGCCCCTGCACGGCGGTTAAAAAATCATCACCTGATTTGTAAGACAGTGCGCGCGCATCCACATCATGGCCCTTGGCCGAACGAATCCAGCCGTTCTCACTTAAAACCACCGTGACGGGCTCAGAGGGCATCAACTGATCTTCACGCAAGGCTTTGGCCTCAGCACGCGTTACGATCGGAGAGTGGCGGTCATCCCCATAGGCTTCGGCATCCTGCGTCAGCTCGGCTCGCAACAAGGCGGTCATCTTGGCGCGCGACCCAAGCGTCGTCTCCAATGTGGCGCGCTCATCTTCTAAGTTGGACTGCTCAGTCTGAATTTTGACTTCTTCAAGTTTGGCCAAATGCCGCAGGCGAAGATCAAGAATCGCATTGGCCTGAATCTCCGAGAGTCCAAAGCGAGCGATCAACTCCTGTTTCGGCTCATCCTCCTCCCGAATAATCCGAATCACCTCATCGATATTCAGATAGGCAATTAAATAGCCCTCAAGCACATGCAAGCGATCATTGACCTGATCAAGTCGATGCGTGAGGCGGCGTGTGACTGTCTCACGTCGCCAGTCAAGCCATTCAGTGAGCAGCGGTTTCAACGGTTTGACAGTTGGGCGGCCGTCCACTCCGATCATATTGAGATTGACGCGATAGCTCTTTTCCAGATCCGTGGTGGCAAATAGATGCGTCATCACCTCATCGACGTTGACTCGATTTGAGCGCGGCGTCAGCACCAGCCGGATGGGGCTCTCATGGTCTGATTCGTCGCGCAAATCTACGATCATGGGTAATTTTTTAGCCTGCATTTGTGCCGCGATCTGCTCGAGGATGCGCGCCGGTGAGGCCTGATGCGGCAGTGCATTGACGATGATGTCACCCTCTTCCACATCATAGGTCGCGCGCATCCGGATGGATCCATTCCCCGTTTCATACACCTGAGCGAGATCTTGCGGAGACGAAATGATTTCCGCGGTTGTCGGGTAATCTGGCCCTGGCATGAGCCGCATCAGGTCAGTGGTCGAGGCCTCGGGGTCATCCAATAGATGCACCGCAGCCTGAACTACCTCACGAAGATTGTGTGGCGGAATGTCTGTGGCCATGCCGACAGCAATGCCAGTCGTTCCGTTCAACAAAATACTCGGTACGCGCGCCGGCAAGAGACAGGGTTCTTTGAGCGAGCCATCAAAGTTCGGTTGCCAATCAACGGTACCCTGACCCAATTCATCCAACAGCATTTTGGCGATCGGCGTGAGTCGTGCCTCGGTATACCGCATGGCTGCAAAGCTTTTCGGATCATCCGGGCTGCCCCAGTTACCCTGGCCATCAATCAAGGGGTAGCGGGTCGAGAATGGTTGGGCCAATAACACCATGGCCTCGTAGCACGCCGAGTCACCGTGTGGATGAAATTTACCAAGCACATCACCGACCGTTCGCGCCGACTTTTTATGCTTCGATTGTGCAGACAATCCGAGCTCACTCATCGCGTAGATGATTCGGCGCTGCACAGGTTTCAAGCCGTCGCCAATGTGGGGCAGCGCGCGATCTAAAATGACGTACATGGAGTAATCCAAGTACGCCTTTTCCGTATAGGTCACGAGTGGAAGGCGCTCAAAGCCTTCGGATGATTCAAGCATGCGTATGCCTTCGGATCTGGTCTAGAAGGCGCTCAACGCTACCCGTGCAAACGCTCATAGGCAAGACTGCCGACAAACAAGGCCACTAAATAGGGCGCGATCGCAACCGGCTCGAGCAAGATCGATGCAAATGCAGGCCCTGGACACAGTCCTGCGATGCCCCAACCCACTCCAAAAATTGCACTGCCGATCACCAAGGGTCGATCAATCACGCCCGGCGCAGGCACCTGAATATCATCGAACAGAACCGGCTTTTCGCGGCGTTTCAGTAAGTAATAGCCAAGACCAGCAACTGGAATGCCGCCACCCATCACAAAGATCAAACTCAAATCCCACGGACCGGCAATATCGAGAAAGTTGATGATTTTTTGTGGGTTGGTCATGCCAGATACGTACAGACCAACACCAAAGAGAGCCCCCAAGGCCAAGGCAACAAATCGATTCATAGCAAGCCTCCGAAAACATGACGTGTCACAAAAACCGTGACAAAGGCCGTGAACATAAAAGTACAGACCGCAACAATTGAGCGCTTTGAAAGCCTCGAAATGCCACAAATCCCGTGGCCACTGGTACACCCTGAGCCCACGCGCGAACCGTATCCGACCAGAAATCCACCGATGATCAGCGCAACAACGCCAGGCGCTTGAAACCCATGCGGTGACGGCATCAGTTGTGACATCACCAAAGGCCCAAGCACCAGGCCAATCAAAAACATGGGGCGCCAACCAGCCTCACCGAAGTCAAACGACAGCGTCCGCGCCATGATGCCGGTCATGCCGATGACACGTCCGAACAAGAAGAAACCACCAAAGGCAGCCAGCCCAATTAAAATTCCCCCGCCCAGGGATAAAAATGGCGTAAATTCAGTCATGATATTGATATACCTCAAAGCGATGCAGTTGGTTTTCAGGTCGAATGATACCAACAAAATGATATATGCTTATAACCAAACGCTCTAACGAGCCAGGAGAGGATCATGCAACCGGATGTTCGTGCATTTTTTGACCAAGCCACATGGACCATGACCTATGTGGTGAAAGACCCTCACTCGACTGCCTGCGCAATTGTCGACTCTGTCTTGGATTTTGATGCGGCCAGCGGCCGCACCACCACCGACAGTGCTGACAAAGTGATTGCCATGGTGCAATCAGAAGGCCTCGATGTCGAATGGATTTTAGAAACCCATGTGCATGCAGATCATCTGTCAGCTGCGCCCTATCTGCACAAGGCGCTTGGCGGACGGATTGGCATCGGCGCACACATCACAGATGTGCAAGAGATCTTTGGCAATTTATTCAACGCTGAACCCGAATTCCGCCGCGACGGATCGCAATTCGATCAGCTGTTCAAAGACGGCGACACGTTCCAAATCGGCGGTCTGCAAGCCGAAGCCCTGCATACGCCAGGGCACACTCCAGCGTGTATGGCCTACCACATTGGTGATGCACTCTTTGTCGGTGACACCTTATTCATGCCTGATTTTGGAACGGCGCGTTGTGATTTCCCAGGTGGTGATGCACGGGTGCTGTATCAAAGCATCCAAAAGCTGTTGGCCTTCCCGCCCGAGACGCGGTTATTTATGTGCCACGATTACATGCCAGGCGGACGTGAGCTCCGATACGAGTCAACCGTAGCGGAACAAAAAGCATCCAATATCCACGTGCACGACGGCATCTCAGAAGACGAATTCGTCAAGATGCGGTCAGAAAAGGATCAGACGCTGGATATGCCAAAATTGATCTTACCGTCTGTGCAAGTGAATATGCGTGCGGGGGACCTTCCACCAGCTGAGGACAATGGCGTACGCTATCTGAAGATTCCATTGGACGCTGTGTAGGAGACATCCATGATCATCCGCCAACTGACCGAGACGCTGTCGGTCGCCGACCAGCTAGAACTTGCAGATCTTGAAGCCGTTAAAGAAGCGGGCTTTGCGTCTGTGATCTGTAACCGGCCGGATGAAGAAGGTGAACCACATGCCGACAGTGATGCCATGGCCCAACAGGCCAAAGCGCTGGGGCTCGAGTTTCGGTATCTGCCAGTCAACGGTGCCAACATCACAGACACCGACGTGGCGGACCATGCAAGTTTGCTCGCCGAGGTGCCGACACCGGTGTTGACCTACTGCAGAAGTGGTGCCCGTTGCGCGAAGTTATGGGCACTGTCCGAAGCGGGTAAACAGGACGTCAACACCTTGGTGGAAACGGTCGACAAAACCGGGCTCTCGGTGGTGGATATTGCACACAGATTGTAATCAATGACGCAGTAGACTCAGACAAGATCAGTCCTCAAGGAGAGGAGGTAAAATAATGCAAGTCGATGTCGCTATTGTTGGTGCCGGGGCCGGTGGCCTCGCAGTTGCCAGTTCGCTGAAAAAACAACAACCCAAGCTGTCGGTCGCCGTGTTTGACCCAGCTGACGTGCACTACTATCAACCGGGGTGGACGCTCGTTGGCAGCGGCGTGATGGATCTTGAGAAGACTGTCCGGCCGATGGACTCAGTGATCCCAAAACACCTGTCATGGGTGCAGGAAGCGGTCACTGAATTTCATCCAGACAGTGACTTTTTAACACTGGCGAACGGCGAGGATGTTTCATACAAGATCCTGGTCGTCGCACCGGGTCTCAGAGTCGACTATGACGCCATCCCGGGCCTCTCAGACACCTTGGGTCAGAACGGCGTATCCTGCAATTACCGATACGATCTTGCACCCTATTCATGGGAGTGCATCCAGAACCTCAAACAGGGTAAAGCGATCTTTACGCAGCCGCCGATGCCCATCAAGTGTGCCGGTGCGCCGCAAAAAGCGCTGTATCTCGCTGCTGATTACTGGCGTAGCCAAGGGGTACTCCCTGACATCGATATCCAGTTCCGAAACGCCGGTGGCGTGCTATTCGGAGTCTCGGAGTTCGTCCCCATTCTTCAGTCGTATATGGATCGCTATGGGGCTGATTTGCACTTCAATTCCAACCTCATCCACGTGGACGGCCCACGCCAGATTGCAACATTCCGTGTCACGGATTCAGAAGGCCAGACGCACGAAGTCGAAGAGGCCTTTGATTATTTACACGCGGTCCCACCCCAGGTGGCGCCGGACTTCGTCAAGAACAGCCCCCTAGCCAATGAGGCCGGCTGGCTCGATGTCAATCCGGATACGCTGCAGCACAGCACCTACAAAAATATCTTTGGCTGCGGCGATGTCATCAGCGCCCCCAACGCCAAAACTGCGGCAGCCATTCGTAAACAAGCCCCTGTAGTTGCTCGCAATATCCGTCAGTATTTGGAACATGACACACCAGATCACCTGTATGACGGCTATGGAAGTTGTCCACTCACGGTGGAACGCGGCAAGGTGGTGATGGCAGAATTCGGCTACGGTGGGAAGCTGTTACCCACCATCCAAGGACTGGACCCGACAGTACCTCGGTCAATCTGGTGGGCTGTGAAAGCCAAGTACCTGATTCCGATGTACTTCGACCTCATGCTCAAAGGACGAGAAATACTCGCAGTACCACAACGTGCCAAGACTCCCGATTCTTAACTGGTTAGCGCATTACTCAACAGAGAAACTGAGTGACGACACGGTTGCCGCCGTGATCGTCACCATCATGTTGATCCCACAATCACTGGCCTATGCGATGTTGGCTGGTTTGCCACCCGAGGTGGGCCTGTATGCATCCATACTGCCTTTGATCGCGTATGCGATCTTTGGGTCAAGCATGACCTTGGCGGTCGGACCGGTTGCTGTTGTGTCACTGATGACAGCAGCAGCCGTCAGCCAGGTGGCAGCACCTGGCAGCTCGGCCTACCTCGGTGCGGCCATCTTGTTGGCCCTGCTCTCTGGGGTGATGTTGATTGGATTGGGACTGGCGCGCGCCGGTTTCTTGGCCAATCTATTGTCGCATCCGGTGATTTCCGGATTTATCAGTGCGTCAGCCATCTTGATCGCCTTCAGTCAGTTCAAGCACATTCTCGGCATCCCGGTGATCGGACATGACATGCCAACGATATTGGCGAGTCTGTGGCAAAACCTCGGCGCGACCAACCTCCCAACCTTTGTGATTGGTGTTGCATCCATTGGATTCTTATTTTGGGTTCGCAGTGGACTGAAGCCTAAATTGGTTCAAGTTGGCATCCGAGAGAACCTCGCCGGCACCCTCACCAAGGCCGGACCGGTCATGGCGGTGATTGTCACCACAGCATGTGTTGCCGTGTTTACCTTGGATCAACAGGGTGTGTCCATTGTCGGCGTGATTCCACCCGGCCTGCCCATGCCGACGTTGCCGGCACTGGATTTTGCATTGGCTCGAGAACTCATCCCAGCGGCCTTTCTAATCAGTCTTGTTGGCTTTGTTGAATCCGTCAGTGTTGGACATACGCTGGCAGCACGACGACGTGAGCGCATCCAACCGAATCAAGAGTTGATCGGTTTAGGCGCAGCCAATCTCGCCAGTGGATTCGGTGGTGGATTCCCCGTCACCGGCGGATTCTCACGGTCAGTTGTCAATTTCGACGCCGGTGCTCGAACACCGCTTGCAGGCGTCATGACCGCAGTCATGATCGCCCTCACAGCCTTATTTCTGACGCCCTTGTTTGAATTTCTCCCCAAAGCCGTCTTGGCAGCGACGGTGATTGTGGCCGTCCTTTCACTGGTGGATCTCAGAGCCATTCACCGCGTCTGGGTATTCTCAAAACCCGACTTTGTGGCGATGGCAACCACCATCGCCATCGTCCTCGGAGTCGGTATCGAGGCTGGAATCATCGCAGGCGTGGTGGTGAGTATTGCGTTCTTGCTGGCCAAGATTGCAAGACCCCATGTGGCCGTCATCGGCCAAATTCCCGGTACACAACATTACCGCAACAAAAACCGTCACGAGGTTCTTCAGAGTGAAAAAGTCCTCGCGGTCCGCCTCGATGAAATGCTGTATTTCTTAAATGGGCATACCTTTGAAGACGCCGTTGGCGAGGTTTTAAGTGAAAACACCAATCTCACGGATTTGGTCTTGTTGTGTCACGGCATCAATGAAATCGATGCCTCCGGTCTTGAAGTGTTGGAATCAATCAATGCACGACTGGACTCGCTCGGCATCCGGTTCCATCTCTCGGAAGTCAAGGGACCGGTGATGGATCGTCTCGAGCGGGTTGGCTTTAAAGGGCACTTGAGTGGACAGGTGTTTTTATCGCATTACGATGCCATGTCGACCTTAGATCCTGACTTTGCAAATGCAGAGACCGAATTAGCCAAGTAAATCTCGAAACAACGTATCGGACCGAAGCGCGTCCACAGCCGCATCCTTCGTCCATCCGTGCGCGATTAAAAGCGCGCACCGCAAATCCCAGTCTGTGGATTGAAGCAATTCAACGGCTGACTCGGAGTCCAACGATGGCACCTGACGCGTGAGAATCCGTACCTGCCGATCCTTCAGTTTGGCATTGGTTGCCTGCACACAGAGCATTTCATTGCCGAGCACCCGTCCAAGGCCTGTCATGGCTGTTGTGGATAGCACGTTGAGGACGATCTTTTGCGCAGTCCCGGCTGCAAGCCTGGTCGAGCCCGCCAAGACCTCAGCACCCGTATCGGTATAGAGTGCGTGATCGGCGATCTGAAGTAATGCGCCGGTTGGATTTGAACTGATCGCGATGGTCAAAGCACCGCGTGTATGCGCTTCGCTCAGCGCTGCACAGGTAAAGGGTGTATTGCCCGAGGCCGCCACGCCAATGACCACATCTTGGCTGTTAATGGCGAGATCTGTCACCTGTGCAATTGCATCTTCGCGATCATCCTCAGCACCTTCAACAGACACCGAGAGTGCCTGAGGCCCGCCTGCGATCAAATACGCAAGGCGCGCCAATGGCCAGCCAAAGGTGGGAACCAACTCGACGCCGTCTTGCACGCCGATGCGAATCGAGCAACCGGCACCTGCATACATTAAACGTCCTGTGCCCTGTTGGAGCGTTGTGATCATGGCCTTCGCCGCGAGCGCAAGCGATGCTTGCAATGCACAGACCGCATCGACGGCATGTCGTTGTGACGACAACAACCGAGCGACCTGCGCCTCATGATCAAGTCGGTCGAAATCGGTCCCGCTTGGATCAACGCCCTCGGTGGGAGAACTCAGGTGCTTTTCTTCGCCCATGTGTCCCTCAAGCCCACAGCGCGGTTATAGACCATCTGACCTTCAGTTGAATCTGGATCCTGCTTAAAAAAACCAACGCGCTCGAACTGAAAGTAGGCATCCGGCATCAACACATCCAAGGCCGGCTCAATCCGTGCACTCTGGGTCTTTAAGGACTCTGGATTCAGGCAGGCTGCAAGATCCTCGTGACGTCCCGGATCTGAAACGGTGAATAACCGATCATAGAGTCTGACTGTTGCGGTCTTCGCAGTCTCCGCATGCACCCAGTGGATCGTACCCTTGACCTTGCGACCCGACTGGTCTTGACCAGACCGTGTCGTCGGATCATAGCGGACATAAATCGTCTGAACTCGTCCATCAGCATCAAGGTCCACATCTTCAAAATCAACAATGAAGCCATACTTCAAACGGACTGCACCGCCAGGAACCAGACGATGGAATCCATCGGGTGGATCCAACTCAAAATCGGATCGATCGATCAAAACATGTCGACCAAATGGAAGGACACGCGTTCCAAGTTCGGGGCGCTTGGGATGCCATGGCACATCGAGTTCCAGTGCATCATCCTCCCAATTGGTGACGATCACATCCACTGGATCCAAGACTGCCATGGCCTTGTGTGCGCGGCCTTCGAGATCATCTCGAATCGCGCCTTCAAGCGTTTGTAACTCGATGGTGTTCGGTTTGCGGGTGACTCCAATCCGTTCACAGAAAAGCTGAATCCCCTCTGGTGAGTATCCGCGACGGCGCATGCCGGCGATGGTTGGCATGCGTGGATCATCCCAGCCCTCGACATGCCCTTCCGAAACCAGGGTATTGAGTTTTCGCTTACTGGTGACCGTGGCCTCGAGTTCAAGTCGCGAAAATTCCGTCTGCTTCGGTCGACAGGGCACAGGCAGCTTCTTCAACAACCACTCATACAACGGCCGATGATCCTCAAACTCCAACGTACATAAAGAGTGGGTAATGCCCTCGATCGCATCACTCTGACCGTGCGCAAAATCATAGGTTGGGTAAATGCACCATTGGTCACCGGCGCGCGGATGCGACACATGCTTGATACGATACAGTGCCGGATCTCGCAAATTCATATTCGGTGCAGACATGGAGATCTTGGCTCGCAGCACGCACGCCCCGTCCTCGAATTCGCCTGCACGCATCTTCAGAAACAACGCCTCGTTTTCTTCTGGCGTCCGATCGCGATATGGGCTGTCCACTCCAGGCTCGGTCAAGGTGCCTCGATTTGCGCGCATCATGTCAGCTGACTGCTCATCGACATAGGCATCGCCCTGACGAATCAAGCACAACGCCCACTCAAAAAGCTGCTCAAAATAGTCGGCAGTGTGACAGATCTGATCCCATTGGAACCCAAGCCATTGCACATCAGTGGTGATTGCGTCGATGTACTCTTGTGATTCTTTTTCTGGGTTGGTGTCATCAAATCGAAGATTGCAGCGTCCACCAAACTCGGCTGCCAGGCCAAAGTTCAAACAGATGCTTTTTGCATGACCAATGTGCAAATATCCGTTGGGCTCGGGCGGGAATCGCGTAACGATCTCTGTGATCTGCCCTTGCTTGATTTGGTCGGCAATTTTGGCTCGGATAAAATGCGTTGGTTTGTCCGCCACTGTCACACCATCAGCAGTTGCGCCAACTGCTTACGCCCGGCACGCACGCGTGGGTCTTCAGCACCCAAACGGTCAAACAACTGAATCAACAACTGGCGAGCACCGTCATCTTTGTATGCGCGATCCGAGCGTACCAGCGCCAATAAACAGGCAATGGCAGCGTCCACTTCGTCAGCCATCATCTGATGCACTGCGAGATAGTAACTGGCTTCAGAGTCATTGCCATTTTCCGCCAGCCGCGCCTCACAGGCGGCCCGATCGGGCGCACCTTCGAGCAGCTCGATAAACGCCTTACCTGCAGTCACCGCTTTAGCACGCGGATCGAGTTTCTGAACATCAGGCAGTCGATCCACGATCGCCTCTGCGCTCTCAAGGTCACCCTTTTTTAACAAGGCGTGGGCCATCTCAAGATAGGCATCGTAGTTCTCAGGATCATCTGCCGTAATCAGTTGATACAGCGCGATGGCCTCATCATATTCGCCGGCCTCGACAAGTGCTTGCGCGCGCTCAAGCGGCGATTCGTCGACCCGCTCAACATGCTTATCAAGCAGCGCACGAATCTCGCCCTCTGGCAGCGCACCCATGAAATGATCAGCCGGTTGGCCATCCTTAAAAAGCACCACGGTGGGCAGCGAACGCACACCCATACCGGCAACCAACATCTGCTCGGCATCGGCATCGATTTTCGCCAGAATAAAGGCCCCTGCGTATTCATCTGCCAGTTTCTCTAAAATGGGACCCAGGCTCTTGCACGGCCCACACCATTCGGCGAAGAAGTCGACCAATACCGGTGTTTCAAACGATTTTTTCAGGACATCGGTTTCAAAGGTGTCTTGTGTGACTTGGATCGAGTGCGCTTCGGACATAACAACCTGTAAGTATCGAAAATGTGCGCCGAAGTATACCCTGTCAGTGAGTCAACAGTGAGATCCCGCATGCAATTGAGTGAACGCCAACAAGAAATCATCGATGAATTTCAATTTTTCGAGTCCTGGATGGATAAATATCAGTACTTGATCGATCTCGGCAAAGACCTCGAACCCATGGCGGAGACTGACAAGACAGACGACAATCTGGTGCGTGGATGCCAATCGCAAGTCTGGATGGTGCTCGATGGCACGCCAGATGAGGTGATTATCCGTGCAAACTCCGATGCAGCGATCGTCTCCGGGCTGATCGCGTTGGTGGTTCGACTGTACTCTGGAGCCAGTGCACGGGACATCGTGCACACCGAACCCACGTTTGTGGAGGCGCTTGGCTTGTCGCAGCATTTATCGCCAACGCGCGCCAATGGACTCGCCTCCATGCTCACACGCCTGAAGGCCGAAGCGGCTGCACTCCTCTCTCAATCCAACACCTGAGTTGAAATAGGACCCATTCAGTCCTATATAATGCACACCGGCAATTGTTGAGGTGTTGCGATGATTCGACTGTCAAAACTGACAGATTATGCGTCGGTCTTGTTGGCCGCCATGGCACGTGAGTCAAAAGCACTCTGGAGTGCAGGCGAGCTTTCGGAGTCGACAGGGATTCCAAAGCCCACCTGCGTAAAACTCTTGAAGTTGCTTGTACGCCACGGCGTTTTGAATTCAACACAGGGTGCGCGCGGCGGATACAGCCTCAGCCGCTCGGCTGAAGACATTCCGGTGAAAACGATTATTGAAGCCATTGAAGGACCGATGGCAATCACAGAGTGCGGCACCGATGAAGCGTTGTGCCGCTTAACCGATCACTGCACCGTGATGGCGCGGTGGCGGGAACTTGGTGACCAGGTTGATTCGATTTTGACGCGAACCACACTCGCAGACCTGGTCGGTCCACACGCGCTCCATGCGACCAAGGGAAATCGCATCGAGACATTGGAGGTGCATTGAGATGAGCAACCAAGACATCGATCAACTCGTTGATCAGGATTACAAATACGGCTTTGTGACCGACATTGAATCAGACACCCTGCCGCCGGGTTTGAATGAGGATGTCATTCGGGAAATTTCCAAGCGTAAGGGGGAGCCCGAGTGGCTGCTTGAGTGGCGCTTGGAGGCCTATCACAAATGGTTACAGATGACGCCACCGGATTGGGCACATCTTGAATACCCGGCGATTGATTTTCAGACCATGAGCTATTTCTCTGCGCCGAAGAACAAAGATGATGCTCCGAAAAGTTTGGACGAAGTGGATCCCGCGCTGATTGAAACCTACAACAAACTTGGGATCCCACTGGAAGAA
The DNA here is from genome assembly GCA_913057215.1 of uncultured Gammaproteobacteria bacterium. Lineage (GTDB taxonomy): Bacteria > Pseudomonadota > Gammaproteobacteria > Pseudomonadales > Litorivicinaceae > HIMB30. The sequence goes on from CAJXNQ010000012.1 coordinate 29,516, forward strand.
CAAAAAATGCTGGCCGGTGTCGCTGTCGATGCCGTCTTTGACTCAGTCAGTGTGGTCACAACGTTTAAAGAGAAGCTGCATGAAGCCGGCGTGGTCTTTTGCCCACTGTCTGAGGCTGTGCACTCGCATCCTGAGCTTGTCAAAGAATATCTCGGCTCGATCGTGCCGCAAAACGACAACTATTTTGCAGCCCTCAACTCAGCGGTGTTCTCCGACGGATCCTTTGTGTACATCCCCAAAGGCGTCACCTGCCCGATGGAGCTCTCAACGTATTTCAGGATCAATCAACAAAACACAGGGCAGTTTGAGCGCACCCTCATCATTGCCGAAGACAGCTCATATGTCTCCTATCTGGAGGGGTGTACCGCTCCACAACGCGACGAAAATCAATTGCATGCGGCTGTGGTTGAACTGGTTGCTATGGATGATGCGGAGATCAAATACTCAACCGTTCAAAACTGGTTCGCAGGCGATGATGAAGGCAAGGGCGGGATTTATAACTTTGTCACCAAGCGGGGCGAGTGCCGCGGTGATCGCTCAAAAATCAGTTGGACTCAACTGGAGACTGGTTCGGCCATCACTTGGAAATACCCAAGCTGTGTCCTAAAAGGTGCAGATTCCGTAGGCGAGTTCTATTCGGTTGCTGTGGCTGGGAAAAAGCAACAAGCCGACACAGGCACCAAAATGATCCATATTGGCCCGCGCACTCGCTCGACGATTATCTCCAAGGGGATCTCGACTGCGCGTGGGCAAAATGCCTATCGTGGGCTTGTCAAAGTCCTCCCTGGCGCCACAGATGCTCGGAATTTCACGCAGTGTGATTCGCTGTTAATCGGTGACCAATGTGGCGCACATACCTTTCCCTATGTGGAAGCGGCTGAGCCGAGTGCGAATCTCGAACATGAGGCCACCACCTCCAAGGTCAGTGATGACCAATTGTTTTATTTGAGAACCCGCGGCATGAGTGAAGAGGATGCGCTCAACATGGTGGTGAACGGGTTCTGCAAAGACGTTTTTCAAAAACTTCCCATGGAGTTTGCAGTGGAGGCGGAAGCGCTGCTTGGGATCACACTCGAAGGAGCCGTTGGCTAATGCTCGTTATACGTAATCTACATGCACGGGTTGATGACAAACCCATCCTCAAAGGCATCAATCTCGAAATCCAAGCAGGCGAGGTGCATGCCATCATGGGCCCAAATGGATCTGGAAAGAGCACACTGTCATCTGTGCTCGCCGGTCGAGATGAATACGAGGTCACCGACGGTGAAGTGATCTATCAGGGTCAGAATCTTCTCGAGCTTGAGCCTGAAGAGCGCGCTTGGGCAGGCATTTTTCTATCCTTTCAATACCCCGTCGAGATTCCTGGTGTGAAAAACATCTATCTCCTCAAGGCTGCAGTGAACGCAGTTCGCGAGCATCGCGGACAACCTGAGCTAAAGGCTGGTGAATTTTTAAAACTGGTGCGCGAAAAACTCAAAATCATGCAAATGGACGAGGCATTTCTGCATCGGAACGTCAATGAAGGCTTCTCAGGCGGCGAGAAAAAACGCAACGAAATTTTGCAAATGCAATTGCTTGAACCGACCCTGGCGTTACTGGATGAAACCGACTCAGGACTTGATGTCGATGCATTGAAAATCGTCGGCGAGGGCATCAATCGGATGCGAGATCCAAGCCGCTCGGTATTGCTCGTGACCCACTACCAGCGACTTCTCGACATCGTCAAACCCGATTACGTGCATGTATTGGCCGATGGTGAGATTAAGTTGTCTGGCGACTTCACACTCGCGGAACGTCTGGAGCGTGAGGGCTACGAAGGAATCGAAGCCGCATGAGTGGATTTGACACCCTACTTGCACAATCCACCGCACCTCGCGCTGAACAAGCGCGGGCGCTCGGCTTACCGACACCGCGCGTTGAGCGCTGGAAATATGTACCCACTCGAACCTTGGCTCGGACTGCGTGGGTTGCTCCGACGCAGCGGGACACCGACACGTTTGCGCTCTCAGGCGGACAATTTCTCAATATTCCAACAGTCGATGGGCTCACCGAGGTGCAATCTGGGTTGACCGAGTCCGAGCGTCTCCGACTGGATGCCATGGCCACTGCCCACGGATTCAGTCTGACTCAGGACGCGCTCAACGGGCATCAGTTGATTCTTGAAGTCGGCGCGTCCGCTTCGGTCACACTGACCCTTGAGCACCTCGCCAATTTGAGCCTCGAGGCTGGGTTTGCCACGCTGGTGATTCGGGTGGGCTCAAATGCGTCTCTGTCGTTGATTGAGACCTTTGAAGCTGAGGCCGCATCAGAGACCAATCTGGATTCATTGAGAATGCTCGTGAGCGTTGCCCGCGATGGACGTGTCAACCACCTCAAGTTCCAAGCGGCCAATGCAGGACAGCTCATCTTCCATGCGGTGGATGTGGATTTAAGCGAGAACGCTCAGTACACCTTGGATACCATCGACTTCGGCAGCAAGATGGCGCGGTCCGACATCTTGATCACCTTAAGCGGCCGTCACGCCAACACGGATGTCCGGGGACTGGCGCTTTGCAATGGTTCGCAGTACCACGATACGCATCTCGCCATTGATCATGCCGTGGGCGAGACCACCAGTGCGATGATGTTCAGAAACATGGTTGATGACAAAGGTGAAGCCACCTTTAACGGACGCGTCTTGATTCGCAAAGATGCGCAAAAATCAGCCACTGAACAGTCGGTGGCCAATCTTTTACTGTCAGAGCGCGCACGGGTGAATCCAAAGCCTGAACTTGAGATTTACGCAGACGATGTGACGGCGTCGCACGGGTGCACAGTTGGCAGCCTCAACAAGGCCGAATTGTTCTACTTAAAGAGCCGAGGCATCGCCGAGGCCGACGCGCGTGCATTCTTGCAATACGCCTTTGCCGAAGAGGTGGTGGAACGCGTGGCGCATCCTCAGATCCGGGAACAGATTGAAACGCGTCTGCTTGGCGAATTGACCCACGGTGAACTCATTGCCGAATTAAAGGATGCCCTGGATGTTTGATATCGACGCAGTCCGCAACGATTTCCCAATCCTCACGCGGCGCGTACATGGCCACCCCTTGGTCTACTTCGATAATGCAGCAACCACGCACAAACCCAAGCAGGTGATCGAAGCCATCACCGACTACTACGATCGCTTCAATTCCAATGTACATCGCGGCGTTCACAGCCTCAGCGGTGAAGCAACCGATGCCTATGAAGGCGCCCGCGCCCGTATTGGACACTGGTTTGGTGTTGAAGACACCGGTGAGGTGATTTTACTCCGTGGCGCCACCGAGGCCTTGAATCTGGTCGCCAACATCATCGCACCCGAGCTATCGGCTGGAGATGTGATCTTAGTCGGTGAATCTGAACATCACGCAAACATCGTCCCATGGCAACAACTGAGCCAACGGATTGGCGTCCAGGTTATCCCGATTCCAGTGTCTGACGCAGGCACGCTGGATTTCGACGCAGCACGCAGCCTTACTCAAACACATCCAGTGAAAGTCATCGCCGCAGGCCATGTCTCAAACGCAATCGGTTCTGTCAATCCAATCGAGGACTTCATTTCGCTGGCCCGCGAGATTGGCGCCTATTCGGTCATTGACGGTGCGCAAGCAGCGCCCCACCTGCGCGTCGACGTTAAACACCTTGACGCCGACTTTTATGCCTTGAGCGCACACAAGTGTTGTGGCCCAACCGGCATTGGCGTGCTATTTGGGAGGCGTGCGCTGCTTGAGGCCATGCCGCCTTGGCAGGGTGGCGGCGACATGATTGATCGGGTGAGTTTTTCAGGCACCACCTACAACACCTTGCCTTGGAAATTTGAAGCCGGCACTCCGAACATCGCAGACACCATTGCCTTTGCTAAAGCGCTCGACTACCTCGAGTCGATCGACTTTGCGGCCGCATTGGACCATGAGGCTTCGATTCACAGTCACTTGATTGAGGCCATGCAAGCCCGCCCGCACATTCAAATCCTGGGTCATCCCGATCAATGGGTGTCAGTCTGTTCTTTCAATGTAGAGGGCGCGCACCCAACCGATGTTGGCACTCTCCTTGATCAGTTGGGTGTTGCCGTCCGGACCGGTCATCACTGTGCGATGCCAACGATGGAGCATTTTGGCTTGCCCGGAACCTGCCGTGCATCATTGGCGTTTTACAACACCCACGATGAGGTGGATCAATTCCTTCAAGCCCTCGATCGGGTGACTGGTATGCTCACTGACTCATGATCGCGTTTTCTGAGATCTCAAGCGGCCAGATCATCGTCGCGCAAAGCGAGGTCATCGGTAAACAGGTGCCCCAGGGGGTGCCTTTGCATATTGCCAAAGATCAGGAGGTCAGGGTCACCCAAGCCCTTGGTAATTCCATCACAGTCGACGTCGGCAGTCGCCTGGCACGGATCGAAACCGAAGACCTCGCCAAGTTTGGCATTGCTCCGCCTGATGCACTGGATGCGACCGAGGGCACGCTTGAAGAGCGAATCTGGGAGGTTCTTAAACAAAGTTATGATCCAGAAATCCCAGTCAACATTGTCGAACTTGGGTTAATCTATGATCTGCGGGTGTCGACCCTGATTGACGGGCGCACCCATGTTTCGGTCGATATGACGCTCACTGCACCCGGATGCGGCATGGGGCCAGTCATGACCCGCGATATTCAAGAGAAGATTGAGGCGCTTGAGGGCGTCGATCAGGCAGCCATCCAACTGGTATTTGATCCGCCCTGGGATGCCAGTCGGATGACCGAGGAAGCGCGCCTCGAGGCTGGTTTATTTTAAGGAGCACCGATGAGTCACTGGATTGGCATTTCAACCATGGATCAACTTGCCGACGGCAGCTACGAGCGGTTTGAGTTTGACGATCTCGATGTGTTGGTATTTCGTGAGGGTGATTCCCTCTATGCCATCGAAGACAAGTGCACACATGACTCTGCAGAACTCTGTGGTGGGCTCTACATGAACGGGGAAATTGAGTGTCCTCGGCATGGAGCCCGATTTTGCATTAAAACAGGCCAAGCGCTGTCGGCACCGGCCTATGGAGCGGTCAGCACCTTCCCCATTCGAATCAATGATGACGGAGTCATCGAAGTCGCACTGGAAGACTGAGGATGCGCTCGCCGTTTGTGCTGTTTGCAGCGACGGCCAGTCTCTCAGCGATCCTGTGCGAATGGTTGCACATTCCACTCGGTGCGATGATCGGCCCAATGCTCGCTGTGGCGTTGTTGTCGCATGTCACAGGCAAGCTCCAAGGCCCTGGGCCTGATGCACATCACGGCGCCATCTTGATTGTGGGCATTGCCCTCGGTGCTCAGATCTCAAGCGATCTGTTTGAAAAAATCACACTGTGGCCACTCAGTTTGCTCACCCTGGTGCTGACCATGTGTGCTGTGTTGTGGGCTGTGGGCTATCTCAACCGCCGGATCATCAAGCTCGATCCACTCAGCTGTCATATGGCAGCAGCTCCTGGGAATTTGTCGCTGGCCTTGGCTGTGACAGAATCCAGAGGTGGCAAGCTTCCTCAAGTTGCCGTCTATCAGAGTCTTCGGCTGGCTTTGATTACCCTGATGGTGCCCTTTCTGTTTGTACTCCCAGACACCTCAACTGCCTCTGTCGCTGCATTCACTCAATCTGATTTTTTCATGTGGCTGGGTCTCTTAAGCGTCGGATGGCTATTGACCGGTCTCTTTAGAGCACTGAACCTTGCAACACCCGGACTCATCGCAGGCGTCTTGGTCGCAGGGACCGTCAGTTTCACCGGTTGGCTGAGCATCCAAACCCCGGCGCTCTTTGTGGCGTTGGCAATGATGCTATTTGGCTGGAAAATCGGGATCGACATCGTTCGACAAGGGCTCAAGGTGCTCATATTCACCATCCCACCGGCACTGGTCTCAACCCTGGCCGCAGTCTTACTAGCCATGGCCGGTGCCATGGTCGTACATTGGATGCTCGGGTTTCCGTTGCTTGATACAGTGCTTGCCTTTATGCCGGGCGCGTTCCAGGTCATGCCTGTCGTTGCACTGGAGGCTGGTGGCGACGGACTCTATGTCACCACCCATCACCTGGTGCGCGTGCTCTCCATGGGGGTCCTCATCCCAATCTTTGCGAGTGTCTGGAGCACCGAATGAATTTGATTCGTCATTTTGACTACGCCCATAACGCCGATCTCAGCGACTGGATTCCTTGGTACCAGAATGATGCACTGCTCGGTTGGATGGCACCTGCCTTTGCAGACCGCGGGGTCGCGCTCTCACTGTTTCAACACACCGATACAGGGCTTCAGCTGACTCAATCAGAGACGCACACCGACGATCAACGCTTTGCGGAATTTGCAGAGATCGCTTATTCAGAGGGCTTGTTAAAGTCTTGGGTGGGGGAGTTATTTCCCGTCAAAGCGTCCGTTGAGGAGCCAACCCGATTTGTCATGGAACGCACGCTGACAGCACCACTTGGGTGTCTGACCTTTGGTGTGCATCTCAACGGATACGTGCGGACCGCTGCAGGCCTTGAGTTATGGGTTGCCACCCGTGCACATGATAAACCCACCTTTCCTGGCAAGCTCGACAACATGGTGGGCGGCGGCCAACCCGCCGGCATCGGTCTGAAAGAAAATCTGGTCAAAGAATGCTTCGAGGAAGCAGGCATCGAGTCTGCATTGGCACACACCGCGATCCCAACGGGGACCATCAGCTATTGTCACAGCGATGGCCGAGGACTCAAACGCGATGTGCTGTACTGCTATGATCTGGAGCTACCAGAGGACTTCGTACCTGTCTGCCAAGATGGCGAAGTCGCCTCATTTCAGCGGATACCGATCGATGAAGTCCTCGAAATCGTGGGGACAACAGATGCGTTTAAATACAACTGCAATCTTGTCATCATCGATTTCGCGATCCGCCATGGCATTTTGCATGGTGACAATACAGACAACTACACCGCACTGTCAGAGCGACGGCATCAGTTGGTTTTGTGAATCCAATTAAGACAGATTGCGAAGCAAGCGCAGATCCATCGGCGTTCTGAGTGCAGGATCTTCGGCCTCGCACGGTGCGTGGCCAATGACCTCATCATAGGCACACTGATGCACAATGGTGGCGTACGTGGCGCCGATATCCGCCAGAGCGACCCCAGCCTGCGTGGATGATTTAAAGACCTGATTATCACCCGCCTCTGTTTTCAGCATGGCTTCACCGACTTCAGTGATGACCTTCACTAAATAAATAATGCCTTCAAAGGCATGAATCTCGAGTTCAGGCGCAGCCGGTTGCGTCAGTTGTTTTTTCAGCTCTTTCAGCGTCATGAGACTTTCCGTTGATAGGCAAGATCACGGAGTTGTTGGAGATGATCGCGGAGCTCTTTCAGTGAGGTGGGTGCTTGAAGCCCAAGGCGATGAATGAGATCACCGTGCACCGAGGCCGCTGCACCGCCGACAAACACTGTCACCTTCTCATCCAGTTGTGACTTCAACCGGGCGAGCTCGGTTGGAATCCTCGGATCATCTGCGGGATAGGTCAAACTCAAGCTCACAGCACGTGCACTGCACTGTTGCACACAGGCGGCAATTTCATCGGCCGGCGTATTTGGACCGAGATACACCGGCATCCAACCGTCGATCGACACAAGCGCCGCAACCATCAGTGCACCAAGCTCATGCAACTGACCTGTTGGAGTGGTGATGACAATCCGAGGCTCAGTGCCTGTGAATGTTTCGCGGAATCGAAGCGCACCTAAAAATGTACGCAAGTGCGCAGTCGCCATGTGCTCATGCGCAATTCGCATCCCACCAGAGCGCGTGGCTTCACCGATTTCACTCAAAAGTGGCGCGAGGGTTTTTTCCAAAAATGCCGGCAATGAATGCTTCACCAGATTCTCTTGCAGCAATTGATCAAACCGGTGCTGGTCCATGGTTTGGATCGCATACAGCATGGCATCGAGTGTTTCAGCCGATGCCTCGTCCTCGGGGAATGTTGACCAACTGGGGCGGTGCACTTCGGGTGCCTCGCGCGTTTCACCATACCGCGACTCTTCAGAAACCACATCGCGCAGAGATTCAAGCGGCAAGGTGGCAATGTCTGCCAACCGACGACCGGCCTGTTTAGCAATCCGGATCAGACGCAACCGCTCGATGTCGTAATCACTGTAGAGTCGCCGTTGAGTATCGCTTCTGGCAGGCTCCACAACCTGATATCGTTTCTCCCACGCGCGAATCAAATCGACCGTGAGACCCGTGCGATTTGCGACCAAGCGGATCGGATGCCTCGGTGAGGTGTCGATGCTTGAAATTGTTTCGAGGATTGCCATAACTCTAGTGTGGCAAGTTTGTCCCAGTTTTGTCCAGACATTGAGTGAACATGCGCCTACTTTTAATCACCATCGCCGTCATTGCGTTGCTCTATCTCGTCAGTCGAGGCTCAACCAAAGGCTGGATTCGAGAGAATCGATGGAAGGTCATCGGCGGCGCGGTGGGAATTGGTATCTTGTTATTGGTGGTGACGGGCAAACTTCCAGCCTTGGCTGCGATTGCAGCACCCATCGCGGCCTTTGGACGGCGGTTGTGGAGCCTGCGTGGACTGCTGTCGATGTTCCCACAACTGCGTCAAATTTTAGGGCTGGGGGCAGCCGCAGGCGCTGGAGCCGCACACGCCAACTCAGATAAACAGCCGCGCGGCGATGAGCCCATGACCGTCAAGAGAGCCGCTGAAATCCTCGGTGTTGAGGAGACGGCGTCGCCTGCAGAGATCCGCGCAGCACATCGAAAACTGATGGGTAAAATGCATCCAGATAAAGACGGCACCGACTTTCTGGCGGCTCTCATTAACGAGGCGCGGGATTTTCTGATTGCCCGCCATGAAGGCAAGTCATAAGCGCCTGCCCGAGGCCCAAACCGGCCGCGTCATGCGCATCGTAAATAAGATCAGCACCGGCTTGATGCACGCGATCGACGGTATGACGGGACCGTGTACTCACCGCGACGACGCCTTTAAAACCCCGCTCACGGAGTCGGGTCGTTGCCCAACACTGACTCTCAGGCTCTGGCATTGTCAGTACGACAGCCTCAAGACGACCGAATCGAAGCTTATTCCAAAACCCTGGGTCTTCTGCATCGGCAAACACAACGCGGCGTCCCGACTGTCGGTGTGATTCTAATTTTCCGGGATCTGCATCGATACCGACCACCTTCTGTCCAGCCTCAGCCAAGCTGTCAAACACTGCCGTGCCAATCCGTCCCATACCGATCACCAGAATGTGCGCTCCACCGAGCGTCAGGGGCTGCTCGTCTGGGTGGCGATCGCGTCGCTCAAACTTCGCCAGCGGACGCTCGAAATATTCATACAAATCATGTGCAAATCGATTCAGTGGCGCTGAGATAATAAAGCTCAGGGTCACAGCCACAGCAATCGTCGGCAAAACACTCTCTGGGATCAGCCCGGAACTTACCCAGGCTGCCGCCACGATCAAGGCAAACTCGGAGTATGAAAACAACGTAATGCACATCAAAAATGCGGTGTATGCACGCAACCGGATAACCAGCAACAGTCCAAATAAGATCGCAAGTTTGAGAGGCAAGATCATCAGAAGAGGTAGCGCAGACTCCAAGACCTCAATATCCAGGGGTACCTGCATCCCCACACTCAAGAAAAAAGCGATCAACAAGACTTCACGAAGACCCCAGAGGTGATTTGCAATCCCTTTCGAGGTCGGGTGATTTGCAAACACCATACCCATGACAAGGGCACCGAGCTCGCCACTCACACCAACGGCTTTGAAGAGCTCAGCACCGAGCACCAGTGCAATCAACAAACCGACCAATAATTCAAGTTCAGGCTCGGGCGACAATCGCTCCAGCATCTTTCTTAAAAGCGGCGCTGCCAGGGGGATAAGTAGCAGTAAGGCCGCGTAAGGGGACGGACTGGCATCACCACCGATTGCCAGCAAAGTGACTGCCACCAAGTCCTGTAAAACCAAAATACTGATCGACAGCCGGCCATGGAATGCACGGATCTCACGGCGGGCTTCGAGTCCCTTGGCGGCGACAACGGTACTTGAGAAACCCAGTGTGATGGCAAGCGCAATCTTCAATTCAATCGACAGATCCTGGGTCAAAGCCAACAGCAAAATCGTCGCAGAAATCAATAAGTGCAGGATGGTTCCGAAGGCCACATCAAACCGAAAGATGCTGCGTGGATTCATCTTCAAACCAATCGCAAACAACAGAAGCTCAACACCAATGGCCGCTGGAGCATCAAGCCAGCCGTTGACATCGTCCATGCCGTTGGCAGCAAACAGGGCGCCTGCGATGAGGTATCCCACCAGTGGCGGCAATGCCAGCCAACGCGCGATCTGACCACTCGCCCAGGCACCTGCTATCCACAGTAAAAATGTAGACATCATGCCAGGCGCCCCGCCTGCCAGTGCGTTTTATGAGGAGACCCAGCCACTTCACGAACTAACTTGGGCACTAAAAATCCGGGCAGACGACGCATGAGTTCAGTCTCAATCACTTCGATTTGCTGAGGCGGCACATCAAAATGTTGAGCCCCCTCGACACGATCCAACACATTTAAATAATAGGGCAGAATCCCAGCCGAGAAGAGTGCTTCTGACAAAGCGACCTGTGCATCAGCGCTCGCATTCACACCCTTTAAGATCACGGCTTGATTGAGGACCCACGCACAGACATTGCGGAGCTTTGTCGCCGCCTGGCAGACTGCCGCATCGATTTCTTGGGCGTGGTTAATATGCAATACGCAGACAACAGGTACGTCAGCTGCGGTAATGGCGTGCATCAGGCCATCAGTCACCCGATCTGGAATCACAACAGGCAAGCGCGTATGTATTCTAAGACGCGTCACATGCGGAATGCGGCCAAACATCTGAAATAACGCGCTCAGTGACGCATCGTCGGCCATCAATGGATCACCGCCTGAAAAAATCACCTCGGTCACCCTGTCGTGCCGACGTACATAGTCAACTGCAGCCTCAAGATGCGCATGCGTCAAGGTCAGTTGCGAATAGGGGAAATGTCGCCTGAAACAGTATCGGCAGTTCACGGCACAGCCGCCACGGACAATCAAAAGCACGCGAGAGGCATACTTGTGCAACACACCTGGAATCACAGCGTCGTGCTCATCCAGCGGATTCTGTACAAAACCGGGCTCCTGGAGACGCTCAGCCTGGATCGACAGCACCTGACGCAAGAGTGGATCATTGGCACAGCCTTTTTGCATGCGACTGACAAACGGACGGGGCACACGCACTGGAAACTCAGGGCCTGGATCCACCTGCAGCTCCGGGTGGTCAGTTAAATCAAGTGCATCGAGAAGTTCAGCAGCCGAAGTGATCGAGGACTTCAGCGCATCCACCCATGTCATGATTGTCGACCGGCCATCACCCGTTCAACAGTGTCGACAATTGCTTGTGTTTGCGTATCAATTTCAACATTGAGCCGATCACCCACACGCACGGCCCCAAAGGTGGTGATGCGTCGCGTCTCTGGAATCAGATGCACACTCAAACATCCATCCACTTGGGTTTCACCCACGGTCAATGAACATCCATTCAGGGCCACATAGCCCTTCGGTAAGATGTATTTGTGAAGTGACTCTTTCACAGACCACCAGACCGCGAGATTGTCACCATCAGACTCAATACGCTCGACCAGAGCGTGTCCATGGATGTGACCCGATAACAGATGCCCTCCGATCTCATCGCCAAACCGCGCGGCGCGCTCAACATTGACAAAGTCTCCGGCCTGAAGTGCACCCAAATTCGTGAGCTTTAAGGTTTCATCAATCACATCGAAGGACACATCCATGGTGTTCCAGGCGACGACTGTGAGACAGGTTCCGTTGATCGCAATCGAAGCACCAGTCGTCAGACCGGATAACTCATCACCAGGCATCCGAATTGTCAGCCGCGAGATGCCGCCTTGACTGGCAACAGCGACCACCTCACCCAATCCCTGCACAATTCCCGTAAACATCAGCCTGCCAACTCCTGAATCAACTGTCGGATCTGTCGATGGCGGTCTGCGGTTCGAAATGCGAATGAACGCGCCAACCGGACCATCGATGAATCGGAATGAAAACCATCGGAAAAAATACCCATCGCGGTCATCACAGCTTGCACAGGCAATCGCCGCATCCGCGCCACAGTCCGCGCGATTCGCGCACCACTGGCTTTTGGCGCTGTATTCAATACCTGCTCGAGGGCGATCACATCTGCAAACCCAAGATTTGCGCCAAGACCCGCCAAGGGCAAAATGCTGTGCGCGGTGTCGCCGATCGCAAGACAACAACCCAGCGCATCCTGTTTGAGATAATGCTGTGATAAACCAATCCAGACCGGTGAGTCGACAAACTTCAAGGCCCCACGGACCGATTCCGAGGCTTCAGTCATCAGCGCTTCAAGCTCAGAGACTCCAAGGGCCTGACACTCATCCGCGGCCAGCGATCGCATCGACCATACCAGACTCACCCGATGCGCAGTCTCCTCGACCGGTAAGGGCAATAAGGCCAAGGGCCCACGGGTTGTGAAGCTTTGAAACGCCTCTCCATGATGCGGTAACTCACAGGCCAGGGTTCCAACCACCGCCTGCTGATGATAGCCCGCATCAATCCGCTCAAACCCTGAGGCGAGCGCCGTGGCGGCCTCTTTACCTTCTGCGAATAAGGCCAGGTCACAGGACATCTCCTCACCTGAATCCATTCGCACCAATCCCTGATGTGACACCTCGAGCACGCGATCTGTTGAGACCTCCACGGGCAGCGCATGCAGTGCGTCTAACAGACGGCATCGAATCCAATTCGCCTCCACCAAATGGCCAAGCTGCGGATCTGAAAATCTGACGGCTGCATCACTGGATTGGTCGATGACCCGCATGGATTGGTACGCACAGACGCGTGGATCGTCGCGCCACGCGTTGAGTCGAGACAATAAACGGGTCGATTGCGGCCCCAGCGCCCAGACCCGCGGCTCAATCTCACCACGTGGCTCAACCGCCGTAAAACCATTCGGGTCGACGATGTGCACATGATGTCCGGCCTTGGCACACACA
>CAJXNQ010000013.1 GCA_913057215.1 uncultured Gammaproteobacteria bacterium
CCGCCATATGCCCTTGAGTTTCCTTGGGGTTGGCATGCTCGAAAAATATCCGATATTGAAGTGCCTCTCGAATCACTCCGCTTCCAGTGCGTCTCGGCACTGTCCGATCCAATCTACTGGTAAAAATTCCTGAATTTAGAAGTTTTATGTGCAGCATTTCGTTGGATGCACAGTGTGTCCAATGTGTATCCTTTCGTGAAATCAGTAATACAACTAAATATTATGAAACGAATGTTTAAGATGATTAATATGGATTTAAATTATTGATTTTATTTCAACATAACACTTCGTGAGCGAGTTAAATTTCTGTAATTTCCGACGCTTTGACATCATTAATATTTCGTGTACGATACATTAAATTTTTAACATTAATGATTTATGTCAGTTCAAAGAGTGCGGGATCTCGTCTTTCGCAAACCGTCAACCGCCGATGGACAGGCCCTGCACATACTGGTGCGTGAGTGTGCACCGCTCGATGAAAACAGCCTCTATTGCAATCTGTTGCAATGCCATATGTGGGCCGATACCTCGATCGTCGCAGTGCTCGATGATCAACTTGTTGGAGCTGTCACAGGTTTTCGAAAACCAGACGATCCCAGTACTGTGTTCATCTGGCAGGTCGCTGTCCATCCAATCCGCCGAGGATGTGGTCTCGGACAACACATGCTGTCGGAGTTGGTGACTCGGCTGGGACCCTCGCTGAACGCCATCGAAACCACGATTTCCCCAGGGAATGCGGCCTCAGAAAACACCTTTTTGAAACTTGGTCGGGCGCATGGTGCCGACGTTACGACTCATACCCTCTTTGATTCTGCCAAGCACTTTGATGGAGACCATCCAAGCGAGGTGCTCTGGCGGATCGAACCTTTGCAAGCAACGGAGAAGCAATCGATGTCAATTTTTGAAGACCTTGAATCCAATGTACGCAGTTATTCGCGCTCATTTCCTGTCACTTTTGTACGCGCCAAAGATGCACGGCTCTTTACGGATCAGGGTGAGAGTTATATCGATTTCCTCGCTGGCGCTGGCGCTCTGAACTATGGGCATAACCCGTCAGCTTTGAAGACTGCGCTGCTTGATTACATTCAGTTGGATGGCGTGACGCACGGCTTAGACATGCAAACCCATGCCAAGGGCGAATTTTTAAATACATTGGACACGCTCATCTTGAAGCCACGTGGTATGAATTACCGAGTGCAATTCACCGGCCCCACCGGGACGAATGCAGTTGAAGCTGCGATGAAACTGGCGCGAAAAGTCAAAGGACGCGAAACAATCGTCTCGTTTACCAATGGATTTCATGGGGTCAGTCTGGGCGCCTTGTCAGCCACCGGCAACCAACATCATCGTGGAGGTGCTGGTGTCAACATGCCAGGGATTGTTCGGATGCCGTATGACGGGTACCTCGGTGATGAGATCGACTCCACCGCTTATTTCGAAAAAATGTTGACCGATCCAAGCAGTGGTTTAGATCATCCAGCGGCTGTGATGGTTGAAACCATTCAGGGCGAAGGGGGTGCGACAGCCGCAAGTCTCGACTGGTTGCAGCGGCTTGAGGCGATCTGCCGTGCCCATGACATGCTGCTGATTGTTGATGATATTCAGGCGGGTTGCGGACGATCAGGGACGTTCTTCAGTTTCGAAGATGCTGGCATCAGTCCAGATCTCATTACGCTCTCGAAAAGTTTAAGTGGATACGGCTCGCCCTTATCCATTGTGCTGTTTAAGCCTGCATTGGATCAGTGGTCACCTGGTGAGCATAACGGGACCTTTCGAGGAAATAATTTGGCCTTTGTTACAGCGACCGAGGCATTTCGGCAGTACTGGTCTGACGATCAGTTGATGCAAGATGTACAGCGAAAAGCGCATTTGGTGCAACGCGAACTCATGACGCTCTGTACTGAATTCGAAGATTTTGGGCTGTCTCATCGTGGTCGGGGGCTGATGCAGGGGTTGTACTGTGGTACCGGTGAGTTGGCCGGTCAGATTGCGAAACGATGCTTTGATCACGGCCTGATTATCGAGACCAGTGGTCCAAATGATGAGGTCTTGAAAGTTCTTTGTCCGCTGACCATTTCAGAAGCCGATCTTTCAGAAGGACTCGGGATTCTAGCTGATGCGGTTCGGTTTACCTGTCATCGCACCAAGCCTGAGGTGACCGAAGATGATTACTTTGAAGGATTGAGGTTGGTGAGCTGATGATCGTTCGAACACTCAATGACGCAAATCAAACAGACCGTCGCGTGATCTCACCTGATGGAAATTGGGAAAGTTGTCGGTTGATTTTGCGTGATGATCACATGGGGTTCTCATTCCATATCACCACAATCTACGCCGGTAAATCCTTTCGATTACACTATACCCATCATCTGGAGAGTGTGTATTGCATCGATGGTCTGGGCTCAATTGAATCCCTCGACAGCGGTGAAATTTTCAGCATCCGACCTGGTACTGTGTATGCTCTCGATCAACACGATCCACATATTTTAACGGCCGAGACCGAGTTACAGTTGGCGTGCGTTTTTAACCCGCCGGTTGTTGGTGATGAAGTCCATCGCGCAGATGGATCCTATGCACCAGACGATGAGACAGTGAACTGAGAGGTTTTCTTGCACACAGGTCTCGCAGTAAGATCCGCGTCTTTTGCGAGACATGCTGTGACTTTGAAACAAAGCCTTGAGTGGTTCGGCGTTGCAACCGCGATCTTGTATTCCCTGCTCGTCGCATCAAACACCGGATTTGAGTTCCTTGGATTTGCGTTGTTGTTGGTTTCGGCCGTCTCAATTGGCGTCTGGGCGTGGTTATGCGGTCATCGGGGCATGTTGGTCTTACAGTTTTTCTACGCCACCGCAGGAATCATCGGTATGCTACGGTGGTTTTGACATCACGCCACTGCTGGAATCGCACCCATGTCTGATTGGATTTTGCATCATTATTGGCCATCTCCGTTTGCACATAAAATTCGTCTTGCCCTCAGACTCGCCAACATTCGGTGGGTATCTGTTGAAATCCCTCGAGTGCCGCCAAAACCTGATTTGATGCCGTTAACAGGTGGGTATCGGAGAACACCTGTGATGCAGCGTGGTGCTGATGTGTTTTGTGATACACAAAATATTGCCAGAGTGCTGGGTGAATCGGGGTGTCAGAAATCCCTATTTGCCGATGGCGACATGGATCGTATTTTAAGTTACACCGCCTGGCTTGATGCGGTTGTCTTTGATCTTGCAGTGCGTGTGGTGTTGACCAACGCATTGGATTCGGCGCCTGCGGAATTCATTCAAGATCGCGGCAGTCTGTACTTTGAGCCGGATTGGTCTGCAGAACGCCTGACGGCCGAGCTTCCAAGTGTGATGCGCCAGTTGCATGCCCACTGTGCACAAATCAATGCAACGCTCGCCAATCGGACGGGCGTATTCTCAGATCAGTTGTCGTATGCAGATGTGGGTGTGGCATTTTTAGCATGGTTTCTTCGCGGCCGGTGGGATTTAGGTGCCGAATTTCTGGCCCAGTTTCCTCAAATTGTGCGGATTGAGAACACGCTGCATGCATTGGACGATCAATACGTTGAGATGTCCGCATCGGATGCACTGAAAGAGGCTGCTCAGTGTCAACCGAAGTGGGTTGGTGCGTGGACACCTTTCTGTTTTGAAACACTGTCACTCGGTGACGCAGTCCGTATCAAGCCCAAGGGGCAGTCTGCCGACCCATGGGTCTCGGGTCGATTACTGGCATTGACAGACACAAGAGTCTCAATCGCATGTGCCCACCCAGATGTCGGTGATGTGGCCGTGCATTTTCCAGTGGCGGGTTATCAGCTAATGGCAGAGGGCTGATTCGTTGTCGACACCGCATCCTGAAAATCTGCGTTGCATTGGCTTTATGGTCCTATCGATGGCCGGTTTTGCGATCGAAGATGCTGTCATCAAGTATCTGGCCTTGAGTATGCCAATTTCTCAAGTACTGATGCTGATCGGTTTCGGTGGCATGGTGAGCTTTGCGCTGTTATCACGGTTTCAACGGGAGCCATTGATACGCCCAGATGTATTTAAACGCTGGTTTGTCATCCGAACAATCTGTGAACTTGGATCCGCAATCTTATTTGTCACTGCGATTGTCTATGCCTCCTTGTCTGCATCATCTGCGATTTTGCAAGCGACACCCTTAGCAGTTGCATTGGGGGGTGTCTTGGTACTTAAGCAAACGGTATCGATCTCTCAATGGGGTTTGATCAGCCTTGGATTTTTCGGTGTTTTGCTGGTGATTGGCCCGGGTACGGACACATTTCAGCCGGCGACACTCTTTGCGGTCGGAGCCGTGGTATTTCTGGCAGTCCGGGATTTGATTACGCGTGTCATCTCGGTATCGATGCCTGCTGTTGTGGTGTCATTTTGGGCATTTTTTGCATTGTTGATGTCAGGTGTTGTAACCATCCCTCTCTTTGGAGCTTTTACACCCATCGAGTGGATTCATGTGGGCGTTCTGATTCTTTCTGCAGTGGCTGGATCGATTGGCTATTACTCGGTTGTTTTGGCAACGCGCGATGGTGATGTGGCGGTGATTGCGCCCTTTCGATATACCCGCTTGGTATTTGCCATGATTTTGGCCGTACTGATCTTCGATGAGCAGATTACGCCGTTGATGATGGCCGGCAGTCTGCTGATTATTATTTCAGGGATTGGTGTACTCGGATTTACAAGGCCAGCGCGTCAACGAGTGCCCTGACAAGTGATGCATTGTCAGATGCGATTTCGCCGTCGGGAAGCCAGATTCCATTTTCAAAACCTATTCGAAGATCAAGACCAGCGTGAGCAGCGTGAGTCAAACATTCAATTTGTGAGATGCCAAAAGCACACACCATTTCATGTGATGGCCGGTCCGATGGCGGAAGCTGTTCGCGGAACTCGATAAATGGCTCAAGGTCGCGTGGGTTCGATTGCTGGCCTTGGGCGTAACGACCGAGTACGTACAGCACCTCAAGCTCGATATTTGGAATCATTTCGCGCCGCTTCAACTCAATCAGATTTGAGAAATCATCCAAGTCATAGACGATAAATTGAACGCGTGTGCGAGCGCACAGTGCGCGAAAAAAAGACATGAGTCGATCATCCGATTGATCTCGACAGACTTCTCGGATTGAAAGTGACACCCAAGGCGCTTCAAGTGTCTCAAGTAGCGCAATCTGTTGGTCAGACGCATAGATTCCGGCGGCCTCTGATGTGACTTGTATGCGCATGTCTGGGACGATCTGATTCATCTTATGAATCAGTTGCTGATAACGCGCCGCATTGAGCAGATGCGTTTGATCGGCGTTTCGAATATGCGCATGCAATGCGGATGCGCCGGCTTCAAAGCACGCTTTCGCGGTTTGAACGAGTTCATCATCCGTTACGGGAATCTGAGCGTGGTCTTGGCGCGTTCGCCGTGCACCATTTGGAGCGACCATGATGAGGGTCATGCTGCACTCGCGTGGCGGGCACTAACCTTTATAATCGCGCGTTCCAAACGCGTTACGATCTCTTTGATATCGGCCGAATCCATAATGAACGGCGGCGCTAATAAAATATGATCCCCATGCCGACCATCGACTGTTCCTGACATCGGATAGCACATCAACGCCTCATCCATGGCGGCTTTTTTTATGTGCGCTGCAGTCTTGAGCGATGGATCGAGGGGTTCTTTTGTCTCTGAATTTGCAATCAGCTCAATACCAACAAATAAACCGCGGCCGCGAATGTCTCCAACCCACGGGTGTCGACCAAGTGCATGCGTGAGTTGGTGGATGAGTTCTACGCCTTGCGTTTGAATCTGCTCCATCAGTCCAGGTTGTGTCAGCTGACGCAGGACGGCCAGCGAAGCGGCGCATGCGGTCGGGTGTGCCAAATAGGTGTGTCCATGCTGAAAGAAACCGGATCCTTGAACAATGGCATCATAAATTACGCCCTGACAAAGCATCGCTCCGATCGGCTGGATTCCAGCACCCAGGCCTTTAGCGATACAAACGATGTCCGGACTGATCCCATCATATTCGGATGCGAATAAGTACCCTGTGCGACCCATGCCGCACATGACTTCGTCGAGAATTAACAATACACCGTAGGCATCACAAATTTCCCGGATTCTCTGGAAATAGCCATCGACGGCTGGCACAGCGCCCATGGTGGCGCCGACAACTGGTTCGGCAATAAACGCGCACACTTTCTCTGGCCCAACGCGAAGGATCTCCGTTTCCAGTTCATTGGCCACACGTTGCCCGTAATCGTAATCTGACTCACCTGGTTTGCCCCACCGCCAATAATGACATGGGCTGATGTGGCTCATCTGTTGCGGCAATAAGGGTTCAAATTGACGCCGACGCCACTGATTTCCTCCGCTACCGAGTGCTCCCAACGTATTTCCATGATAGCTCTGACGCCGTCCGATTATATGTGTGCGCTCTGGCTGACCGATCTCCAGAAAATATTGGCGAGCCAGTTTTAAGGAGGCTTCAACTGCCTCGCTGCCTCCACTGACGAAGTACACGCGGTCAATGCCAGCTGGTGCATGCTGGATGAGGAGATCTGCTAAGTCCTCTGCCGGTTGTGAGGTGAAAAAGCCGGTGTGTGCAAAAGCGACTTGACTCAGTTGATCACAGGTTGCCTCAATCACCTGCGTTGGCGAGTGTCCCAAACAGCTCACAGCAGCACCGCCGCACGCATCAAGATAGCGGCGGCCGTCTTCGGCAATTAAGTAGATGCCGTCTCCTGCAACAGCCTTTGGCAGGTCTTGCGTTGGATTGCGGGCAAAAATATGCGAAGAACTCACGATGACACTCCTATTTAGCTCGTCTGCATGTCAGATTGTTTGAGTTGGCGACTCCGTTGCCCTTGGATTGTCCACAGGCCAAAAAGGACGATTAATCCAGGAATGTAGTACCAGTATTTTGAAAGACGTTCGTCAGCAGCCTCGATGGCCAAGATGGCCATCCCGTTTTGCAGTCCAAGTTTGGCACCGGGACCATTAAATTCCCGCAGTTGGACCTGTAATGCGCCGTCGTAGAGAAATGAAGGGGAGACGGCAATACCGAGTGATTTTGATGAAATATTTTGCTCCTCACTTGCATCGATCTGCAGCGTCAATTCTTCGTTCAGGAGATTGATTGCACGAATCACGACTGAGGATTCATTGATGCCTGTCTCCAGACGTTCGATTGGAATGGTTCGCGCTGTGGGCGGTTCGATATAGTTTTGTAGAAGCCCTGGCCGAAATAGATTCAGGCATACAAGCAGCAATAAGATAATTTCTGGCCACGTCAGGCGCGTGCGCATCCAGCCTTGTGACGCAGCTGTAAAGGCTAAAATTGCGAGCAAACTCATGGTAAAGATCAAGAGTCCCTCGGCGATGGTTTCAACGTTGATCAAAAGAAGTTCGACATTAAACAAAAAGACGAAGGGCAAAATGGCGGTGCGGGAGGAATACCAAAACGCCTGAAAGCCTGTCTTGATCGGATCCGCTCGACTGATTGAGGCAGCAGCGTAGGAGGCCAAACCAACCGGGGGCGTTACATCTGCCATCAGACCGAAGTAAAAACAAAAGAGATGAATCGCGACCAACGGAAAATCGAAGCCTGATTGGCGCCCGAGGGTTGAAACAATTCCAACCATTAACGTTGAGACGATGAGATAGTTGGCAGTGGTTGGCAGCCCCATCCCGAGGATAATTGAAAGAACGGCCGTGGCGATGAGAATCGGGATGATTGAGTCGCCAGCGATCGCCGTGAGCACTTCTTGTAACGCATTCGAAAGTCCAGACGCACCGATCGATCCCATCACCAGACCTGCGGCTGCGACCGCAATTGAGACTGCGATCATGTTTCGGGCGCCTGCCTTAAATCCTTCAGCAACGACGCGCCCGGCAAGCTTCAGTGCATTCCTGAAACGGTTGGGCTGACCTCGTGTTCCTAGAAAGGCCTCAACTGCAAAGACGGCAACCAGCGTGATGACGCAAATCAATGCAGATCGATCTGGGCTGAAGCGAAACACCGTCAGCATGATGATCAGCACGGCAATTGGAATCAGATATTGCCATCCGCGCGCTAACACTGAGAGCACCGCGTCTTGGACTGGAATCGTTTTCAGACCGAGCTTACAGGCCTCGAGATGCACGATATAGAACAATGCGATATAGGAAATAACGGCGGGAATGAATGCATGTTTGATGATTTCGAAATAAGTCATTCCAAGCACTTCGGCCATCACAAAGGCGGCCGCTCCCATGATTGGGGGCATGATTTGGCCATTGACTGATGAAGCGACTTCAATCGCTCCCGCCTTTTGTGCCGGATATCCGTTTTGTTTCATGATTGGAATGGTGAATGTTCCCGTGGTCACCGTGTTCGCGATCGATGATCCAGAGATCATTCCAGTGAATCCTGATGCAAGAACTGCCGATTTAGCCGGTCCACCTCGCAGGTGCCCGACAGAGGCAAAGGCCATGTCAATAAACCATTTGCCAGCGCCACCCTTGTCAAGCAGTGCACCAAACAGCACGAACAGAAAAATCGTATTGGTCGAGACTCCGAGTGGAATGCCAAAAATACCCTCTTGGCCGAACCACTGCGTGGTGACATACCGCGTCGTACTCACGGCTGACAGTCCAAAGGGTTCCGGGAGATACTGATTAAACAGGGTGTATACGATGAAGAAACTGCCAATCAGCGTCAGCGCGAGGCCAACAATACGTCGCGCAGCCTCTAAAATGATGAGGATTGCACACCAGCCGAGCAGAAATTCAAATTCGATTGGCCCGAGACCTGGAACCATGAGAGGTCTAGTTTGTCCAGTCGTGCCGATGATTTCAGAAAAAAAGACGGCTTGCCAAATACACGCGAGTCCCACAACGCTTGCGATCAATAAGTCCAGTGGCGGAATTCGGTCACGCGTGGTCGACTGCCCCCGAGCGGGGTATATTAAGAAGCACAGCACGGCGCCAAAAAACAAATGGATTGCCCGCGCGTAAATATCGTTGATGATCCCAAAGCCGACGATTTGCTCAAGTCGTGGCCCGAGTCCACTGGATAAATAAACCTGGAACGTCGACCATGCGATCAGGAGTGCATTGACGACAAGACTCCAGCGCCCGGACAGTTCAATCTCACCTGTTTCCCGAGCGACCACCGCGCTTGTGTCGTTTGAATCAATTTGCTGTGTCATCAGGAGGAATTCAAAAAGGGCCGGTCGAGCCGGCCCTTTTTAAGTTGCCTTACATCCAGCCGCGTTCTTTGTAGTAACGGACCGCGCCTTCGTGCAAGGGAGCAGATAACCCTTCACTGATCATGGACTCAGGTGTCAGGTTTGAGAATGCAGGATGCAGCGACTTGAAGGCATCGAAATTCTCAAATACAGCACGTGTGACCTCATACACCATATCGGCATCGACTTTTGCAGAGGTGACAAAGGTCGCTTTCACGCCAAATGTAGTGACATCCGCCGATGTGGTTGAGTAGGTCCCTGCAGGGATGGTTGCAAATGCATAATATGGATTGTCGGCGACGAGTTTTTCGACGGCCGCATTATTCAAGTTGATGATGCTTGCACCACACCCGTCAGCTGCTTGAGCGACACCGGCATTGGGAACGCCAACAGTGTATCCGTAGGCATCGATGTCACCATTACATAATGCAGTGGATTGCTCGGAGGAGGTGAACTCAGATGCAGTTCCGAAATAGTCAAGATCGGCATTATTTGCATTCAGCAGTACTTCGAACGTGCCACGCTGGCCTGATCCTGGATTTCCGATGTTGACCCGCTTGCCTTTGAGATCATCCCATGAAGTGATCCCAGATCCCTCGCCTGCCAAGATTTGGAACGGTTCTGGGTGAACTGAAAACACAGCTCGCAGATCACCAATTTGACCGTCATCAAACTTCGAGGTGCCGTTTACCGCATGGAACTGCCAGTCAGACTGGGCAACTCCAAACTGCAATTCGCCCGCCTCGATATTGCGGATATTGTAAATTGAGCCGGCAGTTGATGGGGCAGAACAGCGATATCCGTGTTGACGGCCGGCACTGCGGCCTTCAGCTGCTTCTCGGTGAACCATTTGACACACTGCGTTGCCAACTTGGAAATACACACCTGTCGGGCCGCCTGTGCCAATGGTCATGAATTCAGTTGCGAGTGCAGACGTGCTGAGCAGGGTGCCCGCAGCTACGCTCACAAGCGCTTTAGAGAATGATGCTTTCATTGTGAGGTACTCCATCGATTATTGTTGTGCTGATTTGTCATCAGAGCTTGAACACTATCAACTCCTGTGCTGAACGCAATCAATTCGATACATATGTTTCATTTAAAGCGATATCATGGATGAAGTTCGGTTCAGGTGTTTCGTAGCAAGATGACAAGTCAGCCCACCATTTATAAATTGAGACAACAGATTGAATTGTTGCCGGGTGTCCAACAGCAACTCGGTCGCTTTGTACTCAGGCATGGATCTGAGGTTCCATTTCTCAGTGTCCGCAGCCTTGCGCAACGTGCAAATGTGGCGCCAGCCACCGTTACCCGACTGAGCCATGCATTGGGATTTCCTGGATATCGTGAACTCCGCACATTTTTCAAAGCTGTGTTTTATCAAAAGCAAACATCCAACACCCGTACTCAAGATTCTGCTATTGAAAGCGGCCAATCCTTGGCTTTACAAAGCGTCTTCAGTTTGGAGACGCAATTGCACCTGAAGGCAATCGCAGCGATGATCTTTAATGCGCCATGTCACGTGGCTGGCTTCCGCAGCGCCTACAGTTTGTCGCATTATTTGAGTTATCTTCTGCACATGGTGCGGCACGATGTGTACTTGGTACCCAGCACGGAATCGGCCGCTCTCGATCATGTCACGCTTGCCAAACCAGAACATGTGCTTGTGATCTTCTCGACATTTCCGTATGCGGCCGAATCGGTGGCATTGGCCGAGGCTGCTCTAAAAGCCGGCCTGGTTATTATCGCCGTTACGGATAGCCAAGATTCGCCATTGGTTTCGCTTGCGCATGACGCCATCGTCGTCGATCAGGTGGCAATGCAGTATATTTCGACGCGCGTGTCTTTTTTTGCATTGATTGAGTTTTTGATTGAGTCAGGTTGTGCGCTCTCTGATCGCAAATCACGTCGAGAATTGAAGCAGTTTCGAGCACGCATTGATAAACATGCCGGATACTGGACGCCGGATGGGGCCAGCGGCAAGCAGGAGAAGCCGAGATCGTGATCAGTTATTACTATTTGGCCGGAGCCATCATCCTCGAGGTATGTGGCACTCTATTATTACCAGTGACGCAGAACTTCACACGCCCGCTACAAACGCTGGGAATGGCCTTTTGTTATCTCGGAGCATTTTATTGTCTCACCTTTGCCGTGAAAGTGATTCCGATTGCCATCGTCTACGCAATTTGGAGTGGTGTCGGCGTGTTTCTTATTGCGATTTTCAGTGCGTTTGTGTACAGGCAGATGCTGGAATGGCCGGCAATACTGGGGCTTTGTTTCATCATAGCCGGTGTCGGTCTCGTGAATTACTTCAGCCCAACGCACGGCCATTAGCCGAGCGCATCAAACCCCTGTTTCAGGTGTTCCACCGTGCGCTCTGGATGCATCAGTTTGTCCAGGCCAAAGAGTCCGATGCGGAATGTCTTAAACGCCGCAGACTCTCCGCACTCAAGCGGAACGCCGGCAGCAATCTGGATGCCTTGGGCTGCAAAAGCGCTGCCATTTTTCACATCATCGCGCGTGGTGTGTGAGACGACCACCGTGGGCGCTTGGAAGGGCGCGGCAGCCAGGCTCTTATATCCGTAAGACTCAATCAGTTGTCGGATCGACTGTCCAAGGTTGATTTGTCGTTCTTTGAGCTCTGAAAAACCAACTGCTGCCATTTCTTGGTAGGTTTGGAAGTATTGCAACAATCCATCTGTTGGCAGTGTCCCATGGTAGGCATGCCCGCCATCAAGATATGCCTGCATGATCTGCTGCCATTTTTTGAGATCCAAGGCGAAACTATCGGATTGTGTATCCAAAAGCCGTGCACGCGCGCGATCAGACATCATGACCACACCGGCGCAGGGTGTTGAGGTCCACCCCTTTTGTGGTGCCGTGATGAGGACATCGACACCGAGCGCGTTCATATCCACCCACAGTGCGCCTGCAGCCACACAGTCAAGCACAAACAATGCACCAGCGGCATGCGCAGCGTCAGCCACCCGTTTTAGGTAGCTGTCCGGTAACAGCATGCCTGCAGAGGTTTCAACATGGGGTGCAATCACCAATTTCGGTTGCACATGTGCGATCTGGGCGCAGACGGTTTCGACGTCCACCGGCTGAAACTGCTGATCGGGTTCTGCATGATCTGGAACTGCTGTGGCAATTTCTGCATGCGCCGGTGCCACACCTTGAGCAAAGATCTGTGACCAGCGGTAGCTAAACCATCCATTTCGGATCACAAGCACTGTTTCATCACGCGCGAATTGTCGGGCGACTGCTTCCATGGCAAAGGTCCCACCGCCTGGGACAAGCACGCAGTGAGGCGCCTGATAGACATCGGTCAGCCCCTCATGCAGTCCACGCATCACAGCCTGAAAAGATTGTGACATATGGTTTAACGAACGATCGGTGAATACCACCGAGTATTCAAGCAGACCGTCTGGATCTACAGCGGGATAGACAGCTGACATGGTTTATTATCCTTTTTGGCCGTTTGTGGCCATGCATCATTGCGTCATTTCCCGCATACTTTCGCATCTACTCGCATGGAAGACAACGCGTAATGAGGGACTTTGATCCTGCCGATCTTGGTTGGATGCAACAGGCGCTTTTACTTGCCAAAGAGGCGGCTACGCAGGGTGAGGTCCCGGTTGGAGCCGTGTTGGTTCGGGATCAAGAGCTTCTCGGGGCTGGTTCCAACGGACCCATTGGTCAATGCGATCCAACAGCGCATGCAGAGATCAACGCGTTGCGTGCAGCGGCAAAGGCAATGGGGAACTATCGACTGCCCGGTGCCACACTGTATGTGACCCTTGAGCCTTGCACCATGTGTTTTGGTGCCTTAGTCCATGCGCGTATTGCGCGTCTTGTGTTTGCTGCTTTTGAGCCAAGAGCAGGCGTGGTTGGGTCACAGTTGAATCTGCAAACTGCCTCTTTTTACAACCATTCGATGGATGTTGAAGGTGGCCTTCTTGAGGCTGAGTCGTCTGCGTTACTCAGAGACTTTTTCCGGGTTCGCCGCGAGGTTGGTGTCGATTTCCGAACGCCAGAGTAAAAATTCGTAGTACTGCTGGATGTTTGCGACATACTTCGCAGCCTGTTTGCCACGACCAAACCCGAACTTGAGCGTTCGGTAGTAGGTTGGATCTTGAAGCAGCGGTAAGCGTGCAGCCACGTCTTGCCAGCGATCTGGATTACCACCTTGTCGCTCAGTTAAAACACGCGCGTCTTCGAGATGGCCCATCCCCATGTTGTAGGCTGCTAAGGTAAACCACGTGCGATCTGGATCTTTGATTCTGTTTGGCAAGCGCTCTTTGAGTTGCGCCAGATACCGGGCTCCGCCCTCGATGCTTTGTTTCGGATCCAGCCGAGACTCATAGCCAAGCTCTCGCATGGTATTCAGCGTCAACATCATGATGCCTCGAACTCCGGTTGGTGAACGTGCATTTGGATCCAGGTGCGATTCTTGATAGGCCACAGCGACGAGTAGGCGCCAATCCCATCCTGTCAGGAGCGCAGCTTCGCGAAATAATGATTCAAAGGCGGGCAGGCGGGCTTCGAGTTGCTGCGTGAATGTTTTCACATCGGCAATCGATGCCGGTTGCTGATCGATATGAGCTTCGATCAAGCCTGCGATGGTGTCTTCATTGTCAGTCAGAAACGTATTGGCGGCCTCTAACAATCGGCTGTCGACCGTTTCTGGGAAAGCCCAGGCAAAGGCCAAACGTTCGCCAAGTGTCTGGTCCACCTCAAGATCTGGGAATAATGTCCGGACACGCCGAAAATCAGGACCTAAGATGACCGTGTACTGGATCGAACCCTGGTTGATGCGATCGAGGATTTCGTGGGGAGCCAGTGCATTGGATGTCACCCATTGGATTTCCGGCCGATCGACGGACAGGGCGGTCAAGGCTTGTGCTTCGATGGACTCGTCACCGACCACCAATTCAAAGGCTAGATCATCTGTGAATTCCAACGGTGGAGTATCTCGATGCCGAATCAGCTGCAACTGATAATCGAGCATTGGTTCGCTGAATTGCACTTTGGAGGTGGGCTCAATCGGGATGCCGACAGCCAAATCCGCAGCTCCAGACTTCAGTGCACGGATCATGGATTCACTGGATGGGTGTTCGATGAATTCAATCTTGAGATTCAGGCTGTCTGCAAAGTGTTGCACGAGGGCGCGATCAAACTCACGAAAATCCACTGTGGTGGAATGGAAGGTTTCGGGTGCATCCGGGACGAGCACGCGAAGCACGCCAGTTTCTTTGATCTGCTCGAACCGCTTTGGCCAGGTTGAGGGGTAAAACTCAGTGGTGTTCATCTGAATGATCAACACAAGAATCAATAGACTGACCCACCAAAATCTGGCCGTTATTGCACGAAAAATGTGGCGAATCCGTGGGGGAATCATGATGCTCTGGTAAACTCCTTGCTTTGATTCTCGTTCGATCCAAGGACCGACCTCAATGCTAAGTCTGCAGGGACGCAGTGCCCTTTCACCATTTCGAATCCAAACACTGATTCAACGCGCGAACCAACTGGATGTCAGTGTAACGGCAATCCAAGCACATTATGTCTATTTTGTGCTCGGTGTGCAGGCCTCAGAGCGTCAGGTCGCAACATTGATTCAAGCTGTGCCGGGCATTCCTGCAGAGGGGCTCTTTGTGATGCCTCGCCGCGGCACGGTCTCGCCTTGGAGCTCCAAAGCCACGGATATTGCGCACAATTGTGGCATGGCGGATGTGACCCGCATCGAGCGAGGCGTGCATTATGAGCTGGACGGTGATCTGAGCGACGAGGCGATCGCGCGTTTCAAAACGCTTCTCCATGATCCCATGATGGACGAGGTGTTAAGACATCCGCCGACTCTTGAGTTCTTTACCAACCAATCGCCGCGCCCATTGGATGTTGTTGCGCTGGGGGATGATCCGAATGCAGCTTTGAACCAAGCAGACCAACGGCTTGGTTTGGCACTGTCACGGGATGAAATCGATTACTTGGCGTCTGCGTATCACGAACTGGGACGTGATCCAACGGATGTCGAGTTGATGATGTTTGCTCAAGCCAATTCGGAACATTGTCGTCATAAAATCTTCAATGCTTCTTGGACACTTGATGGCGAGGATCAGCCGAAGAGCCTGTTTCAGTGGATTCGCAACACCCATGCGCTCAATCCCCAAGGTGTGTTGTCGGCCTACTCAGACAATGCCGCGGTGATTCAAGGACCAGTTGCGCGACGGTTTCTGATTGATCCAGACACCCATCATTACCAGAGGGTGGAGCAGCCTGTGCATCTGGTGATGAAGGTCGAAACCCACAATCACCCAACGGCCGTCTCACCAAACCCTGGAGCGGCGACCGGTGCCGGCGGTGAAATTCGCGACGAGGGTGCAACCGGACGCGGTGCCAAACCAAAAGCCGGGCTGACCGGTTTCAGTGTCAATTATCTGCGTATTCCAGGCCTTGAGATGCCCTGGGAGACTCCCGTTGCCTTACCAGATCGGTTGGCCTCGAGCCTTCAAATAATGTTGGAGGGTCCAATCGGCGGTGCGTCCTTTAACAACGAATTTGGGCGTCCAAATCTAACCGGTTACTTCCGTGCTTTTGAGCAGGTTGAACAGACCGCCGAGGGCCCGAGGCGGCGCGGGTATGTCAAACCCATCATGATTGCAGGCGGTCTTGGTTCCATCGCCGACGGCCAGGTCGAAAAGCAGGCATTTTCGAAAGGAACGCCCTTGGTCGTCCTTGGTGGGCCGGCGCTTTTGATCGGATTGGGCGGTGGTGCAGCGAGTTCGGCCGGTGAGGGGACCTCAGGGTCTGACTTGGATTTTGCATCGGTGCAACGGGCCAATCCGGAAATGGAGCGGCGATGCCAAGAGGTCATCGATCAATGCTGGTCCCGCGGTGATAAGAACCCAATTCTGTTCGTCCACGATGTGGGCGCAGGCGGGCTGTCCAATGCATTGCCAGAGCTCGTCAAAGACGGCGGTGTGGGTGCCGTTTTTTCGATGGATCAGATTCCAAGGCTCGATACGTCACTGTCACCCCTTGAGTTGTGGTGTAACGAGGCTCAAGAGCGATATGTGTTGGCAATTGATGCCACGCAGTTGGATGCGTTTGAGTCCCTGTGTCGGCGGGAGCGCTGTCCTTTCGCGATCGTTGGGCATGCCACGGATGAGCCGCATCTGTTCGTGACACACACGCAAAGCACTCAGGCGCCGGTGGATCTGCCCATGGATGTGTTGTTTGGTAAGCCACCGAAGATGCACCGTGTTGACCATCGAGTTGATGGGTTCACTCAGCATGGATCGTGGCAAGACATCTCATTTGGGGCGCTCGCCCATCGGGTGTTGAGCCATCCCACAGTGGCCTCGAAACATTTTTTGATCACTATTGGAGATCGTTCCGTCTCGGGTCTTGTACACCGAGATCAGATGGTCGGTCCATGGCAACGCCCCGTGGCCGATTGTGCGGTGACACACACCGCGATTGGATCAACCACGGGTGAAGCCATGGCGATGGGGGAGCGAAGTCCGTTGGCCTTAATTGACGCTGCAGCGTCCGCTCGAATGGCTGTGGCGGAAACCATTATGAATCTTGCTGGCGCCTCCATTGGTTCACTCCAGCACATCAAATTATCGGCCAACTGGATGTGTGCAGCCGGTGTCGCGGGTGAAGATGCACGTCTCTATGATGCCGTGGAGGCGATTGGACGTGATTTTTGTCCGGCACTGGGACTGTGCATTCCGGTTGGTAAAGATTCGATGTCCATGCGAACACGCTGGTCGGACTCGACACACACTCACGAGGTGGTGAGTCCGATGAGCCTGATTTGTTCAGGATTCGCCCCGGTCAATGACATCGAACACACCGTGACTCCGTTATTGCGGGGTGTTGAGTCTGTCTTGGTGGCTTTAGATTTGGGCGAGTCTCGTATGGGTGGATCCATTGCATGCGAGGTGGTTCAGACTCAGGATTCCAGATGCCCAGACATTGAACCGACTGCACTGAGCGCGTGTTTTGAGCTACTTCAGACTTGGCTCGCCTCTGGACGGCTTTTGGCCTATCACGACCGGTCAGATGGTGGCTTGCTGGCGACTGTCGCAGAAATGTTGT
Organism: uncultured Gammaproteobacteria bacterium; assembly: GCA_913057215.1. GTDB lineage: Bacteria > Pseudomonadota > Gammaproteobacteria > Pseudomonadales > Litorivicinaceae > HIMB30. The sequence goes on from CAJXNQ010000013.1 coordinate 17,331, forward strand.
TCGCCTCGCGCTGTGGGGTGACATTGCAGACGCCGGAGACAGTGGATCCAATTGCATTTTGGTTCAATGAAGAGATCGGATGCGTGGTGGAGCTTGATCTTGCTCACCTCGATCTGTTTTTGAGTGATGCCACTGAGTTGGGTATTCAAGCATGGGCCTTGGGTCGACCTGATGACACTGAAGTGATGTCGATTCGCCACGGTGAGGAGATTGTCTTTGAAGACACGCGCGCCGCGTTGGAAGCGTCTTGGTCCGCTGTATCCTTGGCGATGGCACGACTTCGTGATCATCCAGACTGCGTGGATCAGGAAGCACAGTCGATTGTGACAGCCTCCGATGGATTGGCTGGAGTGCAGTGCTCAAATATCGATCACGTCCCGGTGGTGCGCCGTCAACGCGCCGCGCGTCCTCAGGTCGCTGTGCTCAGAGAGCAGGGTGTCAACGGGCATCTTGAAATGGCCTATGCTTTTGATCACTGCGGGTTTGAAGCAGTGGATGTGCATATGTCAGACCTCATCACTGGCCGTCAGGATTTGTCGCGGTTTGATGCCTTGGCTGCATGCGGCGGGTTCAGCTATGGCGATGTGTTGGGTGCCGGCTCGGGCTGGGCTCGCTCGATTCTTTTCAATGCAGAACTGTCAGCGATGTTTGAAGCGTTCTTTGCGCGCGAAGAGACTGTCTCCCTTGGTATCTGTAATGGCTGTCAGATGATGGCGCAATTGGCACCCTTGATTCCGGGTGCATCACATTTCAAACCGCTTGAGCGGAATCTCTCGCATCAATTCGAGGCACGGACAACGCTTGCTTCGATTCCTGAAAGTCGCTCTGTACTTCTCAACGGGTTGGTGGGAACGCGTTTCCCAATTGCTGTGGCACATGGTGAGGGTCGTTTTCCATTCAGCCCAGTTGATGCGGATGCGCTCAGCGAACAACAGTTGATCAGCCTTCAATATGCGACTCCAGAGGGGGAGGCTGAACTGAACTATCCCGGAAACCCCAATGGATCTCAGTTGGGGATTGCTGGACTGTGTTCAGAAGACGGTCGCGTGACATTGATGATGCCGCATCCAGAGCGCGTCGTGTTGCGATCCCAGTTGTCCTACGTACCTGAGGGAACCGGTGCGATCACCCCTTGGATGGGACTGTTTGATAACGCGTGGCGTTTTGTCACGGGGCAATCAACTGATGCCTGAGATGGTCGGTGTGGACCAGATCGGCCAGGTGATGACTCGAGCTGATGCCGAGGCGAGCTGGCCATGGCTTTCGATCCGGTGGGTCGATCAACCGCCTGCCGAGGGGCATTATGTGTCTTGGCAAACGGATGGGTTGCATCTGAAATCCGCATCCCTCGATCCACGTTCGAGTGTACATGTTGATTTTATTGCAGGTGCGCAAGCCAGACGATTACGCGCTGTGACTGGAGAGGCGCTGACTCGCGCAATCGGTTGTCAGAAAGGACTCCGACCGTCTGTATTTGATGCAACCGCGGGCCTTGGGAGTGATGCGACGGTGCTGGCGAATGTCGGTTGTGCGGTCTATGCTGTCGAGCGTCAGGCTGAGACAGCGGCCTTATTCGCCGACGGCTTGCGACGTGCAGTCGAGGCAGATTTGCAGTGGACCCATCATCTTCAACTCTGCCATACCGATGCCTGTGACGTGATGACTCGAGTAACCCACGGTGTGATCTACTTGGATCCAATGTTTCCAAAAGAGCGAAAGGCAGCGCCACAGCTTGCGATGCAAGTCTTGCACGAGCTCGGTGAGTCAGCCGATGCGGTTGATCTGTTATTTCAGCACGCATTGGATTCGGGTGCAGCACGGGTGGTGGTGAAGCGCCCTTTGAAAGCGCCCTATCTGGGGAATGTCCCACCTGCCTCAGAGATTCGCGCGAAAACGGTTCGCTTTGATCTGTACCCGCGTCGGAAACTGACCGACTCAGAATGCGCACCGTGGGAGCAGTTCGCGTGAGTCGATCCATGCAATGGTCCCAATTATTGTCAACAGCGCGATTGGACCACAATGGGGTTTGGCTTGAGCCTTCAGTGAATGAAGAGCGCGCACAGTGGCAGCGTGATCACGACCGCATTATTTTTTCGGGAGCCTTTCGTCGACTGGCGGTGAAAACCCAGGTGCATCCTTTGTCAGAAAACGACCATGTGCATACGCGCTTGTCGCATTCGTTAGAGGTGGCTTCTGTAGGGCGTTCACTGGCCACACGCATTGGTCATTGGCTATCCGGAATCGGCGAATTGGGGCCAGAGCACACGCCGTCTGGACTGGGCGGCTTGGTACAGGCGGCCTGTCTCGCACATGACATTGGCAATCCGCCCTTTGGGCACGCCGGTGAACGCGCCATTCGTGCCTACTTCGAGATGCATCCAGAGCAACTGACCGGGCTCACAACACAGGAGCGCGCAGATCTCACTGGATTTGAAGGAAATGCACAAGGGTTTCGGGTACTGACGACGCTTGAGCGGCATTGGTTCGATGGCGGCATGCGATTGACGGCAGCCACCTTGGGGGCATTCGTTAAGTATCCCTTTACCGCCGCATCCGAGTTTGGCCAACGCAAGCGAAAACACGGGATCAATCAATCGGAACTCTTGATCATGCGGGAGTTGGCTGAGCACTTGGGTCTAATTGAAACAACGCCCGATTGTTGGGTGCGTCATCCCTTGGTGTATGTGGTCGAGGCGGCCGATGACATTTGCTATGCCTTGATTGATCTTGAAGATGCCGTTGAATTAGGTCACTTGAGCTATGACGAAGTGGCAAGCCTCATGAAAGAACTGGTCGATCGTGGGGCGCGACGAAATTTATATGAGCAACTGCTCGATGATCAGGATGCAAAACTCGAACTCTTGCGCTCAGCGGCGATTGATGCGCTGGTGCATGAGGCAGAGGCGCGTTTTATTGCGCATTATGATGCGATTATCCATGGCCAATTCGCTGAGGACTTACTGGATTCACGCCATGCATCAGCAGGAGAAGTGATCATGCGCGCCAAGGCTTTGGCCCGAGAGCGTGTGTATGTCGATCAGGCAAAACAGTCCTATGAAGGGCAGAGTGCACATCTGATTCAGGGAGTCTTAGCACACCTCCTCGGCGGAGCTGAGGCACTCTTTGAGGCTGATGGTGATGGGACATCGATTACCTCGGCTGAGCGCGATGCGGTCGCGCGATTGGGTAAGTTCAGGCCCCGCCCAAACGATTCCAAATATGCGCGCGCGATGCGCGTGACAGATTATCTATCTGCGATGACAGACCGCTTTTTATTACGCACTGTTGATGAGCTTGATGAGCTCGGCTATTTTTCGGTCAGATGATCGACTAAAAACGAAGCAACGTGATCTCGTATCGCAGGCTGTGCCTCACGGGTCGGATGCAGACCATCGTCCTGGAACTGGCTTCGATCTAAGGCGATGGGTTCGAGTAAAAAATCGAGGTATGCAACGCCAGTGTCCGCGGCCACTTGGTCTTGGGTGGCCCGAAAAGCACGCGTATAGGGACCTCCGTAATTACGAGGTAGCTCAATACCTGCGTAGAGCGGGACTGCCTCGTGATCCCGAATCAGCTTGATCATGGCCTCAATGTTGTCCCGTAACCCATCCAGTGGAAGCCCACGGAGGCCATCATTTGCGCCGAGCGCGATCAGAACATAATCAGGCTGGTGGCGTTTCATCAAACCTGGCAGGCGTGAAAGGCCGCCCGCTGAGGTGTCTCCGGAAATCGAAGCGTTTAAAATTTCAACAGTAGACCCAATCTCCTGTTCGAGTTGGGGTTTCAATTGATCGACCCAACTTTGCCCGGTATCGAGGCCATAGCCGGCACTGAGACTGTCACCGAGTACTAACAGTGTAGGCGTCGCTGCCGCGGCAGGAAATGCGATCACTAGCCAGAGAAACAGGATACGCAATGTCATCTCAACCCGTCCTTCATGTTCGTCAGGTTACACATGGGTTTACCGACCAATCCGGTCAACGTCTGTCTGTTTTGGAGTCCATTGAGCTTCAGATCAACCCAGGTGACAGTGTTGCGATTGTCGGACCCTCAGGTGCCGGGAAGAGTACCTTATTGTCACTGTTGGCGGGACTTGATGTCCCAGAAACTGGCGATATTTTATTCCAAGGCGAATCATTCAGCGCAGAATCAGAGGATGCGCGGGCGTTGATTCGACGGGGTCGCATCGGCTTCGTCTTCCAAAGCTTTCAGTTGTTACAAGGTCTGACCGCCTTGGAGAACGTGATGTTGCCGCTTGAGCTGACGGGAATTTCGGTGGGTGAGGCTAAACAGCGCGCTGCCAAATGGCTCGGGCGTGTTGGTCTCGGCGAGCGAATGACCCACAGACCGCGGATGCTCTCAGGTGGTGAGCAACAACGAACCGCCGTCGCTCGAGCTTTTGTCTCAGAGCCTGCATTGTTATTTGCCGATGAGCCGACAGGTAATCTGGATCGCCGAACTGGCGAAGCAATTACTGATCTCTTATTTAATTTGAATCGTGAAACCGGAACCACCTTAGTCCTGGTGACGCATGATGAGCGGTTGGCTGAGCGGTGTGATCGGATCTTACATCTGGAGAATGGTCAACTGCTCGAGGTCGTCGAATGACAGCGCTGCGATTACTTTGGCGTGAATTTATCGGCGGGCATCTGACGCTCTTGGCATTGGCGTTGACAGTGGCCGTCGGTGCAATGACGACGACGGCTGTCTTAACCGATCGAATCGATGGTGCGATGCGCGCGGATGCAGCCTTACTTCTGGGCGGCGATCTCAGACTGACCGGGCCGCGACCTGTCTCACCTGAGTGGTTGAATGAAGCCACACGTCTGGACATGGATTATACCCAAACCATCGAGTTCCCATCGGTGGTCGGTCTTGAGACGCGTTTTGAACTGACGGGCTTGAAGATCGTCCAAGCAGGATACCCGCTACGAGGCCAGCTCGAAATCGCCGACAGTCGCGCATCGTCTGGGTATCCCACAAATCAGATCCCAGAACCCGGAACGGCGTGGGCCGATCCACAACTCGCATCGAAGCTCGATTTGGCGGTGGGGGACAAAATCTCGGTCGGGGAGACAGAGTTGGTGGTGGATCAGATCTTGGTGTTTGAGCCAGACCGTGGCGGGTCCTTTGTCTCGCTTTCGCCGCGACTGTTGATGAATCAGGCCGATTTGGCGGGCAGTGAATTGATTCAGCCCGGAAGTCGAGTACGCTACATCACCCTGTTTGCCGGTGACAATGCAGACGCGTTTAGAAGCTGGCTCGAGCCTCAGCTCGATATTAGCCAAGACCTTGATGGAGTGGTTGAAGGACGTCCTGAGGTCGGCAATGCGCTGACGCGGGCAACGACCTACCTCTCGTTGGCTGGATTATTGACAGTCCTGTTATCGGGTGCAGCGATTGCCATGACGGCCACACGATGGGCCAATGATCACATTGCTGATAGCGCATTATTTCGGACCTTTGGACTGACGGCTCGAGAAACAACCGGTCTGTTTGCAACCGAACTCGGTGTCTTGGGCCTACTGGCCAGTTGTGTCGGCGTGGGAGTTGGTTATCTGGTGCAGTTTGCGCTGGTGGATACAATCGCAGGGATGCTGACGATCAGTCTTCCCGAGCCCTCAATGACCCCTGCATGGCTTGGCTTATTAACGGGGTTTGTCACATTGTTCGGCTTTGCGGCACCGGCTTTATTTATGCTGTCACAGGTTCCTCCGATTCGTGTATTGAAACGGGATTATGCGGTCTCTGGATTGGGTCGAGGCGTGCGCTATCTGATCGCCTTGATCTCGATTGCGGTTCTTGGATTTCTCTACAGTGGCGATGCGCTCCTAACTGCCTGGGTGGTGTTGGCGGTTGTGGTGTTATTTTCTTTGGTGGTGTTCCTCGGGCGGATTGTGATTCGTCTCTTAGGGCCGCTGGAAAAACTCGGACCGGCGTGGCGTTTTGGGATGCAACAGCTGATCCGTGATCCCCAACAGTCCGGCGGTCAGTTGATGGCCTTTGCACTGACGGCCCTTGCGATCGCAATGGTGTCATTGGTGCGATTTGACTTGATCACGACGTGGGAAGCACAGGTGCCCACTGATGCACCGAATACCTTTGCACTCAATATCACTGATCGTGATGCGCCTGGCTTCCGACAGGCTGTGCTCGATCGTGGTGGTGATCTGGCACCCTTGTATCCAATCGTTCGGGGCCGCTTAGAAACAGTCAACGGCATCCCACTGGTTGACCATTTGGAGGGTGTTGAACCTCCGGGAGCCGTTCGTCGGGAATTGAGTTTGACGGAAGCCTCAGAGATTGGTCGTGACAACATGATTGACCGGGGTCGATGGTTTGTGGCCGACGAGCCACCCGGTGTTGTCACCGTAGAATCTGAGCTCTTTGATGAACTGAATTTGCGTTTGGGAGATGTGCTGACCTATCAAGTGGGACCCGATGTGATTGAGGCGGAAGTGATCGGCACACGCGTGGTGCAGTGGGAGTCCATGCTGCCTAACTTCTTTATGATTTTTTCAGAAGGGACCTTGTCCTCTTTTGAATCAACGCGACTGACCAGTTTGTCATTGCCTGACCCCGATAAAGACACAGCCGCCATTGCTGGGGAGTTCAGGCAGGTGACACTGTTGTCTGTAGATGCAATCCTCGACCAAGTGCGCGGCATTCTCGGACGTGTGTCGCAAGCGGTCAGCGTGGTGTTATATTTTGTGCTGGTGGGTGGTGTGCTGGTGTTGGCTGCAAGCATCCAGACATCGCTCCCTGAACGCCGCCGTGAGTCGGCGATCTTGCGCTCGCTTGGCGGGTCAGACGCACTGTTGTCGCAATCGCAATGGGCTGAATTTTTGACCTTGGGCGTGGTGGCCGGTGTATTGGCGGCGGTTGGCACTGAAATTTTGGGGTGGTTGGTTTATACCCAGATCTTCAATTTACAGTGGCAAAGTTTCTGGGCGGTTTGGATTGGACTGCCCGTTGGATCCGGTGTGTTGGTGGGTCTGATCGGGCGCTGGTCAGCGCGTCAAGCGCGTCAATTGCCGCCTGCGCAGTTATTGAAAATTGCCGATGGGTAGGAGAGAAATAATGGTGCGTTATGCCCCTCTGTTGGTTGCCTGTATGTTAGCAGGCTTGGTGGCGTTTCCATTTATACGTGGATTGACCTCCGATGACGCACCGTCGATGACTGGTGCTCAGGTGGGTGGACACTTTAGCTTGCAATCTGCCGACGGGGTCTTTGAATCGAGCGGTCTTGATCAAGACTTGATGCTGATTTACTTCGGTTATACCTATTGTCCTGATATCTGTCCGACAGAGCTCGCGCGCATGGCTGCAGTCGTCAATGGCCTTGAGGCTGATGCAGACCAGGTTCAAGGGCTCTTCGTGACTGTCGATCCAGAACGCGATACTGTCGACTTGGTCACTGAATACGCCCGCGCATTCAATCCGGAGTTCATTGGTCTGTCGGGATCTCGGGCACAAATCGAGCCGGTGATGCGACAATATCAAGTGTATGCCGCCAAGGTGGGAGATGAGCCGACGGATTACTTGGTTGACCATACCTCACGGATCTATCTCATGAATCGTGATGCTGAGCTGTTGGCCTTGTTTTCGATGGATACGGAAGTCGGCGACATGGTTGAGCAGGTCAAGCGGTTTCTTTGATGCCGATCAAGTCCATTAGGCGGATGCGCGACGATTGTCGTATTGGGTGAATAGCCTCAAGCGACAACACTCTTCATTATAATTTTAATGTTCAAGGAGAATTCATGACCGAATCTAAGGTGTATCCGGTCGACCCGGCGATCGCAGCGGATGCGTGGGTTGACGAAGCGTCCTATGAGGCGATGTATCGCCAGTCCATTGAGGAGCCCGATGTTTTTTGGGGTGAGCAGGCGAAGCGGCTTGAGTGGATGCAGTTCCCGACTCAAATCAAAAACACGTCCTTTGCCGCCGGGAATGTCGATATTCGTTGGTACGAAGACGGTGTCTTAAACGTGGCCTCGAACTGTTTGGACCGCCATCTTGCGACTCGGGGCGATCAAACAGCGATCATTTGGGAAGGTGATGATCCGAACTCGGATGAGCACATCACCTACCGTGATTTATATGAACGCGTCTGTCGGTTCGCCAATGCGTTGCGCGCTGAAGGGATTCAAAAAGGCGATGTTGTGACGCTCTACATGCCGATGATTCCAGAGGCAGCGGTTGCAATGCTTGCCTGTGCACGCGTGGGCGCGGTGCACTCGATCGTATTCGGTGGCTTCTCGCCAGATGCACTGGCTGTCCGCGTGGAAGAATCCAATTCAAAAATGATTATTACAGCCGACGAGGGGCGTCGCGGTGGCAAAGCAGTTGCGCTGAAGACCAATGTCGACAAGGCCATGGCGATGGATGCCTGCAAGGCTGTGGACAAGGTCGTGGTGGTTAAATGCACCGGTGGTGATGTCGCCATGACCGCAAAAGACATCTGGTTCCATGAGATCTGTGCATCGCAGCCGGCTGAGTGCGCACCTGAACCCATGGGCGCTGAGGATCCACTGTTTATTTTGTATACATCGGGATCGACTGGAAAACCAAAGGGGTTAAAGCACACCACTGGCGGATATCTGGTCTATACCTCGATGACGCATCAATATGTGTTTGATTACAAAGACGGTGATGTCTACTGGTGTACTGCAGACGTGGGCTGGATCACCGGCCATTCCTATATTGTGTATGGTCCGCTCGCCAATGGTGCGACCACACTCATGTTTGAAGGTGTCCCGACCTATCCAGATGCGTCTCGCTTTGGCCGAGTGATTGAAAAGCATGGTGTTAATCAGTTCTACACGGCGCCAACCGCCATCCGTTCGCTGATGGCTAAAGGTGAAGATGTCCTCGGTGACTCTGATTTGTCGTCGCTTCGGATCCTTGGATCTGTGGGTGAGCCGATTAACCCGGAGGCATGGGAGTGGTACCACAAGGTCATTGGCCAGTCTCGTTGCCCCATTGTTGATACCTGGTGGCAGACAGAGACAGGCGGCATCATGATCGTGCCACTGCCTGGAGTGACACCGGCAAAACCGGGTTCTGCAACTCGACCATTCTTCGGTATTCAACCTGCCTTGGTGGATAACGAGGGTAATGAGCTTGAGGGTGCAACAGATGGCAATCTGGTGATCAAGGATTCTTGGCCGTCTCAAGGACGCAGTTGTTGGGGTGATCACGACCGATTTGAGCAGACGTATTTTTCAACATTTGCCAACCGCTACTTTACAGGTGACGGGGCGCGTCGTGATGAAGACGGATACTACTGGATCACCGGTCGCGTTGATGATGTATTGAACGTGTCTGGTCACCGGATGGGGACTGCTGAGATTGAGTCGGCCATGGTTGCGCATGATGCGGTGGCTGAGGCAGCCGTTGTGGGCTATCCACATGACATCAAAGGCGAAGGTATCTATGTCTACGTCACGCTCCAAGAGGGCTTTGAGCCCACTGAAGAGCTTCGACTGGAGCTTCGGAACCACGTCCGGACAGAGATCGGGCCCATTGCGTCGCCTGACTTCATTCAGTGGGCACCCGGTCTTCCAAAAACACGCTCTGGTAAAATTATGCGGCGTATTTTGAGAAAGATTGCGGCCAATGAGTATGGCGCGCTTGGGGATACTTCGACCCTTGCCGATCCATCCGTGGTCGATGAGTTGATCGATAATCGCATGAACCGATAATCGCGATTGAGCGATTGAAATGCCCATGGGAGAGATCTTGTGGGCATTTTTTTTACAAGATTGCAGCAAAAGCCGTATTTTTTTCGCAAACCTTCAAACATTTGGTATTGTAACTCGACGTTCTGTAAAGGATTTACACAATGGCGCATAACAAGATTGTGATCGCGGATGATCACCCACTGTTTCGTACCGCCCTTAAACAGGCTGTTAACAAAGCGGCCAAGCACGTGGAGATTGTCGAGGTCTCGTCGATGTCTGAACTGCAGGATGCAGCGTCTGAACACAACGATGCGGATCTTGTCTTATTGGATTTAACGATGCCGGGCGCCAGTGGCTTTTCAAGTCTGGTCTACCTCAAAGGTCAAATCCCCGAGCTGCCTGTGATGGTTGTCTCAGGAAACGAGGATCACAACGTCATCCGACGGGCGCTTGACTACGGCGCACTGGGCTTTATTCCAAAAAGTGTCTCGCTTGAGTTGATGGTGGATGCCATTACTGCGGCCCTTGAGGGCGAAGCTTGGATTCCAGAGGATGTTCGATTGGATCAACCTGTTGTTGACGACAAAGAGGCCAAGATTGCCGAGGGCATTGCCTCGCTGACGCCCCAGCAGTTCCGAGTCTTAGTCATGCTGATGCAAGGGCTATTAAACAAGCAAATTGCATACGAACTCGATGTGAGTGAGGCGACTGTGAAAGCGCACGTCACGGCGATTCTTCGAAAGCTCAAGGTGCATTCGCGTACGCAAGCGGTCATCGCGGCACGCTCGCTTGATTTGGATTCATTGACCAGCTGAGTCTTGGTGGGGATTCCAACCCCCAAGGTCACGCCATCGATTGACGATGGTGCAGAATAATTGAGCGGTTAAATCCGCATCATAGCGCGCAGAATGCGCTTCTTCATGATCGAACCCAAGGCCTGCTGCGTCACAGGCGCGCGCCAACACCGTTTGCCCATAGGCCAGCCCACCCAGGGTTGCTGTGTCAAAACACGAAAACGGATGAAAGGGCGTGCGCTTGATGCCGGTACGTTCAATCGCTTGATTCAAAAATCCGAGGTCGAAGTGCGCGTTGTGTCCAACCAGCACAGCCCGGTTACAACCGTGATGTTTGATCGCGTCCCGGATCGGCTTAAACATCCGAGCCAGTGCATCTTTTTCAGACTCGGCCATCCTGAGCGGATGAAAGGGATCAATCCCTGTGAATTCAAGCGCGGCCGGCTCCAGGTTGGCACCTTCAAAGGGTTGAATGTGGGCATGTAATTGGTCTTGAATAAAGAGTGTACCGTCATCGTCCATGTCGAGAATGACCATGGCGAGTTCCAGTAAGGCATCGGTCTTGGCATTGAATCCGCCGGTTTCGAGATCAACAACGACCGGTAAGAATCCACGAAACCGTTCACCTAAACGGGTTTTCTTTTTGGTTTTCGGCGGCTGATTGTCTCCATCATCGCTGACCACATCTGGCTCGATCATGCCAACCGCCAATTCACAATTTCACCGCCTTTCAATAAACGCACTTCGGTCTCACCAAACGGCCGTGCCATCGGGACCTCAGTCGGCTCTCGAATGAGCGTGACCTCGGTGGTATTGACCGGTAATCGATAAAAGGCCGGGCCAAAATGACTGGCGAAGCCCTCAAGGCGATCGAGATGTCCCGCCTGTTCAAAAACTTCGGCATAGAGTGCAAGCGCGTGCGGCGCTGTATAGCAGCCAGCACAACCACAATCTGACTCTTTATCACCGACCGCATGTGGCGCTGAATCGGTGCCTAAAAAAAACTGGGGTGAGCCGGAGGTGGCGGCTGCGATCAGCGCATCGCGATGCAGAGACCGTTTTAGAATTGGCAGGCAATACAGGTGGGGTCGAATGCCGCCTGCGAGCATGTCGTTGCGTTCATACAGTAGATGATGAGCCGTGATGGTGGCTGCCATTTCAGGGTGTGCCTTGACGAACTCGACGGAATCTTTGGTGGTGATGTGCTCAAGTACAACGCGAAGCGCTGGGATGTTTTGCATCAAAGGCCCGAGTGTCCGCTCTAAAAAAATCGCCTCACGATCAAAAATATCAATGTCCCGATCGGTCACTTCGCCATGCACAAGCAGTGGCAGTCCGACCTCGGCCATGGTTTCCAATGTCTCCATCATGCCATCCAAGGAGGCGACACCGGCTTCAGAGTTGGTCGTTGCACCCTGTGGATAGAGCTTCACACCATGGATGCACGGGGTGTCCGCGGCCTCTCGAATGATCTCTGGCGTCACATCTGATGTGAGATATAAGGTCATCAGCGGATCGAATGTCATTGTCTCTGGTAAGGCCGCCAAGATACGACTTCGATAGGCAATGGCCGCATCAACGGTCTGTACAGGCGGTTTTAAATTTGGCATGACAATCGCGCGATAGAATGTGCGCGCAGTGTCAGGAACGGTGGTGGAGAGTGCTGCGTCATCGCGCAAATGCAGGTGCCAGTCATCCGGGCGGGTGATTGTTAATTGCACACATGATTCCTTTAGAAGCTATGGCTAAAGGGTAAAGCAAAGTGCCCGTGTATTCACGCGCTTCCACCCATCTATCCGATCAAGACACAAACTCTGCTATTCTTAGCGGCTTTCATTTTCTTCGGTTAGGGCGAATCCATGTCTGACATCAATAAAGTGGTACTGGCGTATTCGGGTGGCTTAGACACCAGTGTCATCGTGCGTTGGCTTCAAGAGACTTACAACTGTGAGGTTGTGACATTCACGGCGGATCTTGGTCAGGGTGAAGAAGTCGAGCCTGCGCGTGCCAAAGCGGAGGCTCTCGGCGTTCGTGAAATCTTTATTGAAGATTTAAAGGAAGAATTTGTCAGCGAATACGTGTTCCCCATGTTTCGTGCAAATACGATTTACGAAGGCGAATACCTGCTTGGTACCTCCATTGCCCGTCCACTCATCGCCAAGCGTTTGGTAGAAATCGCTGAAGAGACCGGTGCTGATGCAATCAGCCACGGAGCAACAGGTAAAGGGAATGATCAGGTGCGTTTTGAGTTGGGTGCCTACGCTTTGAACCCACAGATCCAGGTGATCGCGCCTTGGCGTGAATGGGATCTGACCTCACGGGAGACCTTACTGGCCTATTGCGAGACGCACGATATTCCGGTGGAACAAAAGCGTGGTCAAAAATCTCCGTACTCCATGGATGCGAACTTACTGCATATTTCCTATGAGGGCGCGGTGCTTGAAGATCCTTGGGCTGCCCCAGAAGAATCGATGTGGCGCTGGACGGTCTCACCTGAGGCAGCACCTGATCAGGCTGAAGAGCTGGTGCTTGGTTTCCGAGGCGGAGATCCGGTGAGTTTAAACGGCGAGCCGTTGTCAGCCGCCGTATTACTGGCGGAGCTGAATCGGATCGGTGGCTTGCATGGAGTGGGTCGGCTCGACATTGTTGAAAACCGCTATGTCGGCATGAAATCGCGTGGCTGTTATGAAACACCTGGCGGCACCATCATGCTGAAAGCACGTCGAGCGCTTGAATCCATTACCCTGGATCGTGAGGTTGCACACTTCAAAGACAGCCTGATTGCTCGGTATGCCGAGCTGATTTACAACGGCTATTGGTGGAGCCCAGAGCGGCAGATGATGCAGGCTGCAATTGATCAGTCGCAAGCGGTGGTCAATGGAGAGGTTCGCCTGAAATTGTATAAAGGCAATGTGACCGTGACGGGGCGTCAGTCCGATCAATCGCTATTTGATGAGGCGATCGCGACCTTTGAAGATGATGCGGGTGCCTACAACCAACAAGACGCTGAGGGCTTTATCCGACTGAACGCATTGCGACTGAGAACGGCCGCTAAGAAAGGCCGCTCCCTACGCTGAGGTTTTGGCCTTGTATTCACAGAGATCGGCAATCGGACAGTTCGGGCAGTCAGGCTTCCGGGCTTTACAGACATAGCGCCCGTGCAGAATCAGCCAATGGTGCGCATCCTGAAGAAATTCTTTGGGGATGCGCCGGACGAGGCGGTCTTCCACCTGACGCACGTCCTTTCCAGGCGCGATCCGAGTCCGATTAGCGACCCGGAAAATATGCGTGTCCACCGCCATGGTCGGCTCTCCAAAGGCTGTGTTCAGTACCACGTTGGCCGTTTTTCGACCCACACCTGGGAGCGCCTCTAATTCTTCGCGCGTTTTCGGAATCTCACCTGCATAGCGTTCACACAGAATCACACAGGTCTTCATCACGTTGTCCGCTTTTGAGTTATAAAGACCAATGGTTTTAATACAGTCTTTGACGCCCTCGAGCCCGAGGGCCAGCATGGCTGAGGGTGTATTGGCTTTTTGAAATAAGATCTGTGTCGCTTTATTGACCGATACATCCGTGGCTTGTGCCGATAAGAGCACTGCAATCAATAATTCAAAGGGTGATGACCACTCCAGTTCTGTTGTTGGATGTGGATTTGCTGCACGCAGGCGTTCAAAAATCGCGGTTCGGATTGCTGCATTCATGTGATGTCTCCTGTGGTACGCACACGTCGTGACCGCGCATTCCGAGCAACCAGTCTCGGGCGCCGACTGTCAATCCACCGTGAGAGCGCACGATGCAAAGCCACAAGGAGGCCAAGCGCGATAAAGGCACCCGGTGGGAGTGCAGCCAGGATCAGGGTGTCTGAGGCCCATTCCCGAACCGCGCCGAGACAGATCAAGACCAACGCAAAGCCCATTCCTTGTGCAAGCCCATCGAGTGTGCTGACCCACACAGGTTCTCGACGCGCCAGGGCCTCAGCACGTCCAAGGATGAGACAGTTGGTGACAATCAGCGGTAAGAAGATGCCCAGTGATTGGTAGAGTGAATAATCAAGCGCTGCAATGATGAGCTCCGCACAGGTGGTTAATGCCGCAATGATTAGTACAAAGACGGGTAGACGAATGTGTTCAGCCACTGTGGTGCGGATCAGGCTAATGGATGCGTTTGAAAGCACGAGCACAGCCACGGTGGCCATGGCGAGTCCAACTGCGTTGTCCAAGGTATTTGAGACCGCTAACAGTGGGCAGAGCCCGAGTAATTGAATCAGACCTGGATTTCGTGTCCACAGACCATCGCGCCAAATCTGCATGTGGTCCATCATTCGACCTCCAAAAGCGCCGGATTGGCCTCAAAGAAGGCCAAGGTGTCTGCCAATGCATTGACGGTGGCTCGGGGTGTGATGGTTGCTCCTGTGAAGACATCAAAGATGCCGCCATCTGGGGTCACCGCCCAGTCTTCGGTAGCCAAGTCTGTGTAACCTAAGCCGGTAAAAGCGTGCATCCAATCGCTTTTTTTGACGTCGATCTGATCGCCAAGACCTGGGGTTTCACGGTGCTCAACCGCGCGAAAACCTACGATACGACGATCTTTATCAAGTGCGAGCAAAAAACGGATGGTGCCGTTGTAACCAAAGCGTGTTTCAAGTGGAATGATGACACCGAGCGTCTGATCGCCATCTGAGATCGGGGTGATGGTGAGCTCCGTAGCCAGTGACTCAGGTCGCGATGGGGGAAGTGTTCGGGTTTGAGGCGCTTGCAATTCACCCTGTTGCAGTAGAGGCCGAGCCAATGCATAGAGTGCAGCCTGTCGCGCGGTTTCTTTCGATTCGGCAATCATAGGCTCAGTCACCACATAGACAACACCGACCAAGGCGCTTGTGATCAGTCCAAAGAGCATCAATCGAAGGCTCATGATAGACCCCCTGAGCCGCGCACACTGGCATCGCGGCCAACGATGCGTGGTCGGGTGTAGTGATCAATCATGGGCACTGCAAAGTTCATCAGTAAAACCGCAAAAGCAATGGCATCCGGATATTGGCCAAAGGTTCGGATTAAATAGGTCAAGCAACCAACGCCGATTGCGAACCACAGGCGGCCCCGTGGACTGGTGGCGCCAGAGACTGGGTCGGTCAGGATGAAAAATGCAGCGAATAGCGAGGCTCCTGCGAGGAGGTGTGTCAAAGGCGGGGTTGCGGTGTCTGGATCAATGGCGAAGAGTGCGCTTAACAGCAGCAGGCTTCCCAAGAATCCAACCGGGATGTGCCATGTAATCACACGACAGGCAAGTAAACCGAGCCCTCCTGCAAAATAGGCAAGTGCAACCCATTCTGTGCCTGCAGCGACTCCGAAAACACTCTGTGCAAGCAACGGATGATTTTGCATTTCCGGTTGGGTGAGTCCGATGAATTCGGTGCGATACAGATCGAGCACAGTGGCGCTTGTATATCCATCTGGAGCGATTCCTAAAAACGCAGACCATGCCAGTGTGATCTCAGGAGGATTCAGGGGATCGACCCATAGCGTGGTCATGCTGACAGGTGCTGAAACCAAAAGCAGTGCGTAAGCCAACATGGCCGGATTGACCGGATTGTGACCCAGTCCGCCATACAGATGTTTGCCGAGCACGATGGCGCATCCAACGCCTGCGACGACGAGCCACCAGGGTGCAGCTTGAGGCAGTGACAGAGCCAATAGCCAGCCGGTCAGAAGCGCGGAGTGGTCGGATAATCGTGGCAAGATCGGCCGCCCCCTCAATCGCAAGCACAGTGCCTCAAACCCCCAAGCACTGACTGTGGCGATGAGCATGTTGAACAATACGCCCATCCCATACACCCACATGGACACGACCGCACCGGGACAGAGTGCAATTAACACGGTGTACATCACAGCCGATGTGGACTGTGGTCTGAGTCGCTGCATCATGATGGATTGCCTTCTCGCGCCTGGCGCACGCGGGCGAGGGCATCTACGCTCTGAGCACGACGCGCAGTGCGGCGAGCCTCTTGTTCTTTGGCCAATCGTTCCAAGCGTTCGGTTCTGGATGTGAACCGAAGGCGTGCAGCGTCTGCGCGCTGTTGCGCTTCAGTGTCTGCTTGCAAACGTGCGCGGCCATGACGAAACCATTGGGCGAGCGGAATATGACTCGGGCAGACGACGTTGCAGGCTGCGCATTCGATGCAATCCGCTAAGCCCTCATGGGACGCGCGCTCCAAGGCTTGGCTTTCCAACGCGTTCAATAAAAGCTGTGGTTGGAGATTCACAGGACAGGCCTCTGCGCAGGCTCCGCAGCGGATGCAGGGCTCGATTGGGAGTGGCATCGGATCTCTGACCAGGACACAGTTGGTGGTCTTGGTCATGCCGACATCGTGGTGCATCACCTCAAACCCCATAAACGGACCGCCAATGACGAGAGACGAGATATGTTCGAGGTCGGTATGACCTGCTGCGAGCAATTCAGTCAGTGGTGTGCCGATCGGTGCCAGCACATTTTTGGGTGACCGCATTTGGTCACCGGTGAGTGTCACGATGCGGTCTGTAATGGGCTTTCCATCCACAGCACGCGAGAGTGCCGCAAGCGTGCCTGGATTGTGCACAAGAATGCCGTGCTGACTGGGTCGTTGGCCACTTTGGATCTCTTCACCCAGTGTCAGCCAGATGAGTTGACGTTCCCCGCCCGAGGGATAGCGTGTGGGTAGGACGACGATCTCAAAGTGACAATCCGATCGTGCGCTTTGGATGGCCGTTGTCAGTGCATCCAGTGCATGCGATTTATTGTCTTCAATGCCAATCACAATCCGCTGGATCTCAAACGTGCGCGCCAAAAGGCAGGCACCGCGCACGATGGAATGTGCATCGACACGCATCAAGAGATCATCAGCAGTCAGGTAGGGCTCACACTCGGCGGCATTTATGACGAGGGTATGCTGCGCCCCCCATTTCTGATGACTCGGAAATCCGGCTCCACCAAGCCCAATGATTCCGGCATCCAGTGCACGCTGGATCAGTATCTCGCGCGTCCAAGGCCATGACAGCGGTTCCAAATAGTCTTGATCGAGGCGTTCGTCGGTTTCGATCACAATGGTGTCACTGATGTCATTGGAGGCATGCAATACGGCTCGCGGTTCAACACACACGATTTGACCCCCGCGTGATGCGCAATGCACCACGCCACTGTCTGTTTGGATGATGGGCGTGCCGCGCGAGACACGTTGTCCGACATGGACCAGACTCTCTCCACGCCCGCCACCAGAGTAATGCACCGGAAAATACAAGTGCTTGGGAGTGTCGAGTTGTTCCAGTGGAGTCTCGGTACTGCATGCTTTGTGCATCTCGGGCTCGATTCCACCGGGTAACTGAAAGCGGGTTGTTTGGATGTTGAGGTCAGCCATGCGCGAGCCCCGCCTGTGGATATCGGTCGGTTGCAATCACGCTGGGTTTAGGCGGTACCCACCGGTTTGCCGGGACTGGTCGTGGAATCATTTCAATGCAGTCGACGGGGCAGGGCGCAACACACAGGTCGCATCCGGTGCATGCATCTGTGATCACCGTATGCATCAGTTTGGCAGCGCCAACGATCGCATCTACAGGGCATGCCTGAATGCACTTGGTACAGCCAATACAGTCGGCTTCGATGATCCAAGCGACGGTGTCTTGGCCGACAGTCTCGGGTTCCGCATCCAGCGGCAAGGTGTCTCGACCCAAGAGTTCAGCCAAGCGATCAACTGTGTCTTGGCCGCCGGGTGGGCATCGATTGATGGCTTCACCGGCAGCAATCGCCTCTGCATAGGGGTGACAGCCGGGGTGGCCGCACTGCCCACATTGTGTTTGTGGCAGCTCTTGATCAATGCGTGCAACGAGCGGGTCAGATTCGGTCTTGAAACGGCGGTTTGCAATATCCAAGAGCCACGCGCCAAGGCCTGTAATGAGACCCAGCCCAAGCATGCCCAATCCAATCGGTACCAACCAACTCATAGGCGAATCATCCCAGCAAAGCCCATAAATGCCAGCGCCATAAAGCCGGCTGTGATCAATGCAATGGCAGTGCCTTCAAAAGGGGCCGGGATATCCGCCAACGCGAGTCGTTCACGCACTCCTGCGAATAACACCAACACCAGCGAGAATCCGGCTGCTGCCCCGATTCCATAAAACGCCGACTCCAAGAGGCTATGCGCTCGGTTGGTGTTCAGTAAGGCCACACCCAAGACCGCGCAATTGGTGGTAATCAGCGGTAAATATATGCCCAGCACACTGTGCAGAAGTGGTGAGGTTTTTTTCAGAGCCAGCTCGGTCAGTTGGACAGCCACGGCAATGGCCACGATAAATGCCAACGTGCGTAACCACGTGATATCGAGCGGCGTGAGAATGAAAGATTGGATCAGATAAGCAACCACTGACGACAGTGTGAGTACAAAGGTGGTGGCAAAGGACATACCAATGGCCGAATCCACGCGCGAACTGACGCCCATCAATGGACACAGGCCAAGAAACTGGACCAGAACGAAGTTGTTCACCAGTGCTGCCGATACAATGATCAGCAGAAGCTCCGTCAAGGGCTGTCCTCATTGAGACGCGAATTGACTGTGGCGCCGGACACGAGCAGTTTGTGCACTGGGCACTTGTTTGCAATTTCAAGGAGGCGCGCGCGTTCAGTGTCCGTCAGTTGACCGTTCAAGGTGATGACGCGCTCAAACTGATGGCCGTCTTTTGACGGCGTGTGCGTGACGTCCGTGTCGACCTCATCGAGGTTCAATTGTTTCATATCCGCATACATGCGAAGTGTCATGTTGGTGCAGGCACCAAGCGCTGATGCAACCAAGGCAAATGGATTTGGGCCTTGATCCGTCCCGCCCATAAACACAGGTTCATCCATGACGAAACTGTGCCCTTCGGTTTCCACGGCATTGTAAAACTTGTCAGTGCCCGCCTCGCGCACGGAGGCCTTTGTCACATGATCCATTGTTAACGTATCCGTTGTCCTGGCTGTGCCCCGGAATCGGCTTCCAGCAAATAAATTTCAGTCCCTCCAGGGCCTGCAGCTAAGACCATGCCCTCAGAGACTCCGAACTTCATTTTACGCGGTGCAAGATTCGCGATCATCACCGTATGTCGACCAATCAGTTGATCCGGATCATAGGCATGTTTGATTCCACTGAAGACCGTCCGCGTCTCTGTGCCGAGGTCAAGCGTCAGTTTGAGTAACTTATCAGCACCCTCAACAGATTCGGCCGCTTGGATTCGCGCGACCCGCAGGTCCACTTTTGTGAAATCATCCAGCGTGCACTCGGCTTCGAGTGGTTCTCCAGCCGGTGCTGCCTTGACCTCGACCACGTCCTCTGTTGGTTGAATCATGGCTTCAACATCTGACATCTCAAGTCGTGTCATCAGGGCCTTGAACGGGGAAATCGAATGATTCAGCAGAGTGTCGTCTAATGTGTCGTAATCAAGTGAAGACACATTCAGAAACTCGCCGACACGCTCGGCCAGCGATGGCAAGACCGGTTTTAAATAGAGCGTCAGGAGCCGAAAGGCGTTGAGTGCCGTGGTGCAGATGGGCTGCACCTGAGCAACGGTGTCGTCCGATTTGGCCAGAGTCCAAGGCGCCTCGTCTGCAATCCACGCATTGACCTCATCGGCCAACGTCATGATCTCGCGTGTTGCTTTGGCGAATTCGCGTGCCTCGTAGGCAGCCTGGATGGCTGGCGCTTGCGCGCGGATTCGATCAATCAGTTCAGGATGCGCAAGCTCTGGGCCTAATTGTCCATCAAATCGCTTGGTGATGAATCCCGCTGTGCGGCTGGCAATGTTGACCAGTTTACCGACTAAATCTGAGTTGACCTTTTGCACAAAGTCTTCAAGCGACAGATCAATATCTTCGACACGCGCTGAGAGTTTGGTCGCGAAATAATAGCGAAGATATTCAGGATCAAGCTGGTCAAGGTAGGTGCGCGCCTTGATAAAGGTGCCGCGTGATTTCGACATCTTCCGGCCATCGACCGTGACAAAGCCATGCACGTTGACGCCAGTTGGCGTCCGGAATTGTGCCTGATGCAACATCGCCGGCCAGAACAAACAGTGAAAGTTCACAATGTCCTTACCAATAAAGTGATAGACCTCGGCATCACTGTCTGCAGACCATACACTGTCAAAGTCAAACTGATTGGCATCACACCACTCTTGAAAGGCACCCATATACCCAATCGGTGCATCCAGCCACACATAAAAATAGGTGCCTGGATGATCTGGAACCTCAAATCCGAAGTAGGGGGCGTCCCGCGAGATGTCCCAGCTTCGAAGGCCGCCATCAATCCACTCGGTTAACTTATTGGCAACCTCGGGTTGCAGCCGTCCAGAGCGCGTCCATTGCCTTAAGAATTCGGTGTGCTGGCCGAGCTCAAAAAAGAGATGCTCAGAATCTTTGAGGATCGGTGTGGCGCCAGACAGTGTTGATTTTGGATCTTTCAGCTCGGCGGCCTGATAGGTCGCCCCACAGGCCTCACAGTTGTCGCCGTATTGATCGTCTGCGCCACATTGGGGGCATCCGCCTTTCACGTAGCGATCTGCAAGGAACAATTGTTTTTCGGGGTCATAGAGTTGCGAAATTGTTTTGACTGCAATGCCGCCTGCATCACGCACTCGTGTATAAATCAGCTCTGCATAGTGTCGATTGGCTTCGGTATGCGTGGATGAATAATGATCGAATCCGATTTGAAAGCCGGCAAAATCTGCCTCATGCTCCCGCTTCACATCTGCAATCAATGCTTCAGGCGTTTGATTCATGGTTTCAGCACGGAGCATGATCGCTGTACCATGCGCATCATCCGCGCAGACATAGATGCACCGGTGGCCTGATTGTTTCTGAAACCGCACCCAGATGTCGGTTTGAATATACTCAAGCATGTGGCCTAAGTGGATCGAGCCGTTGGCGTAGGGAAGCGCGCTCGTGACGAGAATAGTACGTTGATCTGAAGGCACAGAGATCGGTCCTTGTTGCGTCGCAAGATAAACCCCAAGTATAGCGAGACTTGCGTCATATTTCGCCGCCTGTCATGGAAACGGAGAGTAATTTGTCAACTTCAATTCAATCGCCTGTTCGCAGTATTTTGGCTGAGCACGAAGATCCGTATCGAGAACTGAATCTGGCTGAAAGTGGTGCATTGACCCGCTGCGAACTCAACGCGGGTGAGTTGGATATCGAGTTGACCTTCCCCTACCCAGTGGCTGGGATCACCCGGCCTTTGGTGAAGTTATTAAAGCCCAAATTTGAAGCACTCAAGGATGTCAAAGAAGCCTTTATTCGGATCCGGCAAGATGTACCAGTCGTACCAGCTCGATCAGGGACGGAAGCCATTCCAGGTGTACGCCAGGTGATCTGCGTTGCCTCTGGTAAGGGCGGAGTCGGTAAATCGACGACCGCTGTCAATTTGGCTCTGGCGCTTCAAGTTGAGGGCGCGCGTGTTGGGATTCTGGATGCAGATATTTATGGGCCGTCTCAGGCGCTGATGCTCGGCGTACAGGGACAGCGACCCGAGACCCATGATGGCAAAACATTTGAGCCGGTGATTGCACACGGTCTTCCTGTGATGTCGATGGCATTTTTGTTGACTGAGCGTTCACCGACCATTTGGCGTGGTCCGATGGTCAGTGGAGCCTTTACGCAAATGCTTCGGCAGACTAACTGGGGTGAGCTCGATTATTTGGTCATCGATCTGCCCCCGGGAACCGGTGATATCCAACTCACATTGAGTCAGCAAGTGCCCGTTAACGGGGCTGTTGTCGTCACAACCCCGCAAGATATTGCGTTGATGGATGCGCGCCGCGGAATTGAGATGTTCCGGCGGGTTGATGTCCCTGTCATTGGGGTGGTTGAAAATATGTCGTTACATACGTGTTCGAATTGTGGCCACACAGAGCATCTTTTTGGTGAAGGCGGTGGTGATCGAATTGCGGCAGAATATGACACGCAGCTGTTGGGTGCGCTGCCGTTGGCACTCAGTATTCGTGAGCAGACAGATAGCGGGAAGCCCTCCGTGATCAGTGATCCGGATGGCTCGGTGGCACAGTTATACCGTGAGATCGCACGACAAGTCGGAGCGCGCCTGGCGCTCTTTGCACGGACTCAAGGCGGACACGATTTGATTACCAAAACACAAGGGACTGATGAGTAATTCATGACTATTAAATCCGACCGCTGGATTCAGGAAATGGCTGAATCCCACCAAATGATCTCGCCATTTGAGCCGGGCCAAGTCCGCACCCGCGATGGTGAGAAATTGATCTCATATGGCACATCCAGTTACGGATACGACGTGCGGTGTGCTGATGATTTTAAGGTTTTTACAAACATTCACTCGGCGGTTGTCGATCCCAAGAATTTTGATGACAAAAGCTTTGTCGATATCAAAGCCGATGTATGTATTATTCCGCCCAATTCGTTTGCACTGGCGCGCACCGTTGAATATTTCCGAATCCCTGAGGATGTGTTGACGATTTGTTTGGGTAAATCAACCTATGCGAGATGTGGCATTATCGTGAACGTGACGCCGCTTGAGCCTGAGTGGGAAGGTCACGTGACATTGGAGTTCTCAAACACAACCAATTTGCCAGCGAAAATCTACGCCAATGAAGGCGTGGCACAAATGCTGTTTTTCCAGTCCGACGAGCGATGTCTTACAACCTATCGTGATCGGGGTGGAAAGTATCAAGGACAAACCGGAGTCACACTTCCAAAAGCCTAAGGATGGGAATGGATCACACAGCACGCTACCTACTTCGGATCACCTGTCCGGGGCGTACCGGATTGGTTGCAGCCATTACCGGATTTCTCGCCGACCACGGATGTTTCATCACTGAATTGTCTCAGTTTGATGATATTCAGACCGGTCGTTTCTTTTGCCGTGCGGAATTTTTTAAGCCCGATTCAGGGATGTCGCCCGACGCGTTGTCTGATCAGTTTGCTGATATTGGTCACCAATTTGAGATGCAATGGCGGTTTATCGATCCAACGGTCCCACATCGGACGTTAATTTTAGTTTCAAAATTTGATCATTGTCTGAATGATCTGTTGTATCGAAACGGCACAGGGGAGCTGAATTTGGATGTGACGACCGTGGCCTCGAATCATCCAGATCTCGAACCCTTGGCGAACTTCCACAAGATTCCTTTTGAAGTGTTGCCATCGGCTGGATCGAAATTGGCGACAAAGGCCGTTCAAGAAGAGCGCATTCGGGAACTGATAGAAACACAGAATGCCGATCTCATTGTCTTGGCTCGCTACATGCAAATTCTGTCTGATGAGCTCTGTGCGGAGCTTGCTGGGCGGTGCATTAATATCCATCACTCGTTTTTACCGAGCTTTAAAGGTGCACGTCCATACCATCAAGCCTATGAACGGGGTGTGAAAGCGATTGGTGCCACCGCACACTACGTGACGGCAGACTTGGATGAGGGACCAATCATTGATCAGGAGGTGTCCCGCGTGGATCATACCTTTGGGCCAGAACAATTGATGGCTACGGGGCGCAACATGGAGAACTATGCACTGTCGCGTGCCGTCAAAGCGCACAGCGAACACCGTGTGTTTTTGAATGGACATAAGACGGTGGTATTGAAATGACAGCGATCCGTATTGACGGTAAAGCCATGGCAGAGGTCGTTCGGAACGAAGTGGCCGAGGGCGTTGCACGTTTGAAGGCTGAGCATGGGATCACGCCAGGCTTGGCTGTCGTCTTGGTGGGTGAAGATCCGGCGAGCCAGGTGTATGTTCGAAATAAAGTGAAGCAAACCGAAGCCTGCGGGATGCGGTCATTCCATCATGTACTCGATCGAGAGACCTCGCGTGATCAACTGATGACGTTAATTGATCGACTGAATACAGATGACCAAGTGCATGGCATTTTGGTGCAGTTGCCGCTGCCAGACCATCTCAATTCCAAAGATGTGATTGAAGCCATTGACCCTGCTAAAGATGTCGATGGCTTCCATACAAGGAATGTTGGAACGCTGTGGACGGGTGGGTCTTCATTTGTCCCGTGCACACCGCTTGGATGCTTAAAACTATTGAAGTCAGTTGAGCCTGAGATCGCTGGCAAACATGCCGTGGTCATTGGTCGCTCGAATATTGTGGGCCGCCCCATGGCTGCACTCCTTCTCAATGAATCTGCAACCGTGACCATGGCGCATTCGAAGACGGCTGATTTACCGGCTTTATGTCGTCAGGCCGATATCTTAGTGGCCGCAGTCGGCCGACCGCAGATGGTCAAATCCGATTGGATCAAACCGGGTGCCATTGTGTTGGATGTTGGGATTAATCGGATTCCGACAGAGGATGGGAAGGGTCGGTTAGTCGGCGATGTTGATTTTGACGATGTCGCCACTGTCGCCGGTGCGATTACACCGGTTCCTGGCGGTCCAGGCCCAATGACCATTGCGTGTTTGTTGGCGAATACGCTTCAAGCAGCCAAGCGCTCATACATCGATTAAGAGGACTCTCAGGTCCGCCTAATCGATGTCACAATCGGCGATCAGTGAGAGAGTGCCTCAGAGCTTTGCATCTGCAAATACGTCCGATGTAGAGCACTGATCACCACAAACGCGACCGCCCAGAAGGCTGAGCTCGCAAATGCAGCCGGTGCATATTGGATTTCTCGAGCGACAAATTCAGCCCAGGTCGGTTCAAAGAGTCCTGACCACAGGTAGAAGCTTCCGCTGGATATCAATTCACACACGGCAGTTCCCACCATGGCTGC
>CAJXNQ010000014.1 GCA_913057215.1 uncultured Gammaproteobacteria bacterium
CGTTGGATCACCACATTGATCAACGACATCGCCAATCGCCATGCAGAATCACGCATCGTCTCAATGCTGGAGGGCGGGTATCATTTGGGTGCATTGGGTCGCAGTGTCTGCGCTCACATTGAGATGATGCTCCATGATTGACTTAGCCGACTACGAAACCTATCTCACTCCAAACTATGGCACACCGCCAATTTTGATGACTGAGGGATCAGGCTGTCAGCTCACATCTGCCACAGGTGAGACCTATCTCGATTGTGCGGGCGGAATCGCCGTCAGTGCGCTCGGACACTGCCATCCTGCTCTGATTGAAAGCCTGACCAACCAAGCTCAGAAGGTCTGGCACTTATCGAATACACTGGCAAATGAACCGGCTATAGCGCTCGCCAAAGCCCTCGTCCATGCCACAGCACTGGACCAAGTCTTTTTCTGTAATTCCGGTGCTGAAGCCAATGAAGCTGCAATCAAGGCAGCGCGGCGCTACGCTTCGGATCGACACGGGTCTGATAAAGATCAAATTCTCTGCTTCCACAATGCCTTCCACGGCCGCACGATTGCGACGGTTACAGCAGGCGGCCAGCCTAAATATATGCAGGGATTTGGTCCCATGCCTGGAGGCTTCTCGCATATTCCATTCAATGACTGTCAAGCGCTCGAGGCGGCCATTTCAGATCAAACCTGCGCAGTCATGGTCGAACCGATCCAAGGCGAAGGTGGTGTTCGGCCTATTTGCCCGACCTTCTTTCAAAAGATTCGAGCCGCTTGTGACCGTGTTGATGCGGTTTTAATTGTTGACGAAGTTCAATCTGGCATGGGACGCACTGGGAAATTGTTCGCCTATGAACATGCGGGGGTTGAGCCAGACATCCTCACCAGTGCAAAAAGTCTCGGCTGTGGATTTCCAATTGGGGCGACACTTTGTAAACACCATGTTGCTGAGCATCTCACAGCAGGAACCCATGGCAGCACCTATGGTGGGAATCCAATGGCAACCGCTGTCGCCTTAACCGCGCTGTCGCTGATCAACCAACCTGACTTTCTCAGGCGCGTCGAGCAATCAGGTCAATATTTTCAGGCGGGGCTCGTGCAATTGAACGCCCAATTTGGGCTTTTCGAAAAAATCAGAGGACGTGGATTACTGATTGGCGCGGTGTTGAATACACCCTTTGCCGGACGCGCAAACGAGCTTGTAAAGCTTGCACATCAAGAGCACCTTCTCACGCTTGTTGCCGGCCCCGATGTGCACCGATTTGCACCTCCACTGATTATCAGCGAGACACAAATTGACGATGCACTCTCGCGACTTGAACGTGTTTATGCGACCTTTAGCGCAGATACAGCGATGGAAATGAATTAAAATGACGCGCATGAAGAACCAAACACTGAAAACATTCACTGCAAGCGTCCTGTTCGGCTTGGCGCCACTGGCATCTGCATTTGATGTGGCCGGATTGAGAATTGGTGACACCGTTGAGCAATTCGAGGCACTCGAAAGTCCGGCCAAGGAATTCTTGACCATCACCCATGATCCTGAAGGGAACATCGTTCGGATTTTTTATCGCCAAGAAGGTCTGCCAAATGATGAGCGCACGCAAACGAAACTCGTCAACCGGATCTGTGACAAATATGGCCGCGTGACGCCGTGTTACTCCGCAATGTCTGACATTGAGTCAAACGACAAGCAATTCCTGCGGTTTTTTCACCTCTACCGAGACGACGCAGAGACTCAAGAATTGCGCGCACGAATTCGTCGCACCAAGGCGTTTAGCTTAACGCCTGACCTCACCGTCGAAATCGACTTGATGGATTCTGAGTACGCCGAAGCGTTGAGAGAGCAAAAGGCAACCGCCTCAGATTTGATTGATTTCTAAACACCAAGCCGGCGATGCCGGCTTGCCAAATTAAGAACGCGACTTCTCAATCAGGTGGTTCAATAATTCAAATAATTGTTGTTCACCACCGGCTTGCGAAACCCCGGTTACGTACTGCCCATTGACCACCAGTGCAGGGACGCCCCGGATACCATACGCACGGACACGCGAATCTGTCAGTCTTAACGCACTCTCAGTGGCAAAGCCGCCAAGTTCACGCCGGACTGTGTCGGGATCGGCACCAAAGCGCTCAAAAAATGCCACCACTTCGTCCACCTGTTGAAGACGCATGCCTTCGCGGTGAATGGCATTGAAAAGTGGCTGATGCATGGTCTCCAGTAAGCCGAGATTCTTTGCAACCCAAAAAATGCGTGCATGCATCTCCCACGATTGACCAAAAACGACAGGCACCCGCGTAAACATGACGTCGTCTGGCAACGTGTTTTTCCATGCCTCGAGCGAGGGATCCAGTGAGTCACAATGCGGACAGCCGTACCAGAAAAGCTCGAGGACCTCGATCTTTGCCGGATCGGCTGTCGTGACCGGATTGGATAATGTCTCGTAATGTTCGCCACTCTGAAATCCCTCGGACGCACACGCTTGCAGCGTCAATGCCGCTAAGCCAAAGGCTAAGGATGACAGGAATCGTTTGAACATCAGCGGAGCCCCTCCACATAACTCGAGACCGCTGCGATATCCGCATCGGACATATTTTTTGCCACGCCATTCATCATGAGGTTTTCTCGCGTGCCTTCACGAAATAGCTTGAGCTGGACTTCGGTATACCCCGCCCATTGGGCATTCAACGCGGGGAACAGTGCAGATCCAACGCCTTGTCCCGTTGGACCATGGCATGCAGCGCATGCACTAATTCCCTTGTCTTGGTCGCCAAATCGATACAGGGCCTCACCCCGTGCCAACAGGGCAGGGTCCGTTGCACCCGGCGTGATGTCTTGCTCTGAATAATAGGCAGCCAAGTCAGCAATGTCTTCATCAGACAATGCCGCTGCCAAGCCTTGCATAATTGCATTCACGCGCACCCCATCGCGGTACGCTTTGAGCGTCGACGCAAGGTAACTGGCATGCTGTCCGGCGAGTTTTGGATAATCAGCAACCGCACTGTTTCCATCTTGCCCGTGACATGCAGCGCATGCGGCACTCTTTGCCTGTCCCTGAGCGGCGTCTCCGACATACTCAGGCGCTACTGTTTCGGCGGCATGAGCCATTGAGGTCACCATGCTAAACGCCGCAGCCATCCATATTTGCTTCATTCGTCTGTTCTCTTCTCTCAAAACGCGACAATCTACTGGTGCGATAGTATACATATCACCTCATTTTTATGCAGTTTAGGAATAAGACAAAGTGCGTGATTTTCAGCTCGATCCACTTCTGACTCAGGCAAAATTCCTAAAAAGTGCACCTTCACTGGCCGATTGCCCACCCGAGTGCGGGCCAGAAATTGGCTTTTGTGGGCGCTCAAATGCAGGAAAATCGAGTGCCTTAAATACCATTACAGGGCAAAAAGCGCTTGCTCGTGTCTCAAAAACACCCGGTCGCACACAATTGATTAATTTCTTTGAAGTCCCTGAAACCGGCGGGTTTCTTGTGGATTTACCCGGGTATGGCTTTGCCAAAGTGCCCGAATCCATGAAGCGGGAATGGCAACGTCACTTAGGGACGTTCCTCGCAGAGCGACGGACACTTATTGGCTTGGTTGTATTGATGGATGCAAGACATCCAATGACTGATCTCGATCAACAAATGCTCAGTTTTGCAGATCATCGTGAGATGGCGACCCTGTTATTGCTGACCAAGAGCGACAAACTGAGCCGAAACCAAGCTGCTCAAGCGCGGCTTGGCGTTCAGAAATTAAGACCGCACTCGACTGTACTGAACTTTTCAAGCTTAGATAAACAGGGTGTGGTGCATGCATCGGAGTGGATCAGAGTGCATTTGGTGGAATCAGCCCCCTAAAAATAAAAAACCCCGGTAGCTCAATCCGGGGTTTCAAGCCGACAGGGGTATGTCGGAAACGAAGAACGAGGGAATCTCATCGTTATTAAGTGAGACCGCCGCGCGTAAAAAAAGTTCACTATTTTTTTGATTTTTTTAATGCGCCTCAAACCAACTGGGCCCAACACCAATCTCAACCACCAAAGGAACCGTGAGATCTGCAGCCGCCTCCATCTCTTCGCGCACCAGACTACGGGCTTGATCAACCGAATCGTCTCGGACTTCAAACACCAATTCATCGTGCACTTGCAGCAGCAAGTGACAATGCAAGGCTGCCTGCGCAAGCGCGCTATCTACGCGCAACATCGCCCGCTTAATGATATCTGCGGCCGTTCCTTGCATCGGCGCGTTAATCGCGGCGCGCTCGGCAGCTTGGCGAATCTGAGCCTGTCGCGCATGAATGTCGGGAAGCGTCAGTCGGCGGCCAAACACCGTTTCAACATATCCAGTCTCATGTGCCATGGAGCGTGTCCGGTCCATGTATGCGCGAACACCCGGGTATCGCTCAAAGTAGATATCGATATACCGTGCGGCCTCGGCACGTTCGATGCCGAGCTGTCGAGCCAAACCAAAAGCGCTCATGCCGTAAATCAAGCCGAAGTTAATCGCCTTTGCACGCCGACGTTGCTCATCGGTGACGAACATCGGCTCAATTGCAAACACTTCAGCCGCCGTCGCGCGGTGAATATCCTCGCCTTTGGCAAAGGCATTCACCAAGGAGGAATCACCTGACAAATGCGCCATGATCCGAAGCTCAATCTGCGAATAGTCGGCCGCCATGACTGACCATCCTGTGGGCGCTACAAACGCTTTTCGGATGCGTCGGCCTTCGTCTGTCCGAATCGGGATATTTTGCAAATTTGGATCTGACGAGGACAGCCGGCCAGTCGATGTCACGGCTTGATGAAAAGACGTATGAATGCGTCCATCTGCAGGGTCGCAATCTGCAGGAAGTTTGTCCGTATACGTTCCTTTCAATTTTGAAAGACTTCTGTGCTCAATTAAAAGCTTTGGCAGGGGATAGTCTAAAGCCAATTCGCTTAATACTTCTTCATTCGTTGAGGGCGCACCTTTCGGTGTTTTTTTCAGAACCGGCAATTTCAGTTCGTCAAAGAGGACCTCTTGCAACTGTTTTGGACTTGCCAGATTGAAGGACCGACCCGCCAGCGTATGGGCCTCAGATTCAAGTTCTTCCAGTCGCCGACCCAGTAACTCCGACTGCTGATTCAGAATAGATGGGTCCAACAAGGCACCATGATTTTCAATGGTTCGAAGAACCTCCATTACAGGCAACTCAAGGTCATGGTAGATCGTCCACAATCCAGCGTGTTCTTTGAGTTGTTCACTGAGTGATTCGTAGAGGCGACGTGTGATGTCTGCATCTTCGGCCGCGTATTGGCAGGCGGCCTCCAGTGGTACCTCATCAAATCCAATTTGCTTTGCACCCTTACCACAGACCGCTTCATACGAGGTGGTCTCGACACCGAGAATGCGGGTGGCAATGCTATCCATGTCGTGACGCCCTGCCGATGCATCCAAGACATAACTCATCAACATGGTGTCAGCGAGGGCACACTGCGGTTTCAAGCCCACAGTTTCGAGCACCGTCAGATCATATTTGAGGTTGTGCGCGACCAGGGTCAGCTCTGGATCTGCAATCAGGCGAGCCAGCTCTGTAAGAACCTCTGTCATCGACAATTGCGCACCTTCGCGATGCCCAACCGGGATATAACAGGCCTCACCAGGCGCATCCGACAGCGAGACGCCCACAAGCTTTGCATGCCGTGCGATCAGTGATGTCGTCTCCGTATCAAGGCTGAATACCTTCGCCTTCTGACAGCGTTCCACCCAGCGCTTTAGAGCATCAGACGCAGTGACCAATTCATAGTGCACCGCTGTCGGCGCACTCGGCTGCGATTTGGCTGGTTGCGAGGGCGCGGATAGGCCATTCGAAGCTGTCAGTTGTTTTAACAATTGATTGAATTCGAGCTCGGTATACAGGGCGGTCAGTGCATCCATATCAGGCGTCTTTCGATTCAATGCATCCAAGCCCACCGGAAGTTCACAATCTGTTTTGATCGTCACCAGTTGCTTAGAGAGAGGAAGAACATGCATGTGTGCCCGAAAGGTCTCGCCTATTTTTCCACTGATCTGATCTGCGTGCTCGACGACCCCATCAAGCGAGCCATACGCGTTGAGCCATTTTGCTGCAGTTTTTGGACCGCATTTTGGAATCCCAGGCACGTTGTCCACGCTGTCACCCGTGAGTGCCAGAAAATCAATAATGCGCTCAGGCGGCACACCGAACTTGGCCTCGACACCCGCGGGGTCGAGCGTTGAATCACTCATGGTGTTGACCAGAGTGACTCGGTCTGTCACCAATTGCGCGAGGTCCTTGTCACCGGTTGAGATGAGAACCTCCTCACCCGCTTCTGCGGCGCGATGTGCCAAGGTTCCAATCACATCATCGGCCTCCACGCCTGGGACAACCAATAGGGGGTATCCGAGTGCTTCAACGATGCGGTGCAGTGGTTCGATCTGCGCCCTCAAGTCATCGGGCATTTTCTCTCGATTGGCTTTGTAGTCTGGATACATGTCATCGCGAAAGGTTTTACCCGATGCGTCAAAAACCACAGCCATGCGGCCCGCATCAGTGCTATCAGCGAGCTTTTTCAGCATCGAAACCACGCCCCGAATCGCGCCAACCGGCTGTCCTTGGCTCGTAGTCAATGGTGGCAGCGCATGAAACGCACGATACAAATAAGACGACCCGTCAATCAGTACCAAGGGGGCAGACATTCACGCTCCTGAGTGTGTTCTTTTACAAATGCATAGGCATAATACCGCGCTTGAACAGGACCGGGCGATGAGTGTTTACACAGAACTAACGTTTGCTGAACTTGAGACCTTTGTTGCCCAGTTTGACCTCGGGGCGCTGACTGGGTTTCAGGGCGTCGACGCCGGTGTTGAAAACACAACTTATTTTGTGTCACTCGGTCGCTGTGAGACTGTCTTGCAAATCTTTGAAGAGCAGGGCTTCGACGAGATTCCATTTTTCATCGAACTCAACCGACAGCTCTCCGATGATCACGTACCGGTCGCAAGACCATTGGCCAACCGCGATGGCGTGCGTTTGTTTACGCTAAAAGGCAAGCCCGCTGCACTCTTTTCGCGACTCAAAGGAACCACGCTGGTTGATGTGACCCGCGATGCCTGCCGTCAAATTGGCGAGGCGCTCGGCAAAATGCATCACCACACGCAGGATTACTCACACCTCTCACGCGAGAATCATCGATGGAGTCCATGGTGGCGCTCGAATCACGCGCGCGTCGAACCTTTTGTTGAAGAAGAATTCAAAGCACTCTTAGCTGATCAAATTGATCGCAGTGAGTCCTTTGTACGCCAAAGCACCACGCTTCCAAACGGCATCATTCATGGGGACTTGTTTATCGACAATGCACTTTTTGATGGGCCCGAGTTAACTGGCATTATCGATTTTTACAATGCCTGTAACGGCGCCTTTGTGTTTGATCTGGCAGTGGCTGTCAACGATTGGTGCTCCGATGCCTCAGGCCGATTGGATGAGCAGCGCACACGTGCCTTTATCGGCGGATACCAAACACATCGCCCCCTCACAGCTGAAGAAATCAGTGCGTGGCCGGATGCACTGGAAACCGCCGCCCTCCGATTCTGGATGCTCCGTTTGGTGGCGCTTGCCAGACAGCAAGAAGGTGGACCTCAGGCACCCCCGCATGTGAAAGATCCCAATGACTTTTTACACATACTGCGTGCACGCCGAGCGGACCCACAATGCGAACTGTTGCAGCCCTAAAGCACGCCACGCATCGACACTGGGCTCTCGCTTGGCCGCTGATCATTGCAAATAGTGCAACGCCATTACTCGGGCTCGCAGATGCCGCCATTGCCGGACACCTTGCAGCTCCTTTTTATTTAGCGGCCGTCACGGTGGGCGCTGAGTTGTTCGCCATCTTATTTGGTACCTTTTTGTTTTTAAGAATGGGCACCACCGGTCTTGTCGCGCAAAGTGAAGGACGCGGCGATACACACGGTGGTCTACAGCTTTTGATGCATGCGCTGTTGATGGCTATTTCCATCGGATTGGTGCTGGTCTTCTTTGGTCATTGGCTGCTTGAACCCATCGTTCAAATCATCCGACCTGCATCGGAAATCGACGCACCCCTGGCTGAATATCTTGAAATACGTCTTCTAGGCGCACCAGCGGCACTCTGTATTTTTGCAATCACCGGTTGGTTGGTCGGCCGTGGTCGGACCAAAATCTCACTGTATCTCGCCCTTGGCATCAATGTGGTCAACATCGTGCTGAATTACACGCTTGCGATTGGTCTTGAAATGAACAGCAAGGGCATTGCGTGGGGCACAGTCATTTCAGAATATTTGGGCCTCATCTATGGGGTGGTTTGGCTGTTCATCCTCGTGGGCCAACGTGATGTGTGGGCCAACTTTCGATTTCGAAGCAAACAGCTTTGGGAACTGGTGCGTGTGAATGGCCCGCTGATGCTTCGCACCCTTGCGCTGCACGCCGTCTTTGCCGGTCTATCCATTTCCGCCGCCCGCATTGGCGCAATTGAAGCGTCAGCTGTTGGCATCTTTCTGGTGCTATTAGCCACTGCCGCATATGCACTGGATGGATTTGCCTATGCCTCTGAAATCGAGGCCGGTCAGGCACTTGGACAACGAAACTATTCACGCTTTCGTGACAGCCTCTGGGCAGGCGCACTGCTGACTTTAATTACTGCGGCCTGCATGACGCTTGTGATCGCAGTGTTCGGATCAGCCATTGTCTCTGCGCTGACTGCACATGATGCAGTGATCGCTGAAGCGACCCATCGACTGAATGCCTTTACCTTAATATTGCTGGCACTTTGTCTATCTTACTGGCTCGACGGCGTATTTATTGGGCTGACGCGCACCATAGACATGTGTGTGACCATGTGGCTAGCCGCCTCGATTGGCTGGTTTGGGATGCTCACTTGGTATCAACACCCGACCTTGGATGAGCTCTTTGTCGCTTTTCTTGTCTTTGCGATCTTGAGGACCACACTGTTAGGCGCGCGCCTCCCGATGGCCATGCGGCAGATCAATGTGCGCTTTTCGGATCATCATCCAAAAGTATCCGAACCGGCTTAACATCTTCATCAAACACCGGGTCGGTATAATTGACTCGCGTCGGAATCTCATCGGCGTCTGATTTCATTGCAATCACATCTTCATGCCCGCAGGCGACGCACTCGCGGCGCATCAGATTTGCATCAGGGTCTTCCCATGAACGCACCTTATCCTGTTGGCCGCACCGCTGGCAGACCGCACCCGCGATAAATCGTTTTAAAGGCATGATTGACTCCCATCGTGTCTCGAGAAATAGTGAAGATCAAAATACAGAACACAAGGATTTCGATGACCATTCGCCGCTTTAAAGATCACGAGCCCCTCATTCCACAATCTGCCTGGATCGATCCCAGCGCCTTGGTTGCGGGTGATGTCACTCTCGGTGAGGAGGTGTCCGTGTGGCCTCAAGCCACCATTCGGGGTGACGTCAATCAAATCACAATTGGCAACCAAACCAATGTTCAAGATGGCGCTGTCCTTCATTGCACGCACGATGGACCCTATTCCCCAGGTGGTAAGGCGCTGATCATCGGTGATCGAGTCACGATTGGCCATCAAGCCTGCTTACATGGCTGTACAGTCGAACATGACGTTTTAATCGGAATTGGCGCGACTGTTCTCGACGGTGCGATCATTGAACACCACGTGATGGTCGGCGCAGGCGCACTGGTTCCACCAGGGAAAGTTCTAGCATCCGGATTTTTATATGTCGGCAGCCCCGCCAAACAGGCGCGCGCGCTGACGGACAAGGAACAGGAGTTCTTGAGTTATTCCGCCACGCATTACGTGAAACTCGCTCACGCTCATCGTGAGGTGACGGGCTAGTCGGCAGCACGCTCGACTTTACGGGCCTTCTCTAAAACCTGTTCGGCAAGCGTATCTTTGTAAGCCCGAATGCGATCACGCAAGCCGTGATCGGAAGTACTGACAATCTGTGCTGCGAGAAGCCCTGCGTTGTATGCGCCATTGATCGCGACAGTCGCCACCGGCACACCCTTGGGCATTTGAACGATGGACAACAAACTGTCTTCCCCATCCAAGCTTGTCGCCACCACGGGCACGCCGATAACAGGCAGTTCAGTGACCGCAGCAATCATGCCAGGCAAGTGCGCAGCACCACCTGCACCAGCGATAATCACATCAAATCCATTTGCTCGCGCAGATTTTGCATAGTCCATGAGCCGATCGGGTGTCCGATGCGCAGACACGACCGTCGCCTCAACGGCGACTCCGAGACTTTTAAGCGCGTCGACGGCTGCTTCCATCACCGGCCAATCGGAATCTGATCCCATAATCACACCGACTTTTGCTGTCATATTGCTTGTTCTCCACGAATGAATAGCTGCTCGCGTATCTGATTTGCACGCTCAATCAGTCCAGAATGGTCTTGGCCAAGAAGGGTCAGGTGACCCATTTTTCGACCGGGGCGACACGATGCTTTTCCGTACAGGTGCACATGCACATCGGGCAGTCCGCTGACCCATTTAAGACCTTCAATGACGGGTCGCCCCTCAAATCCGTCTGCGCCCACCAAGTTCATGGTTAAGGCATGCGCTCTGAGATCCGTCTGCCCTAAAGGTAAATCCAAACACGCACGCAGTTGGTTTTCAAACTGGCTCGTCACACAGGCTTCAATCGTATGGTGACCTGAATTGTGGGCACGCGGTGCGACCTCATTGACCCATAAGTCACCATCGGCTGAGACGAACAGTTCAACACCGAACAATCCAGGCGTTCCAAAAGAGGCAACCGTCTTTCGAGCTAATTGAACCGCCTCCCGAGCAATCTCAGCCGGCACCCGTGCGGGTGCAATCAGATAGTCGAGCAAATTCAACTCAGGATCGACGACCATCTCAACAGGGTCATAGACCACCATTTCGCCGGAAGCACGTGTGGCAACCATGACGGCGAGCTCCGTGGCGTGCGGGACATAGGCCTCCACAAAACTCGGACCCAACAGACGATTTGGCCAGTCGGCACTGGAATGCAAGATATGCACGCCGCGACCGTCATACCCGCCGGTATTCGCCTTCTGAACGCAGGGCCAACCGAACCGTTCAACCTGACTCAGTGCATGGGGCTCATCAAGAGCCTCAAATGCCGTGGTTGGAATGTCATGCGCTTTGTAATGACGCTTTTGTTCCAACTTATTTTGAATCAGTTGCACAGTTGCAGGGTCTGGAACCATTCGGACGCCCTGATTCGCCAAGGTGACTAACATGTCAGCACCGACATTTTCTAAATCAAAGGTAACGACATCTGAAACCGCACACAGCGCGGATAACGCATCGGCATCGTGAAGACTGCCAACAATCTGACCATTTGCAGCCTGTGCGGCAGGTGATTGATCCAGCGGGTCGAGGATATTCAATTCGACTTGATACGCGTGACAGGCCGGCGCCAACATCCGAGCCAATTGCCCACCGCCGACGATTCCTAAACGCGCAAGGGGAAGAGGGTGCGTCATGATTCCAAGCCGTAAAAGGTCATGAGTGTACCAGAGGGTCAATAAGCTGTGTCAGTCGCGACCAAACTCCGGCAACTGCGCAAAAGGGTCGGGATACACGCCCGTCCACAGCTCAAATGAGCGCGCCGCTTGCGCGAGCAACATACCAAGGCCATCGGCTCGATGCGCTGTCAACGGCCGGCACATCTTTAAAAATGGCGTCTCCTGTGAGCCGTACACCAAATCGTAGACAGCCCCATCGGCATTCAGAATCCGGTCGGTCAATTCGACCCCGGTGCTCCCAGAGAGGCCGGCTGAAATACCATTGATCACCATATCAAAGGGCGCACCTTGACTATCAAGCGCGTCCAATCCGATGGCCGTGACCCTCGATTCAAACCGAGACGCCAGCGCTTCGGCTTTGTCGACGGAACGGTTTGCGATGACAACGGCGTCCGGACGTCTTGCCAACAGCGGTCCGAGACATCCAGCAACAGCTCCACCCGCCCCCAAAATCAAAATACGCGCATGTTCTGGGGACCAACCCAATCGATCAAGATCATCTAAGAGCCCCAAACCATCGGTATTGTGGCCGTACAATCCGCCATCATCTTGTTGCACCAGAGTATTGCAGGCACCCGCCAACAACGCCTCGTCAGACACCGACGCTGCCATCTGAAATGCCGCCCATTTATGCGGAACTGTGATATTCAAACCGTGACCGCCGTCTGCAAAAAACGACGCCACGCGGGATTTGAAGTCGCGCTCAGACACAAGGCATTTGTCATAGTGCACAGCCAGACCCGTTTGCTCTGCAAAACGCCGATGAATGTCGGGCGATTTCGAGTGAGCAATCGGATCACCAAACACCGCGAACTGATAATTCACACCCACTCCCGTGGTGTGAGGTACTGACTCAGTCTCGCTTCATCGGAATCATCTGCTGGGACATATCCATACTCCCAGCGCGCAAGTGGAGGCATGGACATCAAAATGGACTCCGTGCGACCTCCGCTTTGTAGCCCAAACAACGTCCCTCGGTCATACACAAGATTGAACTCAACGTAGCGACCGCGTCGATACAGCTGGAATTCGCGTTCTTGCATGCCATAACTGATGGTCTTACGTCGCTCCACAATCGGCAAATATGCCGGAAGGAACGCGTTGCCGACACTTTGCATGAGCGCAAAACTTTGCTCAAAGCCCAACGCATTAAAGTCGTCAAAGAATAGGCCCCCGACTCCTCGGGTCTCTTGGCGGTGCGGCAAATAAAAATACCGGTCGCATTCCGCTTTAAATTCCGGATAGAAATGCGCACCAAAAGGATCAAGTGCCTGCTTTGCCTCACGATGAAAATGCACACAATCTTCATCAAACGGGTAAAAGGGCGTTAGATCAAATCCGCCCCCAAACCACCAAACCGGTGCTTCTCCTGCTTTTTCTGCAACGAAAAACCGAACGTTGGCGTGTGATGTCGGAACAAAGGGATTCTCAGGGTGAATCACGAGACTGACACCCATTGCCTGCCACGAGCGGCCCGCCAGTTCAGGTCGCGCTGCAGATGCTGAAGGAGGCAGGGTTTCGCCCATCACATGACTGAATCCAACGCCTGCTTTCTCAAAAACCTGCCCATCGGCCATCACTCGCGATCGGCCGCCGCCGCCTTCATCACGTGACCATGCGTCTTCCACAAAAGATGTCGAACCATCCTCAGTCTCCACCGCGTGACAGATCGTATCTTGAAGGTTGAGGAGATAGCTTTTCACAGCCTCGATTTGCATAGTCATCCTTAGGCTCTCAGCACTGCACCGGTCTGCATGTCGCGAATGGTACTTGGTTTCTTGAATCCTTGCGTACGGCCCTTGGCAACGTAATCAACATCATGGCCAAGCTCAAGCATGACCTGCCAGCGATGTGTCGCCGCCGGCCGCCCCGAGCGGTTGGCAGAGGTGGACACCAGAGGTCCGGTGTATCGAATCAATTGCCGTAAATATGGCATTTTCACTTGTCGTACGGCCAGCGCGTCACGGCCACCGGTTAAAATGCGCGGGCACTGCTCCATCACCGGTATCACCCAAGTCGACGGTCGACCGGCCTCATCTCTGGCAGTCTCCAAAATGTCGCAGGCAAAGAGGGATGCAAGCGCATCAAACTCGTTCACCAACACGATGAGGCCCTTAGATGGGGCGCGAGCCTTGATTTGCAGGATCCGTTGCACGGCCAGCAGGTCATCGTATCGACATGACAACCCCCACACACCTTCCGTCGGAACAGCAACCACACCACCATCAATTAAGGCCGCCGCTGAGAACTGTTGGTCTTTACACAAATTCATGGTTTACCCATATTCACGTTTTGCACATCATAGACGCCGATCGAGTTGTCGTCTTCTACGGCTAACAGTGTCAACTGGGTCTGCAACGCACCTGTGAGTGCGATCGGAACCTGCATCCCAGGCCGAAGTCCGTGTTTTTGGCCACGCGGATAGGAAGTGATGCGACACGTCTTGACACCGATACTGGTGCCAAACTCAACCCGTTGACGCGTCAATGGAAAGGGGGCACTACCAACATATTGAAGTGCAATGAGACTCGACCGACTCACGTGATCACCGGCGTCGAGTGCGGGATAGATTACCAGCGGCGTGCCCTCAAGCGGTTGGACTGTCACACAATCGGACTGACACTCGCCATCATGTTTCATGTGAAACAACCGCTCTAAACCACAGCCAGTGGCATCCGATGGGAGCCAGACAAGCAGTGCGAAGAGCCACTCAATTCGGGTACAATCAGCCGGCTGAATTAACTGTTTGAGGAAACGCATGGCACTTCGACAGATTCTCGAATTTCCCGATCCGCGCCTGCGCACGATTGCCAAACCAGTTGCAATCGTTGATGACAGCATCCGGACACTCGTCGACGACATGTTTGAGACGATGTATGACGCCCAAGGAATCGGTCTCGCCGCTACCCAAGTGGATGTCCATCTACGTGTCATTGTCATTGATCTCCAAGATGACGAACATGCGCCGCTTGTGATGATCAACCCGGAATATGAGGTGTTGACTCAACAAATCGACGAGATGCAAGAGGGGTGTTTGTCGGTCCCTGGGTTTTACGAGGTCGTCAAACGGCCCGAGCATGTGTTGCTGAAAGCCCTCGATCGTGATGGCAAGGCCTATGAACTTGAGGCCACGGGCTTGTTGGCGGTGTGTATTCAACACGAGTGCGACCACCTCAATGGTAAATTATTTGTCGATCATCTCTCGAACCTAAAGCGCAGTCGGATTCGGTCAAAAATTACGAAACAAAAGCGAGTTGAGGCCACGACTTAGATGCTCCGCACCGCATTTGCCGGAACGCCTGAGTTTGCTGTCCCAACACTCAAAGCGTTGCATGCGCATCCTGAGATTCTGCTCGAGTGTGTTCTAACCCAGCCAGATCGTCCGAGTGGTCGGGGACGCCAGCTGTCAGAGAGTGCCGTAAAGCAGTGTGCGAAATCGCTGAATCTACCAATTCATCAGCCTGAATCTCTGAAAACGGAGGACGCGCTGCAGTGGCTTCAAACACTTCAACTTGATGTGCTTGTTGTGGTTGCCTACGGCCAAATCCTGACACCTGCGATTTTAGAAACGCCCCGATTGGGTTGCTTAAATGTTCATGCATCGCTTCTGCCACGCTGGCGTGGAGCCGCACCCCTGCAACGTGCCATCGAGGCCGGCGACAACAAAACCGGTGTCACCATCATGCAAATGGAGTCGGGTCTTGATACCGGACCCATACTCGCGGTTTCAGAGGTTCCCATCTCAGACTCCACAACCACGGAGGTCTTGCACGACGTACTGGCAGAAGTCGGCGGTCCGCTATTAACCAAAACCTTACTGGCGCTTGCCGCGGGTGAAATTAAGGCGCAACCACAGCCCACAGATGGCGTAACCTACGCCTCAAAAATTACAACCGCGGATGCATGCATTGATTGGACCGCATCATCAGAGCGCCTGATGCGCCAGATCCATGCATTCAATCCAGTTCCGGGTGCGTTCTGTTACGCCAACGAAACGCGGCTGAAAATATTCCGTGTCGAAAAGTTCTCGACTGACATGCAGGGCCCGCCGGGACAGTTACTCAGAGTCAATGACCACATCTTGGTCAACTCAGGCAACGGGACACTCCGAATTCTTGAATGCCAGCTTGCCGGCGGCAAACGGATGCTTGAACCACAGATGGTCCAACATGGATCAGCGCCCTGGGTCATCGGCTGTCAGTTGACGTCAGGCACAGCATGAGCAAGTCACTTCGAACCCATGCCTGTGAAGTGGTGTACGCACTTCAAAATCAACAGTCCAATCTGGATGCGTTGCTGAAAAAGCATGGGAAGCAGTTGTCGCCCGCCGATCAACGGCATTTGCAATCCCTGTGCTACGGAATCTGTCGTGAATGGTTTCACTTGGCAGAAATTGAAAGCAAGCTTCTCGATAAACCGCTCAAGGCACGTGATCAGATCCTCAGTGCCATCGTTCGGTGCGGTCTGTATGAACTCGGATGGATGCGCTCCAAGGACTACGCTGTCGTATCGGAATATGTCAATGTCACCGTCATCGAGGGACGCCCGTGGGCTCGCGGACTGATTAATGCCGTCCTTCGGCAATTCATTCGCAAACAGTCTGAGCTGAAAATGCAACGACACGGCATTGAAGCGCTTTGGAATCACCCAGCATGGCTGATTGAAGCGATTCAAACAGCGTGGCCTGATCATTGGGAGCGCGTGTTGGTTGAGAACAACGTGCATCCACCGATGACACTGCGGATCAATCGTCTAAAGAGTACCGCATCAGAGTATCTTCAGACCCTGGTCGCACACGGTATTGATTGCATCGCAGGCTCGGCACCAGACAGCATCCGCCTCACTGAGCCACGTCCAGTGCATGACTTACCTGGGTTCAGTGACGGAGTTGTGAGTGTTCAAGATGAATCCAGTCAGTGGGCGTCTATTGCGCTCGATCCACAGCCCAGCGAGCGGATTCTCGATGCCTGCGCCGCACCCGGTGGCAAAACCTGTCATCTTCTTGAAATGGCATCGTGCGACGTAACCGCGCTCGATATCAGCGAGCAGCGTCTGACGCTGATCAAAGAAAACTTGATTCGGCTGGGTCTTCGAGCTCATCTGCACCCCGCGGATGCATCGCACGTCGACGGTTGGTGGGATCAGCAGCCATTCGATGCGCTGCTCATTGATCTTCCATGCTCTGCAACCGGCGTTATTCGACGCCATCCAGATGTTCGCCTGATGCGATCAGAGTCGGCGCTTAGGTCGCTTACGGGGATGCAAAGTATGATTCTTGACGCGGTCTGGACCACACTCAAACCGGGTGGGCGCGCCTTGGTTACAACCTGCTCGGTGTTGCCGCAAGAAAACGATGTGCAAATTGAGAATTTCCTGAACCATCACTCGGATGCATCCATTGCAAAACTGGACGGCATTCCTGGAATCAAAACACCCTTTGGGATCCAGCAACTGCCCGACCACTCAGGCGGTGATGGCTTCTATTATGCACTTCTGGTTAAATCACCGCCTCAACATGACAGGGCATCTGCATGAAGATCATCATTTTGGGTGCAGGGCAGGTCGGCGCCACGCTCGCCGAGAGTCTTGCTTCTGAAGCCAACGACATCACAGTGGTGGATACAGATCGATTCCGGTTGAGAGCATTGCAAGACCGGATGGATATCCGCACCATCCACGGCAATGCATCCTATCCAGATATCCTAAAACAAGCAGGTGGCGTGGATGCTGACATGCTCATCGCCGTAACCAATTCAGATGAAATCAACATGGTCGCCTGCCAGATCTCAAGCGCGTTATTTCGTACACCGACGAAAATTGCGCGCGTACGGTCCCCTGCATATGACACAACCGAAGATCTGAAAAATAATCCCCTCTTCGGTGGCAAATCCTCCTTTGCAATTGATCAAATCATTCGTCCTGAGCAATTGGTGACTGAAGCGATTTTCCGATTGATTCAACAACCCGGTGCGCTTCAAGTCATGGATTTCGCCGGTGGCCTAGTCCAGTTGGTTGCAGTCAAAGCGTACGCCGATGGTGCGCTTGTTGGTCGCGAACTCAAAGATTTACGACAAGATTTACCTGACGTTGATACTCGAGTCGCCGCGATTTTCAGAAAAGACAGGCCCATCATCCCCAAAGGCAGCACAATCATCGAAGCCGACGATGAGGTGTTTTTCATCGCGGCACGGAAACACATTCGATCCGTCGTCTCTGAACTCCAAAAGCTCGAAAAACCATACCGCCGCGTCCTGATTGCCGGTGGCGGAAATATTGGTGCGCGACTGGCGAACTCAATCGAGAATCAGTATCGAGTCAAACTGATTGAGCGTGGTCAAAGCCGATGCAAAGAGCTGTCTGAAATGCTGAATCGGACTGTCGTACTGCAAGGCGATGCCTCTGATCAAGATCTACTGATCGAGGAGCAAATTGATGACGTGGATGTCTTTTGTGCTGTTACTAACAGTGATGAAGCGAATATCATGTCATCGATGCTGGCTAAGCGCTTGGGTGCGCGGAAAGTCATGACATTGATCAATAACGCAGCATATGTGGACCTGGTTCAAGGTGGCTTAGTCGACATCGCAATCAGCCCCGAACAAGCCACGATCGGCTCGTTACTCCAGCTGGTGCGTCGTGGCTCGATTCAAGCAGCACATTCATTACGACGGGGGGCGGCTGAGGCCATTGAGGCCATTGCACATGGGGATGCGAAATCAAGCCGTGTGGTCGGCCGCGCGATTGGCTCGGTTGATCTGCCAGCAGGCGCAACCATCGGCGCAATTGTGCGTGATGATGAAGTACTGATCGCCCACGACCACATTCTCATCGAACACCAAGATCATGTGATTCTGTTTTTGACGGACAAACGGAAAATTGGCGAGGTTGAACGCTTATTTTCGGTGGCACCGACGTTCCTCTGATATGAGAATTACCACAACCCTCCGTATTTTAGGTCTGTTGCTGATGCTGTTCAGCTTCACCATGCTGCCACCAATTGCCGTGAGTATTCTGTTTAGCGACGCACAAACCCCGCTGTTTTTGAATGCATTCATCCTCATTTTTGGAATCGGAACTGCGTGTTGGCTTCCACTTCGGAATCAAAAACGAGAACTTCGGATCCGAGATGGCTTTTTGATTACGGTACTATTCTGGGTCGTACTCGGATGCGCAGGTTCGGTACCGCTAGTTCTCTCAAATCAATTAAATCTCAGTGTCGTTGATGCGCTGTTCGAGTCCATCAGTGGGCTCACAACAACAGGCGCAACTGTGATCGCAGGGCTGGACAGCTTGCCCAAATCAATTCTGTTTTACCGC
This sequence comes from uncultured Gammaproteobacteria bacterium, assembly GCA_913057215.1. GTDB lineage: Bacteria > Pseudomonadota > Gammaproteobacteria > Pseudomonadales > Litorivicinaceae > HIMB30. Next base: position 18,856 of record CAJXNQ010000014.1, read on the forward strand.
CAACAACTGCAGTGGCTTGGGGGCATGGGAATTGTCGTTTTGGCGGTCGCCATTCTTCCGATGCTCGGTATTGGAGGCATGCAGTTGTATCGGGCTGAAACACCAGGTCCGGTCAAAGACGCGAAATTATCACCGCGCATTGCCGAGACGGCCAAGGCGTTATGGTTTGTCTATGTATCACTGACTCTCGCATGCGCGTTGGCGTACTGGATCGCAGGTATGTCCGCGTTTGATGCCATCTGCCACGCATTTTCCACCATTGCGATCGGTGGATTTTCTCCATATGACGCATCCATCGGGCATTTCAACAGTGTCACGATCGAACTGGTGGCGATTGTCTTTATGATCATCGCCGGCATGAACTTTTCGCTGCACTTTGTTGCATGGCACAGCAAGGCTGTAGGTCACTACATACAGGATCCAGAATGGCGTACATATTTGGCGTTTATAGGCTGTCTCGCATTGTTGGTGTCTGTCGCTCTGATTGAGCAGGGTAGTTATGATCCCGGCACTGCATTTCGGTACGGAATCTTCGAGACCGTATCAATTGCAACCACGACTGGATTCGCCACGGTTGGCTATGGAGATTGGCCAACCTTTCTTCCATTTCTATTGCTCATGAGTGCGTTTATCGGCGCCTGTGCTGGGTCAACAGGCGGCGGAATTAAGATCATTCGAATGGTTCTTCTGTACAAGCAAGGCACGCGGGAAATTAAGCGACTCATCCATCCAAATGCGGTGATTCCGATCAAATTGGGACAAAAACCGGTCGGCCCCAGAGTGATCGATGCGGTCTGGGGATTTTTGGCTGCATATGTAGTGGTGTTCACAGTTCTGATGCTGATCTGTATGGGTTTGGGTGAAGACCCAATCACCGCATATTCAGCCGTGGGTGCGACTTTAAACAATCTTGGTCCAGCGCTTGGAGAGGCCGCCACAACCTATGCACCCCTTGCAGATGGATCGAAATGGGTCCTCATCTTCGCCATGCTACTTGGGCGGCTCGAGCTGTTTACCTTGTTGGTCGTTTTGTCACCGGCCTTTTGGGAGCGTTAAGGATACCGAAGCGAGCCATCTGGCGCTTTGCGAAACCGTCTGTATTCCCATTGATATTGTTCCGGATAGTCGGACACGAGCCGCTCAATTTCTAAATTCATATGCGACAGCCAAGCGAGCTGATCCAGCTCATCAGCTCGAGGTAATGGACGCACGAGAATGCGATAACCTCCAGCATCCCAAACCGCTGCACCTAGGACAACTTGTGCCTTGGTCGCGAGTGCGAGCCTATACGGCAGGGTCGTCGTGGCTGTTTCGATTCCAAAGAATGATGTAAACACCCCACGATCTGTTGGGCTTTGATCAGGAAGCACGATTGCTTGTTTCCCAGCCTTCAAATCATGCAACAGTGTTTTAATGCCTGCTGGCGTTGTTGGCACCAATGTATTCCCATCACGCTCGCGTGCTCCCTTGACCACGTCTGTGAATTGAGGAGCACGCAGGGGACGAAACATTGCTGTGTATGGACGAATTGACGACAGCCATACACCGAACAATTCCCAATTCCCCAAATGAGGCAACAAAATCAAGGTTGGCTCTGCGTGTGAATCAAGCACTCCGTCGGGGCATTCCACAGCCTTGATATCGGCTCGGATTTGTTCCAAGGGTCGGTGCCAGGTGCTCAATAGCTCCAATGACTTCCAGCCGAGCTCTCGAAGCGACGCATTCACTAACTTGTTTTGCGCGTGGCGTGATAATCCTGGAAACGCGAGTTGAATGTTGGTGTGCGTCATCGCACGTGTCTTTGTCGGCAAAAACTGAAGGAAACTCCCAAGAGTCGCGCCAACACCTCGTCGCACATTGGGGGGTAAACGACCGAGAAAACGAACAAACCACTGAATCAACTGCACAACCCCATGCCCTGTTAGATATACTGTCGCCCTTTATCCCAAAACCAATGGAATTGTTATGCCAACTGCAGGCACCCCAGATGTCTCAACATTTCAAGGACTCATTCTCGCGCTTCAGCAATATTGGGCTGAACACGGCTGTGTCATCTTACAACCCTATGACATGGAAGTGGGTGCTGGGACGTTTCATCCCGCAACATTTTTGAGGGCAATCGGTCCTGAGCGCTGGAATGCGGCGTATGTGCAACCATCCCGTCGTCCGACCGACGGGCGATATGGCGAAAATCCAAACCGCGGCCAACACTATTACCAGTTTCAAGTTGTTATGAAACCCAACCCTGAGAATTTAGTTGAATTGTATTTCGATTCACTCAAAAGCCTGGGCATTGACTCGAGCGTTCATGATTTGCGTCTTGTTGAAGATAACTGGGAGTCACCCACACTTGGTGCCTGGGGTCTTGGCTGGGAAGTGTGGCTCAATGGCATGGAGGTGACACAGTTCACTTATTTCCAACAAGCCGGCGGCCTGGAGTGCTATCCAGTGACAGGCGAGCTTACCTATGGTTTAGAGCGGATTGCGATGTATCTGCAAAATGTGGAATCGATGTACGACCTGGTTTGGACCCGACACGATGACACAATCGTCACCTACGGGGATGTGTTTCTCCAAAATGAACAAGAAATGAGCGCGTATAATTTTGAGCACGCGAACACGGAATTTCTATTTGATGCCTTCAACGAAAGTGAGCGCATGTGTGAGCAACTTCTCACGGCAGAGCTCCCCTTGCCTGCGTACGAACAAGTCCTGAAAGCCAGCCATACATTCAATCTTCTTGATGCGCGACATGCGATCAGCGTCACCGAGCGTCAGCGGTTCATCCTCAGGGTCAGAAACCTTGCGAGACAAGTTGCAGCGGCCTATTACCAGTCTCGACTCAATAAAGGATTTCCGCTTGCGGATCCTGACATCCGAGCGTCGATCCTGAAGGAGGCAGCATCATGAGCCACTTCTATCTGTTTGAGCTTGGCTGTGAGGAATTACCAAGCTCCGCCTTACCCAACATGGCAGCTGACTTACAAACACATGTAGAAAGCGCATTGAAAACTGCAATGCTTGGATACGGTAAGGTTGAGGTGATCGCCGCACCAAGGCGACTCGGCGTCATGATTGAACACGTTGCGCCACGATCTGAAGACAAAGCGGTTGAACGAAAGGGCCCCGCGGTCAAAGCGGCCTTTGATGCGAACAATGAACCGACAAAAGCGTTGTTGGGTTTTTGCCGAAGCCTTGGTGTAGAACCTGATGCACTCACAGTCGAAGAGAGTGAGAAGGGGGCGTGGTTGGTCTACCGCGGCACAGATCCCGGGGTATTGGCAAACGAGCTCATCGGCTCGTTAATGACAGAGGCAGTCAGTGGATTGCCGTTGGCAAAAGCAATGCGCTGGGGAAGTCAACGGGACGAGTTCCCGAGACCCGTGCATTGGATTGTCAGCATGCTGGATAACGAGGTCGTTCCTGTTGAATTATTCGGACTCAGCGCGGGTCGTACGACCTTTGGTCACCGCTTTCATGCTCCAGATGCAATTCAGCTTGAGCACGCAACGGATTATCAACGGGCGATGCAAAACGCATTTGTGATTGCATCACTCGAATCGCGTAAAGAAGCGTGCTGGAAAAGCATCCAACAGGTAGCGGCTGATCACCAACTTCAAGTTGAACCAGATGAGTCTTTGCTTGAAGAGATTGCGTGTCTGGTGGAATGGCCGGTTGCTCTGTGTGGAGAGTTTGAGGATCGGTTTCTTGAAGTCCCAGATATTGCACTCATTGCCGCCATGCGCGGGCACCAAAAGTATTTTCACACGCGCAATTGCGTAACAGGCGATCTGTCGAACCACTTCATTACAGTCTCGAACATTCAAAGCCAAAAACCGGATGAAGTGATACGGGGAAACCAGCGGGTCATCCGTGCTCGACTATCCGATGCCGCGTTCTTTTATCACACAGATTGCCAAAAGACTCTATTCGAACGACGCGCAGCGCTTGATTCGATCACGTTTCATCCGGATCTCGGATCATTAGGCGATAAGACAGCACGGATCGCTTCTCTCCTGAAAGCAATGTCAGAAGCCATGAACATGTCCCCTGATCAGGCTGTACGTGCTGCTGAATTGTCACGGTGCGATCTCGTGACCGAAATGGTGCTCGAATTCGACGAGTTGCAAGGAGCCATGGGTTCGATCTATGCCACACGGGATGGCGAGGATGTTGAGGTATGTGACGCAATTGGTGATCTGTATGCACCTGCTGGGCTGCATGATGACATCCCTCAAACCCGTCTCGGATGCCTTCTGGCTCTTGCTGACAAACTGGATACACTGACGGGCCTGTTTGCAGCCAAGCAACCGCCAACGGGCAGTAAGGATCCATTCGCATTGCGCCGTGCCGCCATTGGCATGTTGCGCATTAATGAACACCCAGAGCTTCAGCTCGATCTCCAACCTTGGGTTGAGCAAGCGCTGGCAGGACAACCCATACAATCCGACAAGGACACACTGGATGCGGTCATACAATTCATACAAGATCGAGAACGTGTGCGATTAACAGATCAGGGTATTGGGCATGATGCTGTGCATGCAGCACAGGCATCGCACGGACTAAAGACAACACGGGTCACGAAAGTCGCACACACCCTGTATCAGTGGCAAACAAACAACGAGTTTGCAGCGGTGGTGGAAGGCAACAAACGCGCGGCGAATTTGTTATCTAAATATCCCGATGCACTGAAGCCAGTTGATCCAACACGCTTCGAATCCGACGCCGAAGAAGCGCTTTTTCGGGCCTTACAACAGGCCAGCGCATCTGTGGCAGCGGATGTTTCACGTGAAACCTTTAACCAGGCGCTTGAAACAATCGTGTCACTCAAGGGGCCCATTGATGCGTTTTTCGAGAGTGTTATGGTCAACGCCGATGATGTCAGCCTCCGGGAAAACCGGTACGCGCTTCTCCACGAAGTTCGATCGGTCGTTATGCAAGTCGCAGATATCAGCATGATTCAATATTAATATGCCCCTTATCATTCTTGACCGTGATGGCGTCATCAACCACGATTCCGACGCGTATATCAAAACACCGGATGAGTGGGAACTCATCGAGGGATCCGGTAAGGCCATTGCTCGACTCTATGAAAGCGGCTATCGAATCGCAGTCGCGACAAATCAAAGTGGTTTAGGACGGGGTCTCTTTGACTTACAGACGTTAGAACGGATTCACGCCAAGATGAGGCGTGCTATTGAGCGTGATGGCGGGATGCTCGACATGATCACGTTTTGCCCACACACCCCTGACGACAATTGTGGGTGCCGAAAACCCCGCACCGGTTTACTGCAAGCAATTAATCAGGAGATCACAATCAATCCAGATACAGATTGGATGGTGGGTGATACAGATAAAGATGTGTTAGCAGCGCAGCGCATGGGGATTCGAGCGGCCTTGGTTGAAACCGGTAAAGGGAGTCGTGTCCTACGCGACGGAGTTGTTTCACGTGAAACAACTCCCGTCTTCAAAAATCTGCAAGCATTCGCAACTTGGTTACTTAATTAGATATCCAAGTTCACAACTTTCAAGGCATTACTCTCGATGAACGCCCGCCTTGGCTCGACCTCATCACCCATCAAAGTGACAAAGATTTGATCCGCTGCCACCATATCTTCAACCGAGACCTTTAATAACCGACGCGTGGTCGAATCCATCGTCGTTTCCCATAACTGACCGGGGTTCATCTCGCCGAGACCCTTATACCGTTGTATTTGCGGACCCCGTCTTGCTTCCGCCATCAACCAATCATACGCCTGCGCAAAACTCTGAATCGCCAGCTCGCGTTCTCCTTTTTGCACAAAGGCGCCAGGTCCGATTAATCCGAACAGCAATTTTGCTGCCTCCCGAATTTTTTGATAATCACCACCATCAAAAAATTGGTGACCGAACACAAACCGGTCAGTCATCCCATGCTGAATTCGCTCGACCACCAATCGATACTCGTTGCGCTCGGGATCAGGCTCAGCCAGCGCCCTGAAAAACATGCCGTCCTTTGGATCATCCGGCAACAACTGGGATAATTCGGCCGCAAACGCTGTCATACCTTGTGAATCAGCCAGCGTTGATGCCTCAATCGGGTTCACGAACAACATTGCGTGCAGCGCATCATAGGGGTAGATCCGATATAGACGATCAGCCACATCACGCCCAACGCGATACTTCGCAATCAAGCGCTCCAGCACATCCCCGGATAGACCATCTTGGCCCGAGCCCGGCACCAACGTCGCTCCGTCCAACGCCAAGTTCGTCAAATAGGCTTCCAGCGCCGCTTCATCTTTTAGATACTGTTCGTGTTTACCTTTTTTAACCTTGTACAAGGGCGGTTGCGCAATAAACACATGACCGCGCTCAACCACCTCTTTCAGATGGCGGTAGAAGAACGTCAACAACAGTGTCCGGATGTGTGCACCATCTACATCTGCATCCGTCATGATAATAATTTTGTGGTATCGAAGCTTATCAATATCAAATTCTGGACCGATCGAACAACCGAGCGCAGTCACCAGTGTCCCGACTTCCGCGGAACTCAACAACTTATCAAATCGCGCTTTTTCCACATTTAAGATCTTCCCTTTAAGCGGAAGAATCGCCTGTGTTTTACGGTCGCGTCCCTGTTTGGCTGAACCACCGGCAGAATCACCCTCTACCAAGAATAGCTCTGAAAGCGCAGGGTCTTTTTCTTGGCAGTCTGCAAGCTTTCCAGGGAGACCTGCAATGTCGAGCGCGCCTTTCCGACGGGTCAACTCACGCGCCTTGCGAGCAGCTTCGCGGGCACGCGCCGCGTCGATCATCTTCGCAACAATTTGTTTTGCCTCCGAGGGGCGCTCGACCAAAAATGCCTGAAATGCCTCACGCATTTCTTGTTGCACAGCTGTCTTCACCTCTTGCGACACCAGTTTATCTTTGGTTTGACTTGAGAACTTCGGATCCGGAACCTTGACCGAAATCACCGCTGTCAGCCCCTCACGGGCATCGTCCCCAGACGTAGCAACCTTGGCCTTCTTCAACAGCTGTTCATCTTCAATATATTGGTTCAACGACCGTGTCAGGGACGCACGGAATCCCTCGAGATGCGTGCCGCCATCCTTTTGTGGAATATTGTTGGTATAGCAAAAGATGTTTTCTTGGTAGGTGTCGTACCACTGCAATGCAATCTCGACACCGATCCCATCATCCCGTGACCCATTTTGAAAATGAAACACCTCACAAATCGAGTTTTTATTTCGACCCAAGTAGGCCACAAAGGCGGCAAGCCCCCCCTCATACTCAAATAACTCCGACTCACCGGAGCGTTCATCCGACAATTGAATCCGAACCCCGGAGTTCAAAAAAGACAATTCGCGCAACCGTTTCGCCAACACATCGTAATGAAACTCAAGCGTTGCAAAGGTGTCTCCGGATGGCTTGAACCGGACCATCGTGCCACTCTCATCCGTCTGTCCAACCTGAGCCAAGCTCCCTTGTGGCTCACCATGGCGATACTCTTGTTCCCACACGGCGCCGTCTCGCCGGATCGTTAGGATCAGGCGTTCGCTGAGCGCATTCACCACAGAGACACCCACACCGTGCAAGCCGCCCGAGACCTTGTAAGAATTTTCGTCGAACTTGCCGCCGGCATGCAGCACCGTCATGATGATTTCGGCCGCGCTTTTTCCTTCCTCATGCGCATCCACCGGAATACCGCGACCGTTATCTTTGACCGTCACCGACCCATCAGAATGAATCACAACATCAATTTGATCACAGTGGCCCGCCAATGCTTCATCGATGGAATTATCAACAACCTCGAATACCATATGATGCAACCCAGTCCCGTCGTCTGTGTTGCCAATGTACATCCCGGGCCGCTTCTTAACCGCTTCAAGTCCTTTCAGCACCTTGATCGAGCTGCCGTCATATCCTTGCGATTGCTTGTCTTCCATCATCCTTCCTTTATCAACTCTATTTGGCCGCGTTTCACGTGAAACACCCGAGCCACATCAATTACACTCGCAGGCAAACCCACACGCGCCAAATCAATTCCTGTTGCCAGTACTTGGCATTGCGCCGATTGCAATGACTCCCAAACCACACGCTGATGATTCACATCAAGCTCTGCACCCGGATCGTCCAAACACAGAACCGGAGACATTCCCGCACGCTGGGCGACCTCAAGCTGAGACAACACCAACGCCATATGCACGGTTTTGCTTTGCCCTCGGCTTAACACGTCTCCTGCTCGATCACCGCCGCGTTGGATCAACAGATCCGCACGCTGGGGGCCCACTTGCGTTTGACGGTATCTACGATCTTTTGGACGGGACTGCTCTAATGCCTGACCCAACTCAACATCCGACCAGCCTTTTTGATACACAAGTCCGATGCCCAAATCGGCGTCGAACGCTCTTAACTTCTCAACAAACACGGTGGCCAATCGCGCAAAAAATGCCTCTCGCCAGCCATGTACTTGCTCCCCGAGCGAGGCGATTTGCTGATCCCAAGCAACCAACTCACGATCGGTGAGTATACCACTACGCAGCCCAGTATTCCGCTGCAAGAGTGCTCGCCGCAGATCGCCGAACACCCCCGCCTGACCGCCAGCGCAATGAAACGCACCCCAGTCCAAAAAACGCCTTCGATCACCGGGCGCTCCAGATACAAGATCTGGCATCTGAGGCGCCACAAACAAAGCCGGCAAGACACGACTCAACGCCGACTGTGCTTTGGCCGACGCGCCATTCACACGAAGACGACGCTCCCCGCTTTGAACACATTGAACCGCCAGTCGATTTTGGACACCACACTGCATAACGCGCGCAAACACCGTTAAATCGGGCGCATCAAACTGTATGAGAGACTTTGTACGAGACGTTACGAAACTTCGACCAGTGGATAGTAAAGACACGGATTCGAGCACAGACGTTTTGCCGGCCCCATTCTCGCCGACCCACACATTGACGTTGGGTGCGAGCTGACAAGTTGCCTCATCGAGGCCGCGGAGATTTTTGAAATACAGCTGCTCAATCAAACGTCATAGCCGCATTGGCATTACGACATAGCGACCCGCATCATCACCCACACCAAGAATTAACGCGCTGCGATTACTGTCACCAAACCGCAGCTCAACTAGATCTGTTTCGATTGTTGCCAACACATCCAACAAGTAACTGACATTGAAACCGATCTCAAACCCATCTTGCCCCACGAATTCAACTTCGAGAGACTCTTGGGCCTCTTCCTGGTCCGCATTATTGGCCACTGCCTCCAACTGACCTTGTGTCAATCGAAGCCGAACGCCACGGTACTGCTCACTCGATAAAATCGATGCACGCTGAAGCACTTCACGTAACCGCTTCCGATCAGACCGAACAACATGATCACCGCCTTGGGGCACGACGCGTTCATAATCAGGAAACCGACCGTCAATCAGCACACTGGTGAACACAAACCCTGGTGCAGACACCCTGAAGTGACTGCTTGAAAAGGCCAAATCAACAGACTCTTCCGCATTGTTCACCAATCGCGCCAGCTCGAGTACGGCTTTCCTTGGCACGATCAACGAAACGGGCTCTGCAGACATTCCCTCGAGAGGCGTCTGATACATACTCAAACGATGCCCATCGGTGGCGACCGTTCTAAAATCACCGCCACCAATCGAAAACAACATCCCATTTAAATAGTACCGAACATCTTGTTGAGCCATCGCAAACTGGGTTTTCGAAATCGCATCCTGCAATGGCTGTTTCGCGAGGGTCACAGACGTGAGGTCACCTCGGATTTCCAGTCGAGGATAATCTTGCGATGGAAGCGTGGCTAACTTAAACCGAGACCGTCCACAAGATAACAACATCTGTGCACCGTCTTGCTTGAATTGGACAACTGAACCGTCTGGCAGCGCTTTCGCGATCTCTACTAACTTTTTTCCCGGAACCGTGACTGTACCGCCAGATCCCACTTCGACCAGCTCCATTTTGGTCGAAATTTCAGTATCGAGATCAGTCCCAGTTAACACAGCACCGGTTGCATCGACCTCAACCAATACGTTGGCCAGAATGGCCATGGTCTGTTTACGCTCGACGACAGACGCCGCGATTTGCGCTTTTTCCAAGAGCTGTTCGCGAGAAACAGAAAACTCCATTGCCAATCCTTATCCGGTTAACGCTTTTAACAAATTGTTGTAATCATCACGGATGCTCAAATCCGTATCGCATAATTCTCTAATTTTACGACATGCATGAAGCACTGTCGTGTGATCACGCCCACCAAATGCGTCACCGATTTCTGGTAACGAATGCTCAGTGAGTTCTTTGCACAACGTCATCGCCACCTGACGCGGTCGTGCCACCGATCGATTCCGACGTTTTGATAACAAATCTGAAATTTTGATCTTAAAGTAATCTGCGACCATCCGTTGGATATTATCGACGGAAATCTGCCGGTCATGGACAGCGATCAAATCACGAAGCGTCTCTCTAACAAAATCCAGCGTAATGGTTTGGCCGAAAAAGTGCGCATTCGCGAGCACGCGCTTCAGCGCGCCCTCAAGATCCCGTACGTTACTTCGCACCTTTTGAGCGATAAAAAACGCACAATCACGCTTTAACTCGACCCCAGAGTTCTGAGCCTTATTGATCAAAATCGCGACGCGTGTCTCTAACTCTGGAGGCTCGAGACGCACCGTCAGTCCCCAACCAAAGCGCGACTTCAGCCGGTCTTCCATGTTGTCAATTTCCTTGGGATACCGATCTGACGTCAAAATAATTTGCTGGCCACCTTCGAGTAAGCTATTAAATGTATGGAAAAATTCTTCTTGGGACTTTTCCTTGCCGGCAAAGAATTGGATGTCATCAATTAACAGCGCATCGACGTTTCGGTACACCCGCTTAAAATCGGAAATCGCATTTAGCTGAAGCGCTTTGACCATATCTGCCACGAAACGCTCTGAGTGCACGTAGATAATCTTGGCACGCTCATTCCTTGCACGAATTTGATTTCCCACTGCATGCATTAAATGAGTCTTGCCAAGCCCAGTATCGCCGTAAAGAAACAACGGATTGTATTCCGACCCTGGTTTTTCAGACACACGATGCGCAGCAGCTCTCGCCAGTTGATTTGATTTGCCTTCAACGAAGTTCTCGAATCGAAACTCGTTATTCAGACGGTTACTGTGCTTGATCGACCCCTCAACCACCGGCGGTTCTCGCTCAACGGCCTGAGTCACCGGGACTTCCGCCTCCGGAAGAATCGAACGCATGGCCTCATTTTTCAGGACGACTCCTGGGTGGCTGCGACCTGGTTGCGATACAGACGCACCCCCTGAATCTGCGTGACCAACCTGTATATCCACTCGGTTAATCCCATCGTAATCTGAGAGTAATGCCTGGATACGCTCGAGGTAGCGGTTGACCACCCAATCCTTGACGAACCGGTTGGGTGCATACAGAACCATGTCAGCCTCAGACACTCTGGCCTGAAGCGGACGAATCCATGTATTTAATTGTTCAGCAGACAGCTCTTCAGCCAATCGCTCAACGCACGCGTCCCAACTCACGGTCATCTCCCGCACAAAACAGGGGATAAGTTATGCACAAACCGACCCGCCCGGGTCAAGAGAAACATCGCGATTATTTTTAAATTATTGATTCATATATAAAAATTAAATAGTGGGCATGTCTGTGGATAACTATTTCAAAAGTTTCATGGTCCGGTAAAATTCTCAATAAAATGAGCGGTTTTCATCGTGGCCTCTCGGTTTTCCACAGCACCGAAAGCTGCAACAAGTGCATATTAATTTTCAACCCGATCGAAAAAACTTTGTTTTCGCGCATCAACTCGGTACACTTCGCGCCCGGATTTTTTGAATTGGTAGGACAGTGTTATGAAGCGTACGTTTCAACCGAGTGTGATCAAGCGTGCTCGCAATCATGGGTTCCGCGCACGGATGGCCACAAAGAGCGGTCGCCAAATTATCGCTCGTCGCCGTGCCAAAGGTCGCAAGCGTCTCACCGCTTAATCGAGCCAGTCGTGACGACAGTGGTAGCACTGCCGTCGCGCAGTGACTTTGACAAAATTTTTGGAAGTCCCGATGCTAAAGCCAGTAATCGGGACTTTTTAATTTTAGCCTGCCTTAGACAACACCCCGAGACGATCTCTCGAATCGGGTTCGTTACACCAAAGAAAAAACTGCGCCGGGCCGTCGACCGGAATCGTTTTCGCCGCGTGCATCGCGAATATCTCAGAGCGCACGGCCCATCATTTGGAATTGATTGTATTGTCATCGCAAAGATGCGACCGGATGAACTTTTTGGACCTGCTTTTCAACATCAAGTCCATCGGATATTTCAGAAATTATTTCGTCATTTGGCCGAGTCAACCATCTAATGCGCGCGTTGATCCGACAGCCAATCATTGCGGTCATCCGCTTCTATCGGTACTTTATCTCCCCACTTTATCCACCGTCATGCAGGTTCGAGCCGACATGCTCCGCTTACATGATTGAAGCCATCGAGACACATGGTGTTGTTCGAGGCCTTTGGCTTGGATTGAAAAGGGTCGGAAAATGTCATCCTGGATGCGATGGAGGATATGATCCTGTACCGACATCCACACACAAAACGGAATCGAATTAATGGACATTCAACGCACTGGTTTATTAGTGATGCTCGGCATTCTGACTTATGTGCTGTTCTTGCAATGGAACACATATACCGAAGATTCAGCTGACCGCGCTCAACAGACACAGGCCGAATTAACCACGGAAGTGCGTGAGAATTCCTCTGACCTCGAAATTCCTACCACTGAGTCCAGCAGCAGCGTTCGCGACGTGCAAACTACGCAAAGCGGTCAAACAATCTCAATCACCACGCCAGTGCTGCAACTGACCATCGACCTCACAGGCGGCGATGTCACCCAAGCGTTACTCAAGGACTATCCAACCGACATTGATCGGCCTAACGATCCGATTGCTTTACTCGATTCACGTGACCGCATATACGTTGCGCAAAGCGGATTGGTCGGACAAGACGGTCCTGATGGATTCGAATCGGGCCGCCCTATCTATACCAGTGCTCAAAACGCGTACGAAATTTCAACTGAGCAGACCGTGGTACTGCAAACAACAGCTGACAATGGATTGATCGTCGAAAAACACTTTCATATTCATCCTGAACGTTACGACATCGAAGTCTCGCACCACATCCAAAACACCAGTTCAGAACTTCGAAGTGTCACGCCATTCGTTCAGATCAAACGTGACAACTCAGCTGATCCATCCATTCAAAATTCAATGGGTATGCAGGCATTTCTTGGGTATGCATTGCGCACTGCTGACGAGCGCTACCGAAAAATCTCGTTTGATGACTTCGAAACCGCCTCCGATGCGCGTGAGCTCAATGCGGAATTACGTGATGCAGCGATCGATGGCGGCTATCTCGCCTTACTGCAACATTACTTTACGACGGCCTGGGTACCCAGCGCAGACACTTCCCACCGCTATACGTTTAGACAGAATAATGAAGGGCACAATATCGGTAGCATCGTCAGTCCTGATTTGATACTCGAGCCTGGACAAACTGCTTCGACTGCTTCGATTTTGTATGTTGGACCCAAAGATCAAGATGCACTGGAAGCACTCACTCCAGGCCTTGAGTTAGTGGTTGACTACGGCTGGCTCTGGTTTATCGCGCAACCGCTCTTTTGGTGCCTCCAATTCATTCATTCCTATGTAGGTAACTGGGGCGTTGCAATTATTTTGGTCACCGTTCTTGTCAAAGCCGCATTCTTTCAATTATCGGCGTCTGCCTATCGTTCCATGGCAAAAATGCGGAAATTCACGCCCGAAATCAGCAGACTGAGAGAGCTCTACGGCGACGATAAACAACGGATGTCCAAAGAAATGATGGATCTTTACAAAAAAGAAAAGATCAATCCGCTCGGCGGCTGTCTGCCGATCATCGTTCAAATGCCTGTATTCATTGCTCTCTACTGGGTTCTATTGGAATCAGTTGAATTAAGACAGGCGCCTTTTGTGCTCTGGATCCAAGATTTGTCAGCAAAAGATCCATTCTTTGTATTACCGCTTTTGATGGGCGTTTCGATGTATATACAAACGTCGTTAAACCCAACTCCACCAGACCCAATGCAAGCCAAAATTATGAAGTGGATGCCTGTGGCCTTCACATTCTTCTTTTTATGGTTCCCCGCTGGACTTGTCCTGTACTGGGTTTGTAACAACGTACTTTCGATCGCGCAGCAATGGGTTATCACTCGGTCCATTGAAAAAGCTCAGGCTGCTTAATGATATCGAGTGACACGATCGTCGCCTCTGCCACCGCCAGTGGTCAGGGCGCGGTCAGTGTGATTCGGTTGTCGGGCCCATCTGCAATTCAGATTGGTGAGACGCTTGCACAACGGACGCTCCACCCTCGAACGGCACATTATGGGGCGCTCCACAACAATTCAGAACAAATCGACTCAGGCCTCTGGCTGTGTTTTCCTAAACCCAAAAGTTTCACCGGTGAAGATGTTGTCGAATTTCAGGGTCATGGCGGCCCAGTTGTCATCCAGCGATGTATTCAAGCCATGGTCGACCAGGGAGCACGACCTGCCAAACCCGGTGAGTTCAGTGAGCGCGCATTCCTCAATGATAAAATCGACTTAACGCAAGCCGAAGCAATCGCTGACCTCATCGCAGCCTCATCAGACCAAGCAGCGCGCGCAGCAAACCACTCGATGAACGGCGTTTTTGGTAACCGCATCAATGCACTTGTTGACTCACTCACGCACATTCGAACCCACATTGAAGCCCATATTGATTTCCCAGATGAAGAAATCAGTCCTACGGCACTCACACGTATTCAATCTGAGCTCGACACGGTCCATACGTCCTTAAGTGACCTGCTCAGCCGTGCTGAAGACGGAGTCAAACTCAATCAATCGCCGCGCATTGGCCTCATCGGCGCCCCTAACGCAGGCAAAAGTTCACTGTTGAATGCCCTGTCTCAACAGCCCTTAGCCATTGTGACCGACATCCCTGGAACCACACGCGATCTTATTCGTCACACCATCGTAGTTCGGGGCCTTGAACTCTCGATTACGGACACTGCCGGGATTCGTGACACAACAGATCGTATTGAACAAGAAGGCATCAAACGTGCACAAGACGCAGTCAAACACTGTGACATTATCGTGTGTCTATTCGACGCAACCAGCCATCCGAGTATTCACGATCAAGACATTGAGAGACTTGTGTCTCATGCGTTGACACCCACCCAGACTCTGCTGACGATTCATAACAAAATCGACCTCGACACAGATCCACTTGAGAACCACTCTTCATACAATTACGTTCAGATTTCTGCGGTCAAAGGTGATGGAATTGACCAACTGTTAGATTGGTTTGAGGAGCATCTACGCAGTAATCATCAAGCAGAAACGATCTTCACAGCACGTGCTCGCCATCTGAAACATTTGCGTGAATCGTTAAATTATTTGGAAACAGCACGCACACTCGAGCTCACGTCCATGACCATTGACCTGGTCGCAGAAGATCTAAGACTTGCACAACACTGTCTGTCAGAAATTACGGGACGATTCAGTTCCGACGATCTTTTGGGTGAGATCTTTTCGAGTTTTTGTATCGGTAAATGATGTCTATAACTGCCCCTCAACGACCGTTAAAACCTATGGATAATTCAGGGTGTGTATAAAACCGGATTCCGCGAACAGGTTATGCATGCAATGCATACAATCTACAAGCACCTACTTCACAGAGTCTAAAAACGCCTAATCATCTGAATTTATTTAAAAAGCATCGCTTTTCCACAGGTTCGTTTCGACGTAATATAAACAACATCAATAATCTTCTTTTTTAAACATTCTTTATATATATATGGATTACAGACAACAATTTGACGTCATCGTCGTCGGTGGTGGTCACGCTGGAAGTGAAGCAGCACATGCGGCCGCTCGCATGGGTTGTAACACGCTTTTAGTGACGCATTCGATTGAAGCGCTTGGGCAGATGTCTTGTAATCCAGCGATCGGTGGAATCGGCAAAAGCCATCTCGTGCGCGAAATTGACGCGTGCGATGGTCTTATGGCTCAAGTCACAGATCAAGCTGGCATTCAGTTTCGAGTTCTTAATCGACGAAAAGGCCCAGCTGTTCGAGCAACTCGGGCCCAGGCAGATCGTGTGCTGTATCGCCACCACATGCGGTCGCGGTTAGAAAACACAAAAAATCTGACGATATTTCAACAGCCGGTGACTGATTTGATGATTGAAAATCATCAAGTGACTGGTGTGAAACTGGCGATGGGACTGTGCTTGTCCGCCAAAACCGTGGTTTTGACTGCGGGAACATTTTTAGCTGGGCAAATTCACATCGGCATGCAGCAACAGTCTGGTGGTCGTGCGGGTGATCCAGCCTCAGATCAACTTGCCACTGCTTTGAAACAATATCCGTTTCGCATTTCAAGATTAAAAACAGGGACTCCACCGCGGATCGATTCTAGGACAGTTGATTTAGAGCAATTAACAACCCAGCCTGGCGATGACCCTGTGCCCTATATGTCCATGATGAGCCAAGGAAACGAGCATCCTGAACAGGTGGCTTGTTATTTATCACGCACGACCGAGCGGACCCGCGACATCATCTTAGAAAATTTACATTTGAGTCCAATGTATGCCGGTGTCATTGACGGGGTTGGGCCTCGATATTGCCCATCCATTGAAGACAAAATTGTTCGCTTTGCCGACAAACCAACACATCAAGTGTTCTTAGAGCCAGAGGGACTCACCTCAAATGAACTGTATCCGAATGGCGTGAGCACATCGTTACCCTATGAGGTACAGCTGGATATCATTCGATCGATGGATGGTTGTGCCGAAGCCATTATCACTCGTCCGGGTTATGCCATTGAATATGACTATTTTGACCCTCGAGATTTAAAAGCGACGCTTGAAAGTAAGCTTGTCAGCAATTTATTTTTTGCCGGTCAAATCAATGGCACCACAGGGTACGAAGAGGCTGGTGCTCAAGGATTGTTGGCAGGCGCGAATGCAGCGCTTCGAGCAAATGATCGTGATCCATGGATTGTTGGACGTGATGAAGCATACCTTGGTGTCATGGTTGATGATCTCATTACGCTTGGAACACAAGAACCGTATCGGATGTTTACATCGCGCGCGGAATACCGTTTGGCATTACGAGAAGACAATGCAGATACTCGATTGACTGAGACTGCACGATCGCTCGGCTTGGTGTCAGATGCTCGATGGAGTGCTTTTAATAAGCGCCAAGACGCCATTCGTGTCGAATCTGCTCGGTTACAGCAGATTTGGGTTCGTCCACAGGATGCATGTGTGGAAAAATTGAATCCTCATTTAACAGCCCCGTTGTCAAAAGAAGTGACATTGCATGACTTATTAAAGCGCCCTGAGATGGACTATGACGCGATCATGTCACTGACTGAACAGCCACCACATGAAGATCCATCGGTCTCAACTCAAGTTGAAATTTTGGTGAAGTATTCAGGATATATCGCCCGTCAAACTGATGAAATTGCCAAGCTGAAACGCAATGAACACATTCGTATTCCGACGGATGTCGATTATGATCAGATCTCGGGTTTATCAAGTGAGGTCACACAAAAATTGAAGGACCACCAACCCGAAACGCTTGCGCAGGCAGCCCGTATTAGTGGTGTGACACCGGCAGCGATCAGCCTATTACTTGTTCATTTAAAACGGCATCAAACGATGCCAAAAGGACAACTTGCCAGTTGAAGGTTTTGGCGGATTGGGCAGCGTCACGTCTATCGCTTGATGAGGCACAATTGAATGCGTTTGAATTAGTGTGTTCGGAACACCTCAAATGGAACACTGTATTTAATTTGAGTGCGCATCGCTCGCATGATCAAGTCGTCAATGATCAACTCATTGATTCGTTAACAGTCGCAGATGCGATTACGGGATTATCTATTCTCGATATTGGTACAGGGCCTGGTTTTCCCGGGCTACCACTTGCCATTACTTTTCCTGATATTCAGTTTGTTCTCTTGGATTCAAATGCAAAGAAGCTTGCATTTGCCAAACATGTCGTCGGTCTATTGAAGCTTCAAAATGTGGAGATCGTTCATCAACGCATCGAACATTACGTACCAGCTCATAAGCATGATCAAATAATCAGCAGGGCCTTTTGTTCGCTCAGTGATATGATTCACTATGCACTTCCAATTCTTGCACCAAATGGGCAGATTTTGGCGATGAAAGGCCCGGGTGTATTTACTGAGCAGGCTGACGCCGAACTGAAATACCCGCGTTGTAAGATTAACGTAAGGGCGTTACATCATGCACGAGATGAAGAGAAAACGCGTTTTCTTGCGACAGTGACACGGACCGAAACATGACTCGAATTATCGCAATTACAAATCAAAAAGGCGGGGTTGGTAAGACAACGACCTGCGTCAATTTGGGTGCGACACTCTCAGAAATGGGATACGGGGTATTAGTGATCGACTTTGACCCACAAGGAAACGCAACCAGTGGTAGCGGTGTGGAAAAGCGTCACATTCAGCATGATGTGCGTGGATTATTACTGGGTGAACACAGCTTCCGCGAAACGTGTGTGATGGGAACCGCCGCTGGGTACGACTTGTTGCCGTCGGATATCCAATTGACCGAGGCTGAGGTTGCTCTGATTTCAATGCCTGCTGCACAGAGTCGATTGAAAACGATGTTGGCCGAACAAGCAGGCAGCTATGATTTCGTTCTGATTGATTGTCCACCGGCGCTTTCAATGCTCACGATTAACGGCTTGGTAGCGGCAGACGGTGTCATAATCCCGGTCCAGTGTGAGTTTTATGCACTTGAGGGGATCGCAGCGCTGATCGAAACAATCGAACAAGTAAGAGCCTCTCACAATCCAAGCCTCCAAATCGATGGAGTCTTGCGCACCATGTATGATCCGAGAACCAGCTTGACGCGCCAGGTGTCGGTGCAGCTTGAACAATTCTTTGATGACAAAGTCTTCAAAACAGTGATTCCAAGAAATGTCCGTTTGGCTGAAGCGCCAAGCCATGGCCTTCCGGTCTTGCGATATGATCGATTGTCAAAGGGCGCATTGTCCTATTTAGCGCTCGCATCTGAATTACGAAAACGATTGAAGTTGAAAAAAGCAGCATGACGCAGAAAAAACGAGGTCTCGGTTTTAATCCGCTACTGGGACTGGATCAAAACACCGTTGATGCGGTTCTCAGCCATTCATCTCAAGGATCCCAGCAAACACATTCGATTGCTGAAGGCTTGGTGAATATCCCGGTTGAGCACATCGTCGCGAATCCATACCAGCCGCGAATTCGTTTTGCGGAAACGGAATTGGACGAACTCGCAGATTCGATTCGGCAACATGGCGTCATGCAGCCGGTTGTCGTGCGACAGACCGCCTCGGGATATGAATTGATCGCGGGTGAGCGGCGTTGGCGTGCATCGCAGCGGGCCGGGCTCGCTGACATTCCTGCGTTAGTTCGCGCGCTTGACGATCAGCAAGTTGCTGCCTTGGCTCTGATTGAAAACGTGCAACGTGAACAATTGACAGCCATTGAGCAAGCGCGTGCCTTAGGCCGCATGCGCGACCAATTTTCAATGGATCAAACATCACTCGCAGACCTGATGTCTTTCAGTCGATCCAATGTCGCTAACTTGTTGCGCCTTTTGAATTTAGCGCCGGCTGTGCAAACTATGATGGAAACAGGCACGCTTGACATGGGCCATGCGCGCGCGCTCCTACCACTGCCAGAGACCATGCAAACGAGAACTGCAGAGCAGGTGGTCGAGGGTGAATTATCAGTTCGGCAGACCGAGGCACTGGTTAAGCGGATGCTCGCAGAAAATCAGCCAGCACCGACAACCTATACAGATCCAGATATTTCAAGGCTTGAAACTAAACTGTCTGATCGCCTTGGCGCATCTGTGCAGATCCGAGCCAAGAAAAATGGACAAGGTCAGATTGTCATTAAATATGCATCACTGGATGTCCTTGATGGCATTGTGACGCGACTAAAGAGTAAGGATTGAGGGCGACATTGGGCCAATCCGTCATTTTAGTCGTTGATCCGACACATTTGACTGCCTATACTCCGGACACGATGCGTGATTTAGGCAGGTGATCGATGCAACTTGTCGGGCGGATATTAAAAATTCAGACGCTCGTTGCGGTCCTGCTTGCTGGTTTAGGGGTATTTTTTATCTCGTGGCCTTTCGGGATGAGTGCGTTGATAGGAGGCCTCATTGCGGCCATTCCGCAATTGATTTTCGGATTATGGGCGTTTCGAGTACGAGGGGCCCGAAATGCCAGACGAATCACACAAAACGTGTTCGTTGGCGAGGCATTAAAATTAGTGACGACCGCTGTGGCATTTGTTGCCGTTTGGACGTCGGTCCCTTGGCTTGATGCTGCGGGGTTATTCGCAGGTTTTGTGATGACGATTGTCACGCTGCAGTTGAGTCTACCGTGGACGCTCGGTAGGGCAAAAACACTTTAGAGTGGATTAAAAATGGCATTTGAAAACCCAACAAGCACTGAGTACATCACCCACCACCTTACGAATCTGACCTATGGCTATCACCCCGTAAACGGTTGGTCGTTTGCCTATGGTGCTCAAGAAGCCGCAGAGATGGGCTTCATGGCCGTGCACGTTGACACACTCGGTTGGGCATTTTTCTTGGGCATAGTATTTAGCTGGATTTTCTACGTTGGCGCGCGTCGTGCGCATGCAGGCGTGCCATCTGGGTTGTTATGCGTTGTAGAGATGGTTGTTGAGTTTATCGACAACGCAGTTCGCGAATCCTTCCACGGAAAAAGCAAAGCGATCGCACCTTTGGCGCTGACAATCTTTGGCTGGATATTCATCATGAATACCGTCAAATTGCTTCCGATCGATTTGATGCCACGGATTTTCTATGAGCTCGGCGTTGAGTACATGAAGATTGTGCCAACAACTGATATCAATGCCACGCTTGGAATGTCCTTGGGCGTTTTTCTGTTGATCATCTTTTATTCCATCAAAATTAAAGGGCCTGGCGGATTCATTGGCGAGTTGACGCTTCAGCCGTTCGGGAAATGGTTGCTGCCTTTCAATTTCCTTTTGGAGAGTGTTGGGCTACTTGCAAAACCACTGTCGCTGGCTTTGCGTTTGTTTGGGAACATGTATTCAGGAGAGTTGATCTTCATTCTGATTGCGCTCCTACCGTTTTACCTACAGTGGATTCTCTCGGTCCCGTGGGCAATCTTTCACATTTTTGTGATCACTCTCCAGGCATTCATTTTTATGATGCTGACGATTGTGTACTTATCGATGGCGCATGAGCACCATTAAAACAGTTCTGTTTAACTTATCCTTAGATTGGAGGAAACCATGGAAGCAGTAGTATCAATGACCATTCTGGCGGTCGCGA
>CAJXNQ010000015.1 GCA_913057215.1 uncultured Gammaproteobacteria bacterium
CCGTTTCATCAGATCGTAGATTCCGGCCGTCTTGCGGTCGCGCTTGTCGACGCGGTCCCTGCGGGGATGTATGCGAAATCAGCGTTAGAAACTCTCGGGCATTGGGATACAGTCGAGCCTCGAATCGCGCAAGCAGACAACGTTCGAGCTGCGCTCCAGTTGGTCGCACTGGGAGAAGCCCCCTATGGAATTGTCTATGTGACAGACGCCAAAGCCGAACCAAGCGTCTATCAGCGGGGGATCTTTCCAGCGGAGACCCACCCGGTCATCGAATACCTGTCCGCATTGACTGCAAGACCGCGTGATCCGAATCAGGATGCACTGGCGAGAGCATTTCATACGTTTCTTCACTCAGATACTGCGAAACGCGTTTTTTCCGAGCACGGGTTTTTGGTTGATTTGCCATGATTGAGGGATTGTCGCCAGACGAGATTGAAGCCGTTTTATTATCGCTTCGTGTCGCAACCTGGGCGACCCTTGTAAGCCTGCCCTTGGGGATTTGGGTTGCATGGGTGTTGGCTCGGAAGGAATTTTGGGGGAAACAACTTCTGAACGGGCTGGTTCATCTTCCACTGATTCTCCCACCGGTGGTCACAGGTTATCTGCTGTTGATGCTATTTGGCACGCAGGGCACGATCGGGCGTTTTTTAGCCGATATTGGAATCGTATTTGCATTCTCCTGGACCGGAGCCGTTCTGGCTGCAGCTGTGATGGCGTTTCCACTGATGGTGCGCGCCATCCGGATGTCCATTGAGAGTATTGATCAGCGCTTGGAAGACGCCGCACAGACATTGGGCGCCAACGGACTCCAACGCTTTTTCATCATCACACTGCCGCTGGCGATGCCTGGCATTTTAACTGGCGCGATTTTGGCATTTGCAAAAGCGCTGGGAGAATTCGGTGCCACCATCATGTTTGTCTCAAATATCCCAGGTGAGACGCGTACCGTCCCGTCCGCCATTTATTCCTTCATGCAAGTCCCAGGCGGTGAAGAGTCGGCAATGCGCTTGGTCGTGTTCGCCATCCTCTTATCAATGGCGGCGCTTCTCTTATCTGAGTGGCTCGCAACACGTGTTGCACGGATTGTGGAGGGGCGATGACACTGACTGTTGACCTTCTACATCGGTTTCCTGACTTTGAACTGCGCGCCGCGTTTCAAGCGCCCCGAGGTCTGACCGCGATTTGCGGACCCTCCGGCGCCGGGAAGACGACCTTGATCAATAGCTTGGCAGGCACGATCTCGCCGTCCCAGGGCTATATCGAGATCAATCAACGCGTGCTCTTTGACTCGAAACAGCACATCAACCTGCCTCCCCAGGAACGTCGAGTTGGCTATATCTACCAAGACGCTCGGCTGTTTCCTCATTTGACAGTCGGACAAAACTTGCAACTTGGGCGTTGGTTCAGAAAGCTGCCCACAGCGCCTGAAAAAACAGAGCACATCATTGCAATGCTCGGCTTAGATGGTCTCAACAAGCGCCGTCCTTCCACCCTCTCTGGTGGCGAAAAACAACGTGTGGCGATTGGGCGGGCACTCTTATCAGAACCTGAATACATTTTGGCTGATGAGCCACTGTCCTCACTGGATCTCCCACGAAAGCTCGAGATCATCCCCTACTTCGAACGACTGCGTGACGAGATGCAAATTCCCATTATCTATGTCTCGCATCATGTTGAAGAAATTGAGCGATTGGCGACAACAGTTCTCTCACTCACGGGTGGCCAAATGGCCGACTCGATAAAGATATAGCGCGCATGTGGGCAAACACTTGAGACCCGACTGGTCACGACCAATGACGTCTCGATCTCAAACTGCGGGATAAATTCCCAGATTTTATCCCGCAAATGATTGATAATTTCCTGAAAAATCATCTAGCATGTTTTCACGATTCGTTTGCGAGGAGAGTCCAGTGCGTTCATGTTCCGTCTGCGGTGCAGAAATTGATAAAACAACGGCTTACACCATCTCTGGCGAGCAGAAGCCTCAAGGTCGCCGCTGCATTAATTGTGTGGATGGAGCTGCAAAGCCAGCACCTGAAAAGCCACAGGAAGCACCCATGGCAGAACCTGCATCAGCGCCCACACCTGAGCCCAGTGTATCGACACCATCTGAGCCAACACCCGAGCGAGCGACCCACACCTCGACTCAGAACGAGCCTGAAGCCTCAGAAGGTAGCTCGAATACAACCTACATCATTGCTGCAATCGTCATCATTGCAGTCATTGTTCTGATCGCGAGTTAATCAACTCGTGAACAGCGCGGCGCCACCAGCTAAGACAGTGGCGCCAAAGACGATCCAGCGTAATAGGTGAGGGTCGGCGAAGACTGCCATCTTCACCCCAATAAAGGCACCTGCGACATAGCCGACCGACAGGATTAAGCCGATCTGCCAGTCCACTTGGTCCTGCCAAATAAAAATGACTAATGACACAGTCGTAAATGCGAGCGTACACACGAGCTTCAGTGCATTGGCGCGAACCATGTCATATTTCAATGTGCCCGCGAGCGCAGCCAACAGCAGAAACCCGACACCGGCCTGCACAAATCCTCCATAGAATCCTGCAATGAACAAACCGAGCCATGCGACTGGCGTGTCTTTCATCGCGAGTATTTGAGTTCCGCTTGGCGGTGAAATGACAGCCGGTCTCACCAGTACGACGCAAGACATGGTCAGCATCGTACCGATCAATAGCGGTTTGAGGATGTCAGAGGGCGCAAAGGCAGCAACCAGGGCACCAAATAACCCACCAATGCCGATGGGAATTAAAATGGCCTTCAAATCGAAGGTCTCTAATTTTTTGTGGCGTCTGAATTCAGACACGGCGACGACAGACTCGATCCAGATGCCAACTCGGTTGGTGGCATTGGCAACCTCAGGCGGCATGCCAAAAATCATCAAGGTCGGCACCACCAAATTGGAACCGCCGCCGGCAATTGTATTGATTGCACCTGCAACCAACGACAAAACAATGATCGCGACAATTTCAAAGCCAGCCAGTTCCATCGAATCACCCGCAAAAACTGCGAGGATACGTCAGTTCAGCGAGAGACCACACTACATCTCAAGAATCGCGGGCATATCCTGAGCTTTCAGCCATTCAGACAATTCATCAGCCACCGACTTGCCATGCTCTTTGAGGAATCCGAGCAATCGGGCGGGGTTCATCGTCACAACCTGTGCCTCTGGAAACCCAATCGCATCAACTTTCGACAGGGCAACATCCACATCACCGATGGTGTAGTGCACATGAGAGTCGCTGGCGAGCGCCACTTTCCAATCCAAGCGTTGAACCGTTTCTAAGATCTCTACGCAAATGGGCGCGCTGCCACTGCGCGATGAGACAAAGGACGAATTATTGATCTCGATGAGCACATTATTATCCCGAGCAGCGCGCACCACTTCTTCGATATGGATGGGGTAATTGGGATTTCCCGGATGGCCCAAGATTTGAATCCGCCCTGTTTCCATCGCCGCAATCATGGCCTGCGTATGGGTTTTTGCGTCCACCGGCGGAAACACCGGTTCATGCAAGCTTGCAATACCAAAATCCATGAAGCTCATCAGGGTTTCATTGGCATCGATTGCCCGCGGCTCAGGCAATATGTTGGCCTCGATGCCGCGCAGCATGGCAACGCCATATTTAATCCGAGGCAGTACGCGCATATTTCCAAAATGCCACGGGTGCGGCGCATCCGGCATCTCGGGGCCATGGTCGGTCACACTAAACAGTTGCAAACCTTTTTCAGCCGCCTCTCGGAAATACTCATCGACCGTGGAATAGGCGTGTGTACTGGCCACGGTATGAGCATGGGTGTCCGTCAAATGTCGCATTGAAGCTCCTTATCTTGATTTTCCGAGTGTATGCAGGTTTTATTGCAGAGTCTTGACGTAGGATCCAAGTCACTTGAAAGCACAGACCATTTCATATGCCGAAGATTGGATGCCGGCACCGCAACGTTTTTTAATCAAAACGATGGAAACAGTGAGCGGACGCGGACGCTTAATGCGACGCTACCGTGGGTTTCAACAGGTTGCAAACACACTGCAAAGTCCTGAGGTCTGGGATGCTGCCATGGATTATCTCGGCGCCCGCGGACCATCGAGCGAGACCATGGTGTTGCCAAAACGGCGTCCGGGTCGGGGGCTCTTGTTGGTTGCCAACCATCCATTTGGAGTGGCTGACGGCGTTACGCTGGCATGGATTGCCTCGAAAATTGATCCTCAATTTCGGGTGATTGCCAACGGTGTCCTTCGGCAAGAACCTGCATTGAATCCAAACATCCTGCCAATCGAGTTTCAACCTGGACGCGCTGCCACGCGCATCAATGTTGAAACCCGCAAGAAATCCATCGAGACACTTAAAAATGGGGGCGTTGTTGCGCTGTTTCCGGCCGGTGGCGTCTCGTGGTCACCCAAACGCGGCGTGCCAGTGCGTGACGATGTTTGGAAACCACTCGTCGGGCGCCTGATCCGAGCCAGTGGGACGGATGTACTGCCGATTCGATTTCTTGGGACCAACTCAGCACTCTTTCAGCATGCCTCTCGGACTGCGCTGACACTCCGACTCGGTCTGTACATGCACGAGGTACGGCGTCGACTTGATCAGCCGATCGAATTCCAACTCGAGCCGGTCATCGAGCACGAGCGATTTCCAGATCTACCCGATCAAAGTTTGGCCACCTGGCTTCGCGATCAGATTCTGGATTAATCCGCCGGCAGCGGGATCCATTCGGTCTCACCAGGCACTCTCGCAAACCGGTCCTCAACCCAATCCCGCTTCGCTTGCTCAAGTCGCTCGGGATCGGATGCAACAAAGTTCCACCAGAGGTGTCTCGGTCCATCAAGCGGCTCACCACCAAAAACCAGCACACGTGCACCCTGCGGCGCCTTCAATGTCGCTGCATATCCAGGCGCAAGCACCAAGAGTTCAGATCCCGCATATTGAATACCATCCAACTCAATGGGTTGATCGACACTGAAGATTGCACGCTCGGTGAAATCTGCGGGAACCTCGAGCGTGCTGCCTCGATCGAGCTGGAAATCGACATAGACACTTGGATGTGGAAAAACCACGGGGCTGACCAACCCAGACCACTGACCCATCACCACGCGCCCGGCAATACCCGCCTCATGAAACGTCGGAATGGTCGCATCCGCGTAATGGACAAAATCCGGATCTTGCTCCTCAAACTGCCGCGGTAAAGCGAGCCAACTCTGGATCCCAAATAAGCGACTCACAGCAGCCCTCGAAGCCGCGTCAGAACGTTCCGAGTGCACGATACCAGAGCCTGCCGTCATCAGATTGACTGCACCCGGTCCAATGATCAGATCAGAGCCCAGACTGTCGCGGTGCTGGATATGCCCATTAAACAAATAGGTTAAGGTCGCAAGGCCAATGTGTGGATGTGGCCGAACATCAATGCCCTGATCAGACAATAACTCACCTGGCCCAAATTGATCCCAAAACACAAAAGGACCCACCGAGCGACATTGCCGAGAGGGCAGTGCACGCTTGACCTCTAAGTTACCAATGTCGGTCGTTCTCGGAATCACGTGATGCAGTGGTGTGTTAGACATAGCTTCCTCCTGATCCGAACTATGGCGCTTCCAATGACTGCCGCCCAGCTCAGTCATGGGCATAGTTTCAGTCCATTTTGGACCGGATATGCCTCTGCTTTCTTTTCACCACATTCCAGCGTATTGTCTCGCCATGCTCACTGTGTGCCTGTACGAACCGGAAATTCCTCCTAACACCGGAAACATTATTCGTTTGTGTGCCAACACAGGGAGCCAACTCCACTTAATTGAGCCACTTGGGTTTTCACTTGATGAAAAAGCAGTCCGTCGCTCGGGGCTTGACTATCATGATCTGGCTCACGTGACTCGCTTTGAAAACTGGTCGAGTTATGTTGAACAGACCACGGGGCGCCGATTTGCCCTGTCAACGAAAGGCACAGTTGATTACACAGACATTGAGTTTGCACCCACCGATACACTGGTGTTCGGACCAGAGACAAGAGGTCTGCCCGATGATGTCAGAGACAGCTCGGATTTTGAGGCAGTGGTGACCATCCCAATGCGTCCAAACAATCGCAGTCTGAATCTTTCGAATTCCGTTGCCATTGTGTTGTTCGAGGCTTGGCGGCAACTCCAATTTCAAGGACGAAATCAATGAGCCTACTCACGCTTAAAGGAATCACGGTCAGCTTTGGCGGCCCGTCAATTCTCGAGGGGATCGCACTGACGATCGAGCCGCGCGAGCGTATTGGGCTTCTTGGGCGAAATGGAGCCGGAAAATCGACCCTCATGAAGCTGATCGCTGGTGAGTTAACAGCCGACCAAGGTGAGATGAATCGCAGCCAGACGCTTCGCGTTGCACGCTTGATTCAGGACGTGCCGATGGGGGACTCACGCACTATTTTTCAGGTTGTGGCCGCCGGCCTTGGTGATTTAACGCCACTACTGGAGCAATATCACCAGGTCTTGCACGACGTCTCTCAAGATCCATCGGATCAAATGCTTTCGAAACTTGAGCAGATCCAACATGCGCTCGAGGATGCCAATGGCTGGCGCGTTGAGCAGATGGTTGCTCAAACCTTGTCGAAATTTGGACTCGACCCAGATGCATCCTTTGATCGACTCTCAGGCGGCATGAAACGCCGGGTGCTGTTGGCACAAGCCTTGGTGGTTGAACCCGATATCTTATTACTCGACGAACCAACCAACCATTTAGATATTCCAGCCATCGAGTGGCTCGAAGAACAAATCCGTCAATTTCAAGGCGCTGTCTTGTTCATCACGCACGATCGACGCTTTTTGCAGTCCTTAGCCACCCGAATCGTCGAGCTCGACCGTGGAGTCCTTCGCTCCTATGCCTGCGATTACCCCACCTATCTCATTCGGCGCGATCAGGAACTGGCTGCGGAGCTCGAACAGTTTCAACAATTTGATAAGAAATTGGCAAAGGAAGAGGACTGGATTCGCCAGGGGATCAAAGCCCGACGTACCCGCAATGAAGGTCGAGTCCGTGCGCTTGAGCAACTCCGTCGAGAACGTGCCCAGCGCCGAGAGCGACAACGATCAGCGGATCTCACCCTGGTTGATGCGTCAAAATCTGGGAAGTTGGTGTTTGAGGCTGACTCGCTGTCACTCACGCTGGGCGAGCAGACATTATTTAAAGACTTCTCAACCACGGTCCTTCGAGGTGACCGGATCGGCGTCATCGGCCCGAATGGCGCGGGCAAAAGTACGCTCATTAAAACCCTTCTCGGTGACATCAAACCCACCGCTGGGTCTGTCCGGCAGGGGACCAATCTGGAAATGGCGGTTTTCGATCAATTACGGGAACAGCTCGATGATGACGCAAGCGTGATCGATAACCTGCAGCACGGGTCAGACTTTGTTGAGATTGGCGGGGGTAAAAAGCACGTCATTGGGTATTTGCAGGATTTCTTGTTTTCACCAGAACGCGCCCGAGGCCCTGCACGCATGCTGTCTGGTGGTGAACGCAATCGCCTCATGCTGGCCCGCTTATTTTTAAAGCCGGCCAACTTACTGATCATGGATGAGCCCACCAACGATCTGGATCTCGAGACCCTCGACTTACTGAGAGACACCTTACTGAACTATCAGGGCACCTTGATTATCGTGAGCCACGACCGCGACTTTCTGGATTCGGTGGTTACAAGCCTGTGGTCATTTGATGAGGATGGCGGACTCAGAGAATACGTCGGGGGCTATTCAGATTGGTTGCGCCAAAAGCCGCCTGAGCCCACGTCGACAAAAACAGTGGATACAACGGCTGCGCCAAATAAGCCTCGGGAGCCAATACAAAACCCCACTCGCAAACTTTCGTATAACGAGCAACGCGAATACAAACAGCTCGAAGACACCATGGCAGCGCTTGAGCACGACATCGAAGCACTTGAACAAGCCATGGCGACCCCGGAATTCTTCACACAAGATCCAGCGGAGGTCGCGCGGGAGACCACCCGGTACCAAGATCTCAAAGAACGCTTGGATGCTGCATTTCTCCGGTTTATGGAACTGGATGAGCATTCCACCTGATCTCGATCAAGTCGGCATACTCTGAGCCAAGCGCATCCTTTGGAAGCTGGCGTACGCTCAAGGCATGCACTTCGAAAAGGAGACTGTGCCATGTTCGGAATCGATATTGAAACCTTCCACACCCTCTGGCCAAGCCTTTTAGTCGTCCTCATGATGGTCGGGGCGATGGTTTGGGGCGTGATGAAAGTCAGCCAACTCATTACTCAAAGTGATGTCCAGCAGACGAAGACACAGCATGGTGCACATTAAGAGTGTTTTTGGTGATCAAGACTTGCTAGCCTAAGCACATGAGATATTTCACGATCTATTGTGCATGCCTGTGCATGGCCGTGGCAGCCACTCAAGCAGAGGCTCGAAGCTTCACGAGCTCCGACACGAGCCAAGAGTTCTGCCAAGACATCGTCGCAAACCTCAAAGAGGTTGGAGTCAGTGTCACCGCACGTTCGATGACCGAATGCTCGTTGCAAGTTCTCGGTGGCGCGACTGCGAAATTCGAGCGCTCATATGGGACGGCCCTGAATGTCCGAGTGAAAAGTAACCCGTATCGGATGTTTGTCACCCGTGGCGACAGCGACGTCGGAACCTGTTACGTGTTGCATCCACGTAAAACAACACGTCGGGTGAAAGATCGCGACTGCTGATGAACGCGCCGCGTTTAAAGCTCAAAGTCGTGATCGGTGATAACGACACCGTTCTTGGTCCTGGTAAAATTGCACTGCTCGAAGCCATCGCACAAGAGCGCTCTCTGTCGAAAGCAGCCAAGTCTATTGGCATGTCCTATAGACGCGCGTGGCTGTTGATCCAAGAGCTGAACGAGACCCTCAAGGAACCAGTACTGATCACGCAAACCGGAGGTCAATCAGGGGGTGGCAGCCAGTTGACCGCAATGGCAGCTGAGCTGATCGAGGTGTATCAGCAACTGACAGATGAAGCCGAAGCCGCGACCGAAGCCACTCGTACCCGAGTGGCCTCAATGATCAAAACGCCTTAAAGGGCCGCCAAGGCTGCTTGATAATCCGGTTCTTGACCGATTTCTGGGACCAACTCAACGTGCTTCACCACGCCCTCGGGTCCAATCACAACCACAGCGCGCGTTGTCAGTGCTTCAAGCTTGCCTGACAGGATCTGTACCCCGTAATCAGTCGCGAATGAGCTTTTGAATGTTGAACCGGTTTGCACTCGCTCAAGCCCTTCTGCGCCGCAGAATCGAGACTGCGCAAAGGGCAAATCGGCACTGACACAGAGCACTTCAGTGTTCTCAAGCGACGCCAGCTCTTCGTTGAATTGACGTGTGCTCTGTGCGCACGTCGGGGTATCAATCGATGGAAAAATATTGAGAATCAGGTTTTTCCCTGCATAGTCAGCCAATGTGATCTCTGACAAATCATTGGCCGTCAATTTAAAATCCGGCGCTTGGCTACCAACAACCGGTAAGTTTCCATCAACTTCAATACTCGTGCCGCGGTGTGAAATTGTAACAGGCATAACAAATCCTCTTTGGATGACAAGAACTTACACAATAAGACCGATTCTAAGGGTTTCAATCAACGCCGGCCGGCCATCTCAAAGCTCCGCAAGTAAGCCCCGTAACCGCGAGCGGCCATTTCATCGACCGGGATAAATTCCAGCGCGGCTGAATTGATGCAATAGCGAAGCCCCGTGGGTGCTGGGCCATCTTCAAAGACGTGTCCCAAGTGTGAATCACCGAAGCGTGAGCGAACTTCTGTACGCTTCATCCACAACTTAAAATCATCCTTCTCAACGATATAGTCCGCCTCAAGGGGCTGCCAAAACGAGGGCCACCCCGTGCCTGAGTCGTATTTGTGTAATGAGCTAAACAGCGGTTCTCCAGAGACCACGTCCACATAGATCCCATCATCTTTTAAATCCCAATAAGGATTTTGAAACGGTGGCTCAGTTCCATCTTGTTGCGTGACTTCGTACTGGATCGGTGTCAGCAACCGTTGAATCGTGGCGTCATCGGGCCGTCGATATGGAGACTCCGACGTATCGGCGAGGTCCGTCTGTGCCTCGGCAACTGTATCGAAAATCGTATACGCGTCTAAATCGGCCCAGGTCCGATCCAGAAACTGATCGCGCCCTGAGCGAAATCGATAAAAGTTATAACGCACTGTATTGGTCTTGTAGTAATCCTGATGGTACTCCTCAGCCGGATAGAACGCGCCCGCTGGCTCGATCTCAGTCACAATCGGCCCGTTGAATATCTGATCGGACTCAAGCCTCTGCTTGGACTCAAGCGCCAATGCCAATTGATCGGCGGTTGTGGTGTAAATCGCGGTCCGATAGTGACGCCCCCGATCCACAAACTGCCCATCGGCATCTGTCGGATCAATCTGCCGCCAAAAAGTCTCCAGAAGCGCCTCATAAGACACCAACTTGGGATCGTAGGTCACCTCAACCACTTCAGTATGTCCTGTCTGACCAGATGTCACCTCGCCATAGGTCGGGTTCACCTCGGTGCCACCTGAAAACCCAGACACCACGTCCAAGACACCGGTCATTCGCTCAAAAGGGGGCTCTAGACACCAAAAACATCCACCGGCAAAAATGGCGGTTTGCGTACTCGCGACACTGGCCGTTGACATTAAAAGCAACAGGCTGGCCAACAATCGACGCATCATGGTCTCCTTGAGATTTAAACGATGTCTTAAGTATGCGACTTTAGTCTGAATAATCCAAGGGCTCTCACAATACGGCCGTCAATGACCGCCAACCCGCTTGCAATGAGCCCGTAAGCCAACAGATCCTGGCTCCCCAATTGCTCACCAAGAAATAGAATCCCAAGCGCTGATGCCGATACGGGAACCAAAAATGTGACCAACACCACATTGCTTGCACCTGCGGTCTTCAACACCTGAAAGTAAAGATAGAAGGCAAAGGTCGTCGACAACAGCCCAATGGCAAGCATTGATAACCATGCGCCGCTTGAGGGCATCGGGAGCATCCAAGGCATGTCAACCCAGAGCACGACAGGCAACATCCACAGGGTGGCATAGACCACCTGCCCGGTTGCGTTCAGCATGGGTGGGTTGTGTTTCAGCCGCTTGGAATAGACCGAGCCGAAGGCATAGCACAGTGTTGCCGTCAGCCCAGCGGCCATGCCCCAAAAGGTTGCGTCTGCCGACCAGGCCGCCGGTCCAAACAACACCAATACGCCACAAAACCCCAAACCGATGCCAACAACTTTATGCCAACTCAATCGCTCATCGGCAGTCAGCCAATGCGCGACCAGTGCCGTCATAATCGGTGTTGATGCATTAATAATCGAGGCCAGGGAGCCGGTAATCTGAGTCTGGCCGAAGGCAATGAGGCTGAATGGAATGGCATTATTGATCAAGCCAATCCATGCAAACTGACGCCAGTGGACCCACAATGGCGAAAAGCCATGTCCAAGCACTCGAAGCATGACGAATAAACCGGCAAGCCCCATGACCAAACGCCCAAATACGGCGGTCAATGGTGGCATCGACTCGAGCATGACTTCGATAAAGAAAAAAGAACCGCCCCAGACGGTGGATAACACCAGAATCCGGACCCAATCGTTCAGTGACATAAGACCTCACAACCAACAGCGGCTAGTGTACGCTACGCGCATGCAAAGCCGAAATCCTGACACAGCCTGGCTCAAAGCCGACAACTGGCAATCTGTTCTTGAGGACCCAGAGACACTGCCTGAAACAATCCGCACCCATCTGGAAACTGAAAATACGCGTGCAGAGCAATGGCTCGGTGGTTCTGATGCTCGATCTTGGATCATCGACGAACTTAAAGCCACGATTCGAGATCAGGATGACTCAGTCCCCGTGATCGATGGGGCCTTTCGCTATTGGCAACGCTTCGTAGCGGGCGCAGAGCATCCAGACTTTCTCAGACAACGCCTTGATTCAACACACACAGAAGTGCTGCTCTGTGGCGATCAAAGAGCCGATGGCTGTGCGTATTATGACGTCGGCTCGGCAGATCATTCGCCAGACCATCGCTGGTTTGCGGTTTCAGAAGATACACAGGGTGCCGAACGCTACGTGCTGACACTCTTTGACACACAGACCGGCGAATGGCTGCCCGAGCAATTGACAGATTGCCGCGGCGATTTCGAATGGGGCGCCATGAGTGATCGGCTTCTCTACACCCGACTCGATGAGAATCAGCGGCCGTCATCGGTCTGGTGCCATCGCATCGGCACATCGCAAGACGAGGATCAGTGCGTTTTTCGCCAGACAGAGGCCGGTCGCTTTATTGGTCTTGGCAAGACCAGCTCACAAGCGCTGATCACCATTGACAGTCATGACCATCAAACCAACCAAGCGTTTGTATTGGATGCATCACTGAACGATCTCGAGCCCATTCCAGTCACAGCCTGGATCTCGGGACTTGAATACGAGCTGGAGCAGATTCCAGAGGGCCTACTGATTCGCTCCAATCACGAGCACCCTGACTTTGCCTTGTTTCATGCCCCACTGCCAATTGCCGGCAGGCCACTCGACCCCAGCGATTGGACGCTGTTGTGGGCACCAGACACCGGCATGTTATTCAGTGACTATGAGGTCTTACACGACTTCTGGGTCTTTGAAATTTCAACCGAGGGAGTGCCTCAGTACTGGATCAGCGGCACACAGATCAATGCCTTTTCGCTGAGTCACCCACTTCAGTTGGGCTCAGAGATCCATGATGCGCACTTGGAGCCCTTGCCAGATTTCACACGAGATCGAATCCGTATGCGATATTCGACGCCCGCGCAGCCACCCCGCGTTCTCGAAATTGATCTCCGCACCGGCGACATCGAGACCCTGAAAATCTCTGCACCCCCCAATGGCCACACAGATTCAAACTATCGCGTCGAACGCGCCTATGGCATCTCCGGGGACGGCGTGCGCATCCCAATGACGCTGACCTACCACCGTGATCTGAAACTGACCAACGACACCCCGGTTGTACTCACGGGCTATGGTGCATACGGCATGAGTTTGACACCTGGATTCAGTGCCACCCGTAGAACACTTCTGACGCGCGGCGTTTTGCACGTCACTGCTCATGTTCGCGGTGGAATGGAAAATGGGTATCACTGGTATACCAGCGGTCGCATGGCTGACAAGGACAACTCATTTAACGACTTGATTGGGGCGGCAGAGAGTTTAATCCGCAATGGCTTCACCCGAGCCGGTCGCATCATATTACATGGCGGCAGTGCTGGAGGACTTTTAGTCGGCACTGCGGTAATGCGCAGGCCCGAATTATTTGCCGGCGTCATTGCCGATGTTCCGTTCGTGGACGTGCTTGACACCATGCTGGATGCGGATCTCCCGCTGACACCACCTGAGTGGCCAGAGTGGGGCAATCCCGCAGAATCAATGGATGCTCGCAGACGCATCATGCACTATGCGCCCACCGAAATCGCAGCACCCAATTCCTACCCCTGTATTTTGGCAACAGCCGGCTTAACCGATCCCCGCGTGACCTACTGGGAGCCCGCACGATGGATTGCCACACTGAATCGAGAAGCAACTGGCGGTCCTTTTTTGCTGTATACCGAATTGCACGCAGGTCATGGCGGACCGAGTGGTCGCTACGCGGGCCTTGACGATCTCGCGCGGATTTATCAAGCGGTGATGCGGCTATTTAACCTGCCAAAGGACGCGCTCTATGCCCTATGAAATCAATTGGAATCAGATTGATGACGTGTTGCTGGACATGGACGGAACACTCCTTGACCTCCACTACGACGCCACTTTTTGGCTTGAGAATGTACATCGGATTGTGGCGGAGCTTACCGGTCAATCTGAAAGCGAAGTCCGTGCCGCATTTTTAAGCGAACTCAAACAGCACGAGGGCACATTGGCCTGGTACTGCACCGATCGATGGGCCCAATTTTTTGGCATTGATCTCCTGGCTGCCAAACGCGAATTGGCGCATCTCATTCGATTTCGCCCGCATGCACGTGCGTTTTTGGATGCACTTGCCTCGACCGATATGAGAACGCTGATCGCCACCAATGCGCACCCCGATGTGATCCAACTCAAATTGGATGTTGTGCCATTAGAGTCCATGGTCGACGGTATCGTTTCAAGCCACAACTATGGCGTTGCTAAAGAGCATCCTGAGTTTTGGCGGCAACTGTTTGCTGAGCACGACATTAATCCCAAGCGCGCCGTCTTTATGGATGACTCGCCGCGGGTCTTAGACGCAGCTGATCGAGCCGGCATTCGTGAGGTGATTGAAATCCGCCACCCAAATCTCGCCGAACCACCTCGGTCAACGTGGAAACAGGGCATTGATGACTTTGATGTCCTCCTTCCAAGTCTGACTGCGTGGATGCGATCATGAGTGGGGTACGACTCGATAAGTGGCTGTGGGCAGCCCGATTCTTTAAAACTCGGGGACTGGCGCGTGAGGCCATCGACGGTGGGAAAATCCGCATCGATGGAGTCAAGGCCAAGCCGTCAAAAGTGGTGATGCCGGGTCTGCAAATTGAAATCTCCAAGGGTCAGATGGTGATGGTGGTTGACGTTGTTGATGTCCGCGAGGATCGGAGGCCGGCTTCGGAAGCCGCATTGCTTTACGCAGAGACGCCCGATTCAATCAAAGCGCGCGAAGCCGAGGCCGACATTCGAAAATTTGCGCGTCAAGGCTTCCAACCCACCGATCATCGCCCCAATAAACGCGAGCGGCGCCAATTGACGAAGTTAAAAGGAATTTTTGATGACTGAACTCACTGCTGACCAGGATGTGGTGCGCCGTTATCTGTGCGACCAGGCACCAGGCTCGCGGGTGGTCTCAGCACGCTTGACCGAGACCGCGCGAGCGCTGGTTGCACACCAGCAGATGCCGCCTCAGGTCGCCGCACTGTGCCAAGAAATGTCCTTGGCTGCGAGTCTTTTAACCAGTTGCCTGAAGTTTGAAGGCGAAATGACGATACAAGCCAAATCAGATGGGCCCGTCAGCCTCTTAGTCGCCGAGTGCACCTCTGATGGACAACTTCGCACCACCGCGCAATGGGATCCCGAGTTGAGTGCCACGACCTTTCGAGAGTTGGTTGGCGAGGGATATTTTGCAGTGACGGTGGACCCCAAACAGGGCGAACGCTATCAGGGCATCGTTGCCTTAGATGCAGATTCGATCGGAGGCTGCATGAATCAATACTTTTATCAATCTGAGCAGTTAGCCACTGAAATGTGGCTTGCCGCTGATGGGACCAGCGCGGGCGGTCTTCTGATTCAACGCTTGGCCACAGAGGGCGGCCATCAACCCACCGAGGCAGCAGGCTTGGACACCCTGAAAGCGCTGGCGCACACGGTGCTTGCTGAGGAGCTCATCGTCGATGCGGGTCCAAAGCTCGTGTATCGGTTATTCCATGAACTGAAGCCAAGGCAATTTGAGCCCTGGCCCGTGTATTTTGGGTGTTCATGTTCAAAAGCACGTTCAGCGCGCGCAATCCGTGCCTTGGGTGCCGAAGACGTGAAACGGCTGTTTGAAGATCAAAAAGAGGTCCGAGTGGATTGTCATTTTTGTGGACAGGTATACGAATACGATCAGGCTGACTTAGAATGGCTACTCTCTGATCAGCCACCAGGGTCTGACACACTGCAATGAAGCATCAAGGGGCGAGCCGTTTCGACGACCTCACCTTCGCAGAACTCCTCGAGCATGCCTTGGCAGCGCGCGAGGGACAGCTCTCAGCACAGGGCGCACTGGTTGTTCAAACCGAGCGTCATGTCAGCGTGCGTCGTTACCTCGTCAACGAACCCTCCGTGACCGACGTCATCCGCGCCGACGCTCAATTTCAATTGTTAGATCCAGGCGTCTTCAAAGGTCTGTGGGAGCGCGTGAAAGACTCCACAGTCGAGCGCACTCGATATCGCCTGCACACACACATGGGTGTCGATCCAGACATTGCAGTTCCACTTGAGATCACGACCTTACAAGCATGGCATGCAATGAGCTGCCATCAGCTCTGTCATATTCCAGAGGCGTTCAACCCCAAAGAAAAACCTGTTTGGAAAATCATTTGGGCATCCACGGATGCTCTCGGTGAAGCCGAGGTGCTGAACGAAGGAGGTGGCGTCGTTCTGATGCACGTCGGCAAACGCCGAGTACTGATCGGAGGCGATCTATCGACGGGGGAAATGCGTCGCACGTTGCTGACGGTGCTTGGGCTCTTGTTACCAGAAAAGCAGACCTTACCCCTACATGGCGCAGCCGCCGAGAGTGATGGAGAGGTCACTTTATTTTTAGGTCCAGCTGGGACCCAAAAAACAACCTGGGCTCTGAAATGTGGTCATTTGATCGGCGATCGCGGATTGTCATGGTCCAGTGCAGGGCTTCACCGTCTGGCCGATGGGTGTCGTCTGCACCTCGACCAAAATCTACCAATCTCATTGGATGACGCACTGAGCTTTGGAACCTTGGCAGAAAATCTACCCTTGGGGCTCGATCGTCAGCCAATCCCAGCCGAGGAAACGACCGACCCGGAGAACCCTGTTCATTTGGTGCTGCCGTTGTCACGGTTGCATGCGACTGAGGCGTCGGACACACGCGGACCGAGCCAGCTGGTGATACTCGCGACTGATCCACTCGGTGTCCTGCCGCCCTTGGCTCGGATCACACAAGAACAAGCCCTTGCCTGGTTCATTCTTGGCTATGGCAATCACCTCGGACCACTTGAGTCCAGAGATGCTGAAATTGACATCCGTTTCACGCCCGGCTTCATGGATACCTTGCTACCGAGAAACCTGGATGACTACATCTATATTCTTGAAGACCTGATGCAAGCCCATCAAACCCGCTGTTTCTTGGTGAATGCCGGTTGGCATGGTGAGAAAGCCACACGTGGTGAGCCCCTGTCCGCCTCAGAAGAAAGTGCTGTGATCACCAGTCTTTACTACTGTACGGACTGGGAGAGTTTTGGCGCTCTTGGCCTCGAGGTCCCCGCCGGGCAGTCGGAAACGGCTGGCCCCTGGCACCCCAAAGCACGGTGGGAGTCTGAAGAAAAATACCTACACCGACTGCGTGAATTAACGCATGCAATTCATGAGGAGCTGATACGGCGCGTCGACTCGGCCCGTTGGCTCACTGCACTGGACCTCGAATGACCCCACTCCTGCCGATACTGAGCCCGCGCCTCGAAGATGCGCTGGCACACCCCGATTGCCTGGAAAGCCTGAAAGGCATGCGTTTTGGACTTGAGAAAGAGGGGCTTCGTGTCGACAAAAACACGGGCGCATTGGCACAAACACCACATGCAAAGGCCCTGGGATCGGCACTGACACACCCGAATATCACCACTGATTATTCAGAAGCACTGCTTGAGTTCGTTACAGCGACCCATGAAACGCCGCAGGCTGCGCTTGCTGAACTCGAATCACTGCAAGCCTATTCTGCAAGCGTTTTAGGCGATGAGCGCATTTGGCCGCTGTCCATGCCCTGTCTATTACCCGAATCTGACAGCGACATCCCACTTGCCTACTACGGCGAGAGTTACCTGGGGCGGCTCAAAACCGTGTACAGACGCGGACTCGGCTTTCGGTATGGACGGCAAATGCAAACCATTGCGGGCGTGCACTTTAATCTATCCTGGGATGATGCATTTTGGCATTGGCGAGCCAACCTTGATGGTCACGCGGCTGACAATGACCATCGGCAGATTCGGGACACGGGCTACTTTCACACCATCCGCAATTATCGTCGGATCCA
This sequence comes from uncultured Gammaproteobacteria bacterium, assembly GCA_913057215.1. GTDB lineage: Bacteria > Pseudomonadota > Gammaproteobacteria > Pseudomonadales > Litorivicinaceae > HIMB30. The sequence goes on from CAJXNQ010000015.1 coordinate 17,778, forward strand.
ATGGCTCTTTATGCTCCTCACGGGCGCCTCACCGGCTGTGGATGCAAGTTTCCGGCTGCTTGCCATGGATCGATTCCAGATGTCCGATCGGACTCGGATTGCAGCCGACGCGACCAGTTTGCGCATGAGCGATCTGGGCTATCAATCTGCCGCGCAAGAATCGATCAATATTTGCTTTAACCATCTCGACACCTATTGCGAGACGCTGGCGCGTGCGGTTCACCAGCCCTGGCCGACCTACGAGGGCCTTGGCCTTAAAGATCAGGCAGGCTACAAACAACTCAACACAGCAGTATTGCAAATTGAAAACGAGTACTACTCAAGTATTCGTCCAAAACGCGTTCAAAAAGCGTCCGAGCGGCCGGTTCGGGCATTAATCAACCGTGGTGTGGAATACCTCGAGATCCGTGCCATTGATCTCAATCCCTATGCACGAAACGGCATTTCTGAAACGGAGGCCTGTCTCATCACACTGCTGATGACCGCGTGCGCAATCGCCGACAGCCCACATAATTCAGATGCAGAATGTATTGCGATCAATGGACTCAATGCGCGTGCCACCTGGGCCGGCCGACACGGCTCACAGCACTTTGATGCCAAGCGCACGTTTCGACAAGCCGGCCTTGAAGTTCTGGCTTCATTGGATGGATTGGCCGAGGTGCTGGATCGGGCGCAGGCAACTCAGGGACACACGCATGCACTTCAGGATGCGAGAGTGCGCTTACAGGGGGATTGTCCACTCGTATCAGAAGACGTTGAGGCATCCTCGATCACGCCGGGTCACCTGGAATTTGGTCTCGCCCAAGCTGAATTACACCACGGTCATCTCATTGCACAGACAACAACCGAGGGCCGCGCTGAATTTGCGAAGACTGCCGAGCAGAGTTTACGGGCTCAGCAGGACATCGAGGCTCAGGATCAAGGCAGCTTCGATGACTTCGTCACTGCCTTTATCAATCAACCCTGATCAGGATTCAGGGTTAATCGCCAGAAGTTCAACCTCAAACACCAGCACAGAGTTTGGTGGAATGGGTCCAGTTCCAGACTCACCATAGGCCAAGGCTGCCGGAATCGTGAATTCATATTTGGCACCTGGCTTCATGAGCTGCACGCCCTCAGACCAGCCCGGAATCACTCCATTCAAAGGGAAGCTCACCGGCTCACCGCGCTGAAGTGAGCTGTCAAATACCTCACCTGTGATCAAACGACCTTCATAGTGCACCTGTACAGTATCCGTGACAGATGGCGACTCACCAGATCCCGACTCAAGGACTCGGTATTGCAATCCGGAGGCGGTCACTGTGACCCCGTCTTTCGACGCATTTTCAGCGAGGAAGTCTTCACCCGCTTTTAAATTGTTATCCGCCAATGCCTGCATTTGTGCTTGCTGCTCTTGTTGCGCGCGTGCCTGTGCAGCCTGGACAGCTTGGTTGATAGCAGGTCGATCCATCTTCCACGTGTCAGGATTTCCACTGTCCATCAATCCTTGTAAGACGAACTCAGGATCCAAGGTGCCAAAATCGTTTTGAATGCGCTCACCTAAGATGATGCCAAGGCTATAACTTAATTTTTCAAGATCGGATCCTGGCTCATTGGCAAATGCAGGTGTCGCGATCAAAGAGGCGGCGACAAGGCCTCGCAGTAGTGTTTTCATGGAAGACTCCTATTGAATTGAGCGTGTGTGGTCTGAGGTCTGCGCCTCCACCTGTTTTAATTGCTGTACACCCTGCCAGATTCGGGTGGCCGTTGTCACCAGACAAAGTATCCCAAAGCCATAGGCCAAGACCGAAAACCACGCTGGAAAAAGCATCATCAAGGCAAGCACCACCAAGGTCTCGAACCCTTCGGTCAGGCCTTCTAAGTAGTACATGGATTTTTCGACCAAGCGTTGGTTTGTCAAGCCAACTTCTTTTGCAAAAATCGAAAATGCCAAAAACGAGGAGCCTGTTCCGACAAAGCAAAAGATCAAAAACGCAGCCGGCAAGGCATCTGAACCATCACGAATCGCAAATGACAGCGGAATCAGGCTGTACATCAAAAAATCAAACACGATATCCAAAAAAGCGCCATAACGCGTGGGATGCGTCAGTCGCGCCAGAGCACCATCTAAGCCATCGCACAGGCGATTCGCAGCCAACCCAGCCAATGCCCATAACAACCAATCTTGAGTGACACAGAACGCACTGATCAGACCACATAGAAATCCGACAAGCGTGACCTGATTGGCGCTGACCCCTGCATGCAATAGCGGCTTCGCAAGGCGCGCCAGTGGTGCTTTCAGATGCGCTGTTAAGACCGCGTCAAGCATAGGACCTGTCCTGAGTCTGATATCGGTCGATCATCCTCGGAGTGGGTCACGAGAATGACATGGGAGCCGGCCAGACGCGCGCGCTCAAACACCACATCACGCACAGTGTCGCGAGTATTGGCATCAAGCGCACTGAATGGCTCATCCAAGAGTAACAGTGTCGGTGGCCTCACCAGCGCACGCGCAATACTGACTCGCATCATTTGTCCTCGTGACAGTGCGTATGGATCTGAAGTCTGTAGCGTACCCAAGCCCACTGCATCCAATATGTCATCCACTGCCTCGAGGCGTTTTTCGCGCGACCAGCCATGTAATGAAAGGCCCACATTGTCACGGATCGAGAGATGTGGGAACAATAGGGCGTCCTGAAAAACCGTCTGACTGAGACTGGCAAACCGCGCATCCGGGTCGATCGGGCGCCCATCGAGGGACACCTCACCAGAGATTTCAACACCGGGCTCGGCCATAACCAATGCATGCAGAAACGTCGACTTACCAAGCCCTGAGGCGCCGAGCAAGGTCATAACCTGACCCGGACCGAGCTCAAAGGTGACCGGCCTAAAAAGGGGCACCCCATCACGCTTCACCGACACATCAACGCACCTGAGCAAACCCACCTCCACGCATTCCAAGCCGCTTTGCACCCATCCGCGAGACCACCGCCAGGGCCAATACAAAGGCAATGAGCGGCAGTCCCATCAAAATCAATCCAGAGAGGGCAGCTGCGCGACGATCAGCGTGCGCAAAGGCCACAAGCTCAAGGGCCAGCGTTTCAACCCGTCCACCGCCTAATAACCAGGTGTGGGTATACAAAGCCACACTGACTGAAAATGACACTGCCAACGCGACAACAATTGATCCAAGATGCCTCGGGATCCAAATCCGGACTAGTGCGGTCGCGCGACCCATTCCGATCTGTCTCAGTAACATCTGATAGCGAGCATCTCGATCAAACCAGGATTCACTCAGCGCAATGAGTGCATAGGGTGTTGCGATGAAGCAATGCCCAAGCACCACAGCCCACCACGCGGGCGTGCCTCCAAAAACAGTCACAACATACAGCAGCCCCGCTGCAAGCGGCAGTTGCGGCAACCATAAAAGAGCCCACCAAATCCAATGCACACGCGGCTGGCCACGTGCCATTTGTCGCTCCAAAACAACAACCGCCATTGCCACAGACATCAAAGCAACCAGGCAGCCAAGCCACACTGTGGTGACTGCCAGGCCAACGAGCCGCTCGATCTGAAATGCTGACGGCAGACCCCACACAGGCCATGCCTCCGTGACCGGGTACCGAAGCGCAAATGACCACAGCACCAAGGCGACCGTTGCCATCAAAAGCGACACACCGATCAATACGACTGACCATTTCACTGACAGGCTCGGAAACCACCACGCGCGTGGTCGCTTGACCAGCCAACCGGTGATGAACCATAGACCCGCGGTTGCAATCAGAAGCCCTAATAATCCCATCGCGCCGGCGGCCCGCATACTCGGATCGGCATCGGTTAGAAAACGCGCCAACCGGACAGCAACGAACTGTGGCTGATCTGGACCAACCACCATCGCGACTTCGAGATTCGTGAGGCCATAAACGACCACGATCAAAATCGCCGGTCTCAACTTCATCACCACCTGCGGCCAAATCAGCGTATGCCACGCCTGTTGACTTGAGAATCCCGCTTGGTACCCGACAACCTGAATTTGCTGCCTTGGCAACTGTCGCGCAATCGGCAAGGCAATCAAGGTGAAAAACGCCGTCTCCTTGATCACCAAGATCAGCACCGATCCCATCCCCCACGGATCTCTGGGGAACAAATAATCAAGCGGTGCTTCGATCAGACCGACGGCCATGGCCCATCGCATGGCGATGCCGCCCGAATCAATAAACAACAGGAGACCGAGTGCAAGTGCCGCATGTGGAATCGACAACACAAGCGGTAAGACTCCTCCATGTGCAGGTTTGGTGACCAGATGGCTCGTCAAGGCCTGCGCGCACACCAGTGACAACCAACAGGCCAGAATGCTCACCACCCATGCCAGCCATACCGATGCGCCAATCGCGGGCGCCTCGAGCAATTGATGAACCCCAGACCACAGAAGAGGCAATCCACCATGCGACGACTCATACACAAGACCTGCGACTGTCAACGCCAGGAAGACAGCCAGTATCCGCTCAATGAGCGTCATCAATTATTGCCCGAAATAACGCGCTTTCCAGGCACGCTCAAGCGGCTCAGTCCAAGACGCATGGGGCTCTGGTAGTGGGCGCCCAAGCGCCTCAGCCGACAACGTAGCCGCTCCAATGGGTAAGGCATCGAAGAGTTGACGATCTGACGGAGTCAGTAATGCCATCGACAACACGGTTGGATCGCCCCAAACCTCTGGGTTGGCTTTATCGGCTTGCGCCTCAGGGCTCAGCAGCAAATTAATAAAGACCCGTGCGCCAGCGCTCGCCTGCGCATTGAACGGAATCGCCAAAAAATGAGTGTTTCCGATGGTTCCAGACTGATGCACATAGGTCCGTACGGTGGGTGCAAACTCACCAGATTTGATTTTTCGCGAAGCGTCATTTGGATTAAAACTCAGCGCAAAGTCGATCAAGCCATCCGCAAATAAACCCATCAAATCTTCAGCACTGTCCGGAAAACTTTGCGCCTGACGCCAAGCAACCGGATGTAAGGCATCCAAAAACTGCCATACACCCTGAGTGGCTTGATCAAAGCGCTCTTCACGATAAGGCTCCATCAGCCACTCAGGATGTGACGTCGTCTCAAGCAACACCTGCTTTAAAAAGGTGGTGCCATGGAAGTTCGGTGGCTCGGGATAGGTGACACGCCCAGGATGTGCCTCCGCATAGGCGAGTAACGCATCCAGTGAACGCGGCGGTTCGGCAATGCGGTCGCTGTCATACATCATCACCAGTTGGGCGCGCCCCCAGGGCGCTTCCAGTCCATCGGTTGGTACCGAAAAATCAAAGGCAATGGATGGATCGGTTAGATCGACGAACGCGGTATTGGGAAGTGTCTCGACAAAGGGCTCACTCAAGAGACCGCCCCGTTTCATCCGCGCAAAGTTCTCACCATTAATCCACATCAGATCGACACTGCCTTGATCTGCGCCGCCACCTGCACGTTTCGCTGTCTCGATTGCACTAATAACGGCACCCACGTCATTGACCTTGACGTGGCGCACGTCGATGCCATAACGGGATTTTGCGATGTCCGCCCAATTCTGGATGTAGGTATTGATGGCCGGCGAACCACCCCACGCATTGAAATAGACGGTCTGGCCCTCTGCCTCAGTCAAAGTCTGGCTCCAATCCGCCTGGACCGTGAACGGCCAAACCAACATCCAGAGGAGTAATCGCGTTATATGCATGTCTGTCTCAACTTAGTCAGGGCAACAACCGACACAAGATTTGCACCAGCAATCGCATTGGCTTCGAAAATAGTTTGGCTTGATAAAATTGTCCTGCGACACGCTTTGAGAGCTCACCCCGGGTCGGATAGGGAAACACCAATCCAGCCATCGTCGACAATTTACCCCCTTGTTGCATCAACAGCACCCACGGCATGATCAAATCACCGGCACCCTCAGACACGATGGTGACAGACAACACCTCACCACGTTTGGTGGCCACAACCCAAATACCGCCATCCACCGAACTTTCGGTCATCGCTCGGTCATTGTCAGCCATCGGCACATGCAATCGCCTCAGTCCACCGGCGTCAGGCCGCGCTGTCAATTCCGCTTCGGTCATTCCGGCATGCGCGATCTCAGGATGGCTGTAAATGACGCGCGGAACAATGGCCTGATCAACACGTGCAGGAATCCGAAATAACGCATGACGCAGCACGATCGATGCATGATGTGATGCGAGATGCGTCAGACCACCTCGCGTCGTGACATCGCCAAGGGCGTAAATGGACCGATTGGAGGTTTGCATCCGCACATTGGTCTCAATCCGGCCGCCGGTGCACTGCACCCCTGCAGATTCCAAGTTCAATCCATCTGTGCAGGGGGTCCGTCCGCTTGCGAGTAGCAGGGTATCGACCTCAATGGCAGGCTGTGACCGAAACGCGACATTGATAGCGCCCTCATGCACATTCACTCGCTCAGGCTCCCAACCCTCCAGCACTCGGACACCCGCTTCAGTGAGCATGGTGCGGATACAATCGCCGGCAGCAGTGGGTAGTTGCGGCGCCAACTGTGCCTGCTCAACCAGGACTACAGAGGCACCCAGTTTCTGATGGGCAAGCGCCAATTCGATTCCGACCGGTCCTGCGCCGATGATCATTAGTCTGCGCGGATGGGAGCCGTGCGACCAGAGGGTGTCGGTTGTCAAATACGGGACCTGCTCAAGGCCCGGAATATCTGGGATGGCAGGTTCTGCGCCTGTCGCAATGACCGCACGCTTAAATCGGACGCTGTAATCCGCTGAGACCAGATGTCGCATCCCATCAAAGCGCGCATGTTGATTGATCACCGTGACGCCCAAGGATTCAAATCGCTCAACCGAGTCATGCGGTGAGATTGCCGAAATCACGCGCGCCACCTCCTGCATTGCATCGCGATACGCCGTTTCAGGAGTCAGTCGAGCCTCCACTTCACGAGCGGCCGCTTCAGCGAGAAGGGTTTTACTTGGAACGCATCCCGTGTTGAGACAGTCACCGCCCATCTGCCCAGACTCAAACAACACAACGCGCGCGCCCATTTGCGCGGCGCCCGCGGCAATCGAGAGCCCCGCGGCGCCACCACCAATGATGGCAATGTCAGCTTTGAGATGGCGCATTCTGTTGCCCTCTAAATCGAGTGGACAGCGCACTGAGTATCGCCAGTGCAATTAACGGACCCCACACTTCAGGTGCCGACAGAATTGTCAGATCTGGGACTGATCCCTGTTGAAACACGTGATCCAAACCTCGACCCAGCCCAACGTAAATCGCAGTCCCGGGCAGAATGCCAATCGCAGTTGCATAGAAAAAGGGCAGAACACGCATGCCAAGAAGCGCTGGGATGATATTTGCCGCCCAAAACGGCATCACGGGGATCAGTCGCATCGTCAGACACCAGCGCACAGGGCTTTTCCGAAATTCAGACTCCACACGCTCGATCCAATACGATACGCGCGTTTTCAACATCTCTCTCAACAGTGAATGTGCCAGCATAAACACCAATGCCGCACCGATGGATGCTGCCAAGACGATTACCGGCAGTGCAGCCCAACCAAAGAGCGCAGCGCCACCAAGCGTCAGTACAGCGGCAACTGGGATCGACAAGGCGACGATCAGTACATAGACGACAAAAAAGCCGATCAAGGACTGTATGAAATAGCCATCCGCGAACGCTTTCAGCTCCTGATAATGGGACGCAAATTGTTCAAACGACAACCACTGTGGTGCAAGAACGATTGCACTGGCGGCCACGCACGCAAGGAGGGCATAGAGGATGCGTTGTTTCATGGTGTTGAGATCTCAGTCATTCAGCACCTTTCGTTCTCTTCACAGTAGAAGTATTTCAGATACCCTATGACAATCCCGTCACAACAACCACGAAGGATTCGAGATGAGCGACATATTTCCAGTCGGATTTCCCACACGACGCCTGCGCCGGAACCGTCGGGACGCATTTTCGCGGGCATTAGTGCGCGAACATACCCTGACCACATCTCACCTGATATATCCGATGTTTGTGCTCGATGGTCAGAACACAAGCGAACCAGTGGCATCAATGCCAGGCGTTGAGCGGATGTCGATTGATCTGATGCTTCGACAGGCCGAACGTGCTTTTCACCTTGGAATCCCAGCAGTGGCACTGTTCCCTGTAGTGCGAACCGGTAAGACTGACGACGGTCGTGCCGCCTATGATCCGGATGGGCTGGTACAACGCGCCGTCCGTGCGCTCAAGGCAGCACTTCCTGATCTTGGTGTGATCACAGACGTTGCGCTTGATCCCTACACCACGCATGGGCAAGACGGATTAATTGATGCCTCAGGCTATGTGTTAAATGATGAAACCTGTGACGTGCTTGTCCAGCAAGCGTTATCACATGCCGAGGCGGGCGCTGACTTCGTAGCTCCAAGTGACATGATGGATGGACGCATTGGTCTGATCCGAGATGCACTTGAGGCTGAGGAGCATATCCACACGCGCATCCTTGCTTACTCAGCCAAATATGCCAGTGCGTTTTATGGTCCCTTCCGAGACGCCGTTGAATCCAGCGCTAGCCTTGGTAAAAAAGACAAGCGCACGTATCAAATGGATCCATTGAATTCGAATGAGGCGCTGCATGAGGTGGCCGAAGACCTCCACGAGGGTGCAGATATGGTCATGATCAAGCCAGGGCTTCCATATCTCGATATTGTTCGGCGTGTGAAAAGCACGTTCCAAGTCCCGGTTGCTGTGTATCAAGTCAGTGGTGAATACGCCATGATTCAGGCGGCTGGACACAACGGATGGATTGACGCCCGTGCCGTGATGACCGAAAGTCTCGAATCAATGGTTCGCGCCGGTGCCGATTGCATCCTGACCTACGCAGCGATCGAGATTGCTGAAAACCTAACCACCTAACACAACGAAGCCAATGAGGAAGCCATGAGCGATCAAATTACGACACTCACAAACGAAAACTTAGACAGCGTGTTGAAAGAGTCCACCACGCCTGTGTTGGTCGATTTTTGGGCTGAATGGTGCGGACCATGCAAAATGATCGCTCCTGTGCTTGAAGAACTCGCAACGGAATACGCCGGTCGCCTGACGATCGCCAAGCTCAATGTCGATGACCATCGCGAAGCCACTGAGCAATTTAATATTCGTGGGATTCCGACGCTTATCCTGTTTAAAAATGGGGAAGCTGAAGCAACAAAAGTAGGCGCCCTGTCAAAAAGTCAGTTGGCTGCATTTTTAGACTCAAACCTGTAAAAGACTAGACACACACACCAAAAGCGCCTACGCTTTTGGTGTGGATGCACTCCACGACCCACCCTTTTTGTATTTTTTTGTCGATAACCAACCCAAATAACGCCCAAATTCCATCCTGTGGCGATCAGAGAACGCATGAACCTCACTGAACTTAAGAAAAAAACAATGCCGCAACTGCTTGAGATTGCGGAAAGTATGAATCTTGACAATCTTGCCCGATCGCGGAAACAAGATGTCATTTTCTCCATCCTGAAAGCACACGCGAAAAGTGGTGAAGATATTTATGGCGATGGCGTCCTAGAGATCCTTTCAGATGGTTTTGGATTCCTTCGATCAGCGGACTCCAGTTTCTTGGCGGGCCCAGATGATATTTATGTCTCGCCCAGTCAAATTCGCCGGTTCAATTTACGAAAAGGTGACTCCATTGCAGGCAAGATCCGACCACCAAAAGACAGCGAGCGGTATTTCGCATTACTTAAGGTGGACGAAATCAATTTCGATCAGCCTGAAAATGCAAAAAACAAAATTTTATTTGAAAACCTCACTCCGCTGTTTCCCCAAGACCGAATGGTTATGGAGCTCGGTAACGGCTCGACTGAAGATCTGACCGCGCGCATCATTGACTTGTGTTGCCCACTGGGTAAAGGCCAGCGCGCATTGATTGTCTCTCCGCCGAAAGCGGGTAAGACGCTGATGTTGCAGAACATCGCCAACTCCATCACACGAAACAACCCAGACTGTTACCTGATCGTACTATTGATTGATGAGCGGCCTGAAGAAGTCACAGAGATGCAACGGACAGTGCGCGGTGAAGTCATTGCGTCCACATTCGATGAGCCGCCTGCGCGCCACGTGCAAGTCGCTGAAATGGTGATCGAAAAAGCCAAGCGTCTGACTGAGCACAAGCGCGATGTTGTGATTCTACTGGATTCCATTACACGACTCGCGCGTGCCTACAACACAGTGCAACCGTCCTCTGGAAAAGTACTGACTGGGGGTGTCGATGCACATGCATTAGAGCGCCCCAAACGCTTCTTTGGCGCGGCTCGAAATATTGAAGAAGGCGGCAGTCTCACGATTATCGCAACCGCACTGGTTGATACCGGCTCGAAGATGGATGAAGTGATTTTCGAGGAATTCAAAGGAACCGGTAACAGTGAGCTGAATTTGGAGCGACGCGCTGCCGAAAAACGCATCTTCCCAGCGATTAATATCAGGAAGTCCGGAACGCGCCGCGAGGATCTGCTGACGACCGAAGATGAACTGCAACGGATGTGGATTTTGCGGAAACTGCTCGATTCCATGGAAGACCTCCAAGCCATCGAATTCCTGGTGGACCGGATGAAGACCACCACCACAAACGAAGAATTCTTCCAATCGATGAAAAAGCGTTAAGACACGCTGGGGATGTACTGAGCGCGCATGTGCTCGAGTGCATCCGAAGTGCCTGCTGCCTTTTCAATCTCCAATAACAAAACCAGCGGATGATCGGGATCGAGTGCTTTGGCACGCTCGATATGGTGTCTCGCCTCAGCCTCGAGTGAAGCACGCAATGCCAGACGTGCCTGCACAATCTCCAAGGACACCGACGATTGGATTTGCTGCGTCAAAGCGGTGAGCTGTGACAACCGCGTCAGCGCGTCCTCTGAACCCACGGACTCCAGCAAGAGCGCCCAATCCTCTCGCCAGTGTTTTTTAAGCGATTTCATGAGTGTTTTAAATTCAGTCGGCGGGTGCTCGACCGGTAATGGCTTCGGAACATGCGGGATCAGCTGTTCGGCCTTGGCCAAGTAGGCCTCAGACACTGCATATTCCTCATTCCGACGCGCTGCCTCGGATGCAAGCAACCAGTGAAGTGCCGGTAAGGACTCGCTGTTCGCATCTTTTTTGAGGACGTCGAGCGCCCGCTTGGGCGCGTCTCGCCTGAGCCATAAAGCGCCTTCGATCAACCGCCCATCTGCGCGACGATGTCGGGCGCGACCAAATAGACGCCACATCGACAACGGAGCTTGGCCGAGCATTTGGCCGATTCCAAATAAGATCCAGAGCATCACGGACACTGCGATGAAAACGATGACAAAGGTCCATAACGACATCTCAACGGTGACTCCGGCGTAAGCAAACAACACATAGCCAGGATCTGTTTGCACGCGCTCGCCCAAATACAGGCCGAGCGCCAGCAATCCACCGAAGAGACCAAGCCCAATGAGTAGGCGAATCAAGCGGCTCACTCTGAAACCTCAGATGTCAGCGCACGGTCGGCGAGCCGCGCCTCGCGATATCGTTTTAACGCGCGAAGCCCGCTGGCTGCATCTGGGATGACCTGGACCACGGGTGTCCCTTGTAACCCCTGTAATGCACCGAGGACTGAGGCGCCTGCCGGATCTTGCACTGAAAAATAGTGCGCGGTCAGGCGCAAAGCTTGGGTGATGCCTGCATCGAATAAGCGTTGATCTTCACGAATCAGTGCGACCTTAATCTGCTCTAAATTCAAGCGCAAAATCTCACGCGCTCTGCCAGCATCTGAGGCAGTCACCAGGGGCGCGATGGGCGCATCCACTTCGCGAATCCGAATGTACTCCTGAAGTCTCGCCAACCATTGATCGGCCAGCGCCTCAGAGGCTACACCAGTGTCTTCGACAGGCTCCATCAGCCGACGGACTGGGAGGGTCAGGTCATCCAATGCGCTGTCGAGTGCGAGCAGTTGCGCTTGTACACCCAAAACATCCACCGTTTCGACACGGTCCAGTGCCTGAATATCGGCTGCGAGCGCTTCGCGCACCGGTAACAGCCGACCATCTTCGAGCTGACCTAGCAGTTGCTGGGCGGTGCGCATGAGGGTCTGAGCAGTCTCTGGATTGCGCTCAACCAACAGCCTTTGGTCCGCGATCTTCAACAGATATTCAGCTTCAGCCAGCGTATAACTCGTACGTGTATCAACCTGCGCACGGGCCAGTGCGTCAGCCACTGATTCAACCCGATCGATGACCGCCTGATTGCGCGCATCGGATCGCTGAATCTCGCCACCCAATCGAGACAGTTCATCAGTCAGCCCTTGAAGGCGATTGTCTGTTGCAGCCAATTGGGCCTGGATCCCACTGACCGACTCAACCTGTTGCGCCAGCGACTGAATCTGTTGCTCGAGACGTGCGAACTCGGTCCAACCGAACCAGCCCACGCCGGCGGTTGCAAGCATCGCAAGGCCAGCCAACAGCATGGGAAGCCAACGGCCTTCTGACGTGGGTGTTTGATCTGATACCTGCACATCGGCCTCTGATGAGGCGGCGGTCTCAGAAGTCTCAGGCACCTCCGGCTCGATGTCCGCGTCGGTCGCTGTTTGGGTGTCTTCAGATTCCTTTGACACGGGGCTCTCCTTGAATCACGGTCTGAACATGGTGCGGTGTTGGTGACTCCAACCGATGATAACGGGTTCCGGCCGGAAGCAGTAACTCCGCATCGGTACTCGTGACCAAGTGAGTGACTCGGTGCGTCTGCTGCCGTACGGACTCAGGGAGTGCAAGCCAGGCCTCAAGCAGTGAGGCTGAGCCATGTAATACATGGGTCAGCCGCCCGAGCTCCGGCAAGTCAGGCTCAGCCACTCGCATCAGCCGGTACAATTCCAAATGACGCAGCGACGCCACACAATCAGACAGCGCATCAAATTGTCTCCCACCGCCAACTTGGCTGCAGATCAGGAGGCGAGCAGCCGAGTCGAGCGCGTCATACATGCGTGGAATGAGCCCTTGGGAGCCCGGGGGGTGTGCAACCTCAACGCGACGGTCTGGTGGTAATGCATCGGCAGTACTCTGACCAGCAGCCCAAAAACGAATACCGACAGGCCATTGTGGCCAACGTTGATTCAGTGCATCCGTCAGCGCCTTGGCTGCCATCGGCGAAGTCACAACAACGTCGGTCAGTTGGTCAAAATCAATGATGACCGCTTGTGCATCGACATCCTCAGGCACTGCCTGCACCAACCCAATGCCCACCACTTGAATCGGCGTCTCAGTCCATGCTGCGAGGGCTTGAGGCAGCACCTCGACCACCCGATTGAGGCCGATCAAACAATCTGTCACAGCCCTGCCTGTGCCAGGAGTTCTCGCGCACCTTGAGCGACCAAATCCTCGGCCACAGACACACCCAAGGCCTCGGGATCATCCAAAGATCCCAGCCCCTCAGCACAGAGGAGGGTGCCACAATCTGCTGATCCAACCAGTGCGCGGAGCCACAGGCTGTCATCACGTTCAATCGCATAGGCGGCAATCGGTACCTGGCAGCCGCCATTTAAGTGACGATTCAAGGCACGCTCACACCGCCCTGCGCGCGCACCGACAGTGTCTTGGAGCGGCATCACGCACTCGCGTGTCTCCTTGTCGGAGCTCCGAATCTCAATCCCCAGAATGCCTTGGCCACAGGCCGGCAATACGTCTTCTGGGGCGGTTTCAAAGGCAATGCGGTGCGCCATGTCCAACCGATGCAGGCCGGCGGCAGCCAGAACCAAGCCATCAAATTCACCTGAATCGAGTTTTCTCAACCGCGTTCCGAGGTTCCCGCGCACTGGCGACAGCTTGAGATCCGGACGAAGTGCCCGGATTTGCGCCATCCGTCGAAGACTGGATGTGCCCAGATGCGCACCCTCGGGAATTGCATCAAAATTGGCCCAGGGCGCCAGTCCATCTCGGGTGACAACCGCATCAAATGGTGTCTCCCGTGCCGTGAAGCAGCAGAGCTCGAGTCCCTCAGGCAACTCCATGGGCACATCTTTGAGTGAATGCACCGCGAGGTCCGCGCGGCCATCGTATAGGGCCGTTTCGAGCTCTTTCACAAAGACGCCCTTGCCACCGATTTTTTGTAAAGACACATCCAATCGCTCATCCCCCTGCGTGGTCATTTCCAGCAGCTCAACGGTGAGATCAGGATGCATGGCCTCAAGTCTGTCGCGGACGTGATAGGCCTGCCACAGGGCCAACGGACTTTTCCGGGTGGCGATGGTCAATGATTTTTGCATGTGTGGTCCTTCCTTGGGCGAAGTATACTGGAGGCAACACAAGGAGTCCCTATGAGTCAGGAAACGCCAAAAGCGCTTTGGGGTGGTCGTTTTTCAGAGTCCACCGACGCGTTTGTCCAAGCATTTACAGCATCTGTCAGTTTTGATCAGCGTATGGCCGCTGAGGATATTCGCGGATCGATCGCGCACGCCACCATGTTGACAGAACAAGGCATCCTGACAAAACCCGAGTGCGAACAAATTCTGTCCGGTCTCGAGACCATTCGCTTAGAAATCGAAGCAGGAACCTTTGCCTGGTCTGTCGCACGCGAAGATGTGCATATGAACATCGAATCCAGGCTGATCGATCTCATCGGCGATGTGGGTAAGAAACTCCACACCGGTCGCTCCCGAAACGATCAGGTGGCAACCGACATCCGTTTATGGCTCCGCGGCACCATCGATCTCGCAGTCGCTGAACTCGGGCGCCTCCAATCAGGCCTGGTGCATTTGGCTGATGCTGAATCGGAGACCATCATGCCGGGCTTCACCCACTTACAAGCCGCACAACCCGTCACATTCGGGCACCACATGTTGGCTTGGAACGAGATGCTTGAACGCGATGCTGGGCGTCTCTTGGATTGCCGAGTACGGCTCAACCAATGTCCTTTGGGGGCAGCGGCCTTGGCTGGAACCAGTTACCCAATCAACAGAGCACGGACTGCAGAACTCCTCGAATTCGAACGACCCACCGAAAACAGCTTGGATTCAGTCTCCGATCGCGACTTTGCCATCGAATTCTTAAGTGCTTCGAGCCTTGTGATGATGCATCTCTCTCGGTTCTCTGAGGAGCTTATCAACTGGAACTCAACTGCATGGCAGTTTATTGATCTTCCAGATAAATTTTGTACCGGCTCTTCGATCATGCCACAAAAGAAAAACCCAGATGTTCCAGAGCTGGTGCGCGGAAAAACCGGGCGATTGTATGGCCATCTCATCAATCTACTGACCCTGATGAAAGCCCAGCCACTGGCGTATAACAAGGACAATCAAGAAGACAAAGAACCACTGTATGATGCCGCCGACACCTTGCTTGGCTGCCTGCGCGCGTTTGCTGACATGATTCCAGCCCTCGTGGTGCAGCGCGACACTCTGAAGCAGGCCGCTGTCAGTGGATTCTCAACCGCCACCGACCTTGCCGACTACCTGGTTAGAAAAGGGCTCCCATTCCGTGATGCCCATGATGTCGTCGGCCAGGCTGTTGCCCTCGGCGTGCGCACACAGCGTGACCTGGCTGAGATGACCCTCGATGAGCTCCAAGGATTTAGCCCACTGATCGAGTCAGACGTGTTTCAAGTCCTGACCGTTGAGGGCTCAGTGCAAGCGCGCGATCACATCGGTGGCACCGCGCCGAATCAGGTCCGGGCAGCGGCTGCTCGAGCACGTCAACGTATTTCGGAACGATTGGACTCACTTAAGATGTGAAGAATCTGTGTGGCCTGTCGATCCGACGAGCCCTGATTCGATTCGATCCATTGTTGGCTGCGTCGGGCACCATCCGCCGCTTCTGAGGACTCCGCCCAAATTAAGGCGTTCAGGAGCGTACTCGGGTGTACGCGCTTCAAACCACCGACAGCTTCAAGCGCATCGCTGATCGCTTGGAAGTTATACATCGATGCGCCTGCGAGGATTGGTTTGGCCAGCGACGCAGGCTCCACAGGATTCTGCCCACCCCGTCCTGCGAAGCTCCCACCGATGATCACCACGTCGGCAGCCGCTAAATAGTCAGCCATCCGCCCAAAGGTATCCCCGATCAAGACATCAACCGTGGTCTCAGGGAACCCTTCTGACAATCGAGCCGCTGACAGCGTTCGCTGTACACATGCCTCAACGACGTCAGCAGCTCGATGCGGATGCCGTGGCACGATCAATAAACGAGGGACCTCGGGGTCGCTCCAGTCCAACGCGTCCAAGATCGCGAACTCATCCTGTGCATGACTACTCATCAACACGGCCAGTCGTCGGGGCTCCGTTTGACGTCGTAATGCCTCGACAGCTGCTGTCTCAGGAAGCGCCATCGTTTGGTCAAGTTTGATCGATCCCACTTCAGAAATCACGGCCCTCGGGACACCCAAGTGTTGGGCACGTGCAGCGTCCTCTGCAAACTGCATACAGGCAGCCGAGAGCGTCGCCCACATTGGCTGAAACAATCTTGAAAAACGTTGATATTGGCGATAAGACTTCGGACTCAATCGACCGTTGGCCAAAATGACTGGGACCGCGTGAGCCCTACATTGTGCAATCAGGTTTGGCCACAGTTCTGTCTCAATCACCACAAGCGCACTGGGAGACTGTCTGAGCCATGTATCCCACACCCAAGGCAAGTCCCAGGGAAATACCACAGGTGAGCGATTGGCATCGGACAGATGGGCGAACCCAGCAGGCGTTGTCGTTGTAAATAGGAATGTACTTTCGCCACGTTGATGTTCGATCGATTCTGCAAGCTTAAGCGCCACTTTCGCCTCACCCAAGCTGCAGGCATGGATCCAAATCGCTCCTTTTGGAATGTGTGGCGGATGAACACCCAGGCGTGCCCGCAGATGGACGGGCTCACCTTGAGCTCGGTATTTTCGGATGACATGCCAGACCAATGCAGGCACGAGTGCTGTGAGCACGATGGAATACAGATGTCGCCACATGGGGAGGAATGCTAGCATGCCTGCATGAAAATCATCGTTGGCGGCGGAGTTTCCGGTCTTTGGCTTGCAGCCGAACTGAAAGCTCGCGGGATTCATTGTTGTGTCTTAGATCGTGGGCCTCTTGGTCAGGGGCAGACATTGGCAAGCCAAGGCATGATCCACGGCGGCACAAAATACGCGTTGAATGGATTGCTGACCCGCGCCGCCGATGTCATTGGCGCAATGCCGAAACGCTGGCGAACTGCTCTGAACGGAGAAGGGTCGGTCAATTTGAGTGCGGTGACACTGGAGCGGTCTGATCAGCTCTTGTGGTCAACCGACTCCATGGCCTCGAACCTCGTTGGTTTTTTTGCAAGCCAAGCAATGCGCTCACGCATGACACGCATCGATGCAACATCTGAACCGGCCTTTGAAAGCTCAGCATTCAAAGGGCATCTGTATCGACTGATGGAGCCTGTTTTAAAACTCGACACGCTCATTCCGGCCTTCCAACAACAACTCTCCGGACAGCTGTTTGAAGCCACGGTCTCTGCACTGACATGCCGACATGGGCAGGTGATTGGCGTCGAGACTGATCAGGGGGCGCTCGAGGGAGAGGTCATATTGACTGCAGGTGAGGGTACTGAAGCCCTACTTCGGTCTGCAGGTTTCGAGACTCCGCGGATGCAACGCCGTCCGTTGGCCATGGGAGTCATTGCACTGAAACAGCCGATTGCAGGCATTTTTGGGCATCAACTGGGTGCCACATCAAAACCCAAGATCACACTTTCAACCCATGAAATTGACTCAACCCAATATCTCTATGTTGGCGGACAGGTGGCTGAAGATGGCATTGATAAAACAGACACCGAGCAACAGTCCGCCATTCAAGAGGCGGTGACCCGTGGATTGCATTGGCTGGATTTAAAGATCGATTCAGTGGACGTCTTTCGCATCAATCGGGCAGAGCCTGATGCGTCTGGACATCGCCCTGATCACGCATTTGTTGACGCGATTGCCGGGTGCTGGGTGTGTTGGCCAACCAAACTGGCGCTGGCGCCTGCCCTGGCCGATGCAATTTTGCCACGATTACAGCCGAACCCGCAGACTCCTCTGCCAACATGGCCAGTCGCAACAACCGGACGGTATCCATGGCGCTTGAACTGAGATCACTTGGTCGCTCGCAACTCAAGCTCAGCCAGCTTGGCTTGGGGACGGTCAAGCTCGGGCGAAATACAGATGTTAAATACCCAGCTGGGTTTGAGTTGCCCTCCGACGAGGCTGTTGTCGAATTACTCAATGAAGCAAGCCGCTTGGGAATTAATGTGCTCGACACGGCCCCTGCCTACGGACACTCTGAAACGCGTCTTGGTGATCTGCTGCCACGGGTATCGGGTCAATTCCAGATCATCACCAAAGTCGGTGAAACCTACGATCCCACAACCGGAAGTCAGTACGATTTCAGTGAACGCGCCATCCAAGAATCACTGGAGACCAGTCTCAAACGACTGAATAGAGACCAACTCGATGTGGTGTTACTGCATTCCAATGGACAGGACACTGAAATTCTTAAGGCTGGCGCGCTAGATAGTCTGTTAAATGCGCGCGACCAAGGACTCATCCGAGCCGTTGGCCTCTCAGGAAAAACAGTGGAAGGCGGTCAATTGGCATTGGAGCTTGGAGCCGACTGCTTAATGATCACCTTGAATGCCAATGAGCAACACGAGCGCCCCCTCATCGAGGCAGCCGCCGCACATCAGGCGGGTATCCTGATTAAAAAAGCACTTGGCAGTGGGCATTTAGCCACCGATTCCCAAAGTCAGTTGCGACAGTTGTTTCAGGATCCTCGGATCACATCGGCCATTATTGGTACCACCAATCTCGAGCATTTAAGGCATAATTGCGCCGCATTTGATGAATAGGAATCCACTGATGAGTCTCGACACCATTCGCGCCACCTTTGCCGCCAGCATTGCCACCAAAGAAGCGCTTCTCGCGGACGAGTCACGTCTTGAGACACTGTTGGCTGTCGCCGGTGTCACGGCCTCAACATTGCAAGCCGGACACAAGGTGATGCTGTGTGGAAATGGCGGCTCAGCCGCTGACTCTCAGCACATTGCAGCAGAGCTGATTGGACGCTTTGAAAAGGAACGTGCATCCATGGCGGCCATCGCACTGACAACAGATACTTCAGCGCTCACCGCCATCGGCAACGATTATGGGTATGATCAAGTGTTTTCTCGCCAGGTCGAGGGCATCGGACAGCCGGGTGATCTGCTCATCGGGATATCCACCAGTGGCAACTCACAAAATGTCGTGCGCGCCATGCAAGTCGCAGCAGACAAAGACATTCGGACGGTGGCCTTGGTAGGTGACAAGCCAAATGGAGCGATGCAGCAAATCGCAGATTATGTCCTGGCCGCGCCCTCGACCAACACAGCTCGCATCCAAGAGTGTCACATTTTAATGATGCATACGCTGTGTCAGCTTGTGGAATCCGAATCCGTCTGACGGATCTTGGCAATCAAGTGGCTGGTTGAAAGATCAGCCACTTCGCCCAGCACGCGGACAACGCCACCATAGGCCTGAACGCGGTCATACCCAACGACTTCTGTAATGGACTTGTAGTCGCCCCCTTTGACCAAGACGTCTGGTTTCAATGCCTCGATTAAAGGGATTGGCGTATCGTCCTCAAAGGCAATCACCGCATCCACAGCCTGTAAGCCCGCCAAGACGTCCAGCCTCCGATTGACTGGATTGACAGGCCGCTCTGGACCTTTCAAGCGGGCCACTGAGGCATCGGAATTCACAGCCACCACCAACCGATCACCCAAGGACGCAGCTTCTTTCAGGTAGGCCACATGTCCAGCATGGAGGATGTCAAAACATCCATTGGTCATCACCACCGTTTCGCCCGCGGCTTGGTGCGCTTGTACCCAACGCGTCAGTGCCTCTTGGGACTGAAACACGCCGCTATCCGCCTGCAATGCACGTTCAAGCTCATAGCCACTGACTGTCGCCGTACCAAGCTTTGACACCACCAATCCAGCCGCACGATTGGCAGCCTCAGCAGAATCCGCCAAGCTCAAGCCAGCAGCCAAGGCCGCTGCCAGTGTCGCAACCACGGTATCACCGGCACCTGTGACATCAGAGACTTCGCGAGCAGTTGCTGCATAATGATGCACCTCCCCATCAGCAAGGACCAAGGTCATGCCTTGTTCAGAACGCGTAATCAAAAGCGCAGACAAGGCAAAGTCAGCGATGCAGCGCATCGCCTGTTCGATCAACAGGGAGTCGTGCGGACATGGTCCGTACACAGCCTCAAACTCTTTAAGATTCGGGGTTAACAGCGTGGCACCTGAGTATTTTGAAAAATCATCGCCTTTCGGATCCACAATGACTGGGATCTGTGCGTCCGTGGCTTTGGCAATCAGTGGCTGGGCATCGAGACTGCCCTTTGCGTAATCACTCAACACCAGAGCGCCTGCGC